>CAYGQW010000081.1:0-11908 GCA_964352175.1 uncultured Halobacteriovorax sp.
CTGAGTGCGAAGAAGCTGCGGCTGAAAAAACTCCAACGCTTAAGTCTATGTTCGGATCTCTTTTAACGACTAAAGAGATGAGAAGAGTTTGGGTTCATTTTATTGAAGCTTACGCGACTGTAGGATTAAATAGTGCTATTTCAAAAAAGCTGTTTGATCGTCCACGTCCATTCAATGCAAGAGCTGAAATAGTTCCTTGTATCCCACTTGCAACATCAAAAGCTTACCCAAGTGGGCACACAATGATTGCTCGTGTTTTTGCTCGCATGCTGTCTGATTTTTATCCTGATAGAGAAAAAGAGTTTATGGATAGAGCTGATGAAGTTGCCCTTAATCGCATCATTGGTGGAGTTCATCACCCAAGTGATATCGTTGCCGGCAAAAAGCTTGGTGATGCTATCTATGAACAACTTATAAAAACTAATTAATTTTTTTTAAAAAATTTATTAAGTTAGCCACAGCTTGTCCTGAGCCACCTTTTTGCATCAGAGCAGGCTGGTTACTTGTGGTCCAGGCATAAATATCAAGATGAGCCCAAGGAATTCCTCTAACAAATTTTTGCAAGAATAAGGCAGCGGTAATACTTCCACCATATCCACTTGATGATGAGTTGGTGCAATCAGCAAAGGATGAATTAAGCTCTTTAGCGTAGTCTTGATGAAGTGGCATTCTCCAACATAGATCACCTACAGACTCGCTAGCATCTTGAATCATTTTTGCTAGTTTATCGTCATTGCTGAAGAGTGAAGCTATATCTTGCCCTAAGGATACTTTACCAGCACCAGTTAAAGTTGCAGCATCTATAATCATATCCGGCTTTTGATCGCAGGCAACATCGATGGCATCTGCAAGAACTAATCGACCTTCAGCGTCTGTATTATCAATTTCAACCTTTAAACCATTTCTAGCGATATGAATATCGCTAGGACGAGTCGCATTCTCATTAATAGAGTTTTCCGCTAGAGCAAGATAACCCTCAACCTCTAGGGCCAGTCCACTATTTTCTATCCAAGAAAAAACACCAGATATAGCAGCGGCACCACCCATATCTTTTTTCATCAACCTCATTCCGCCTGAAGGCTTGATATCTAGACCTCCAGTATCAAAAGTGATTCCTTTACCAATAAGTGCAATTCTCTTTTTGGCTTTTTTTAGTGGTTTATATGAAATCTTCACTAATCTTGGAGGATGAGCAGAAGCAGCACCAACGCCAAGGTGTAATCCACATTTTTCTTTTGCTAATCTTTTCTCGTCCCAGACTTCTACTTTGATTGTTTTTGAGCCTCGAAAGCCCTTTTGGATTATCGACGCAAAGTTAACTGGGTGTAACTCATTGGGAGGTAGGTTCACAAGATGTCTTGCGAGGTTAATTCCCTTCGATATTTCTGTGACTTGTTCAATAAATTTCGCGGCAAGTTTTTTGTCATCTTGATAAAAGTTAAGATGAGCGAGTCCTATTGATTTACTGTCTTCAAAACGGTAAGCAGCAAGATCTAATCCCACGAGACTTCCTGTTATACTTTCATCAGATAAGCCAATGAAGTAGACATCTGATTGTTTAGGATTGCCGTCTGTAAAATGACTAAGTTTCGCTCCAACTTGATCTCTTGCAATTGAGTAGGAGAGTTTCCTTTCCACCGCTTTATCAAGAAGTATAAGAGAGATCTGATTGTCTTCGTGAAAAAATGAAATTACCTTCTTCGTTTCAAGACTTTTATGAATAGGTTCACTCAGAATTATTTGATGCTTTTTTAATGTAGATGAAATTTTTTTTAAATCATTACCTATAAAGATAAGACTCTTTTGCCATAGAGATTCTTTTTTTGCCTGACGTGCAAAAGATGCTTTCATGATACTCACAGTGACTCCCTTTAAGCGCTGTATCGATAGGATTCAAACATATGTGAAAGCATGTCATGAAATGATCTCATTTGTGAAGCTTCAGGAGTATCGAAATAGTCCATAACTCTTACTTCTGAAAGAGCTAAGAGTTCGTCGCGATAAGGGCTAACGAGTTCCCAGCTGCTATGCCAGATGTCTAGATGTCCGGCTTCTTCGAAACTTATAAATAATAGTTCTAGTAAGTTTTGATGAAAAACATCAAATTGATGCCCTTTGCCTGGAAGTGGGAGTGGAGACTTCATAAAGAACTTATTTTTTAGATCATGAATTGTATCTGAACATTTTTCCTTGTAGCCAAGTTTAAATAGCAGAGGAAAGGTCTTGTCATTAGCAGGTACACTTAATAAAAGCTCTTTAGCTTTTACATAGTTGATTTCTACGCCAACACCTTCTTCATAACATCTTGCAAGTTGAATCTTGCATTCATCTTGTCCGTGATACATACCACGATAGAATGCAGCAGCTGCTGTTTGTTCATAGCAAGGATCATGAGTAATCCAAAAGTCTCCTAACTGTTTCAAGTTCATCGAAGACTCTTCAATATAACTCATCTTTAGTGGTAAGTTCTTTAATAAGTCATTGGTCAAAATATCGTTACCTTCAAAATGACGATCAACGGCTAACCAATTATCGATATATTTCATGAGTTGTGAAAATTGTGTTTGATATACTTTTGGAACTGTAAAAGCCAGGCCCATGCTGATTAGGCTGGCGTGAAGTTGATCTAGAAGTCGATGGCCTGAAATACTTTGTCCAGACAAAGGCCAAAGGGCGAGAGCGTTATGAGTTTCCATGAAGCCAGGTGGTAAATTAGTTCGTGAATCATAGTTAATTTTTACAAGAGGAGCATTTGCAAGATGGCAGGGTGATATATAGATAAAGCCTTGATTTTTAAGCATTTATTAAGTCCTTTTATGAGTATTATCTTATCGGCAGATTGAAAAAGTAATTTAGTCCATTATTATCCCTCTCCACAGATTTTGAGGGTTTATGTACAATAATAAAGAAATTTGGAGGACCTATGGCTAAATCGCTTAAAGATGCTTTATTGAACGCTGGTTTACACGCTACTAAAAATGCCAATGAACGTGATCGTGTTAAAGGCCGTCCTGCAAAGAAAAGTGAAGTGCATCAGCATGCTCGTACCTTCTGTGAAGTATGTGAGCGCGATCTTCCTGATGTTGAAAGATATCAGCACCCATCTTTTGATAAAGATTGGATCTGTATTGCTTGCGCTGATAGAAATATGATCGATGATAAATTTCGCCGAACTCATCAAAGCGAAATGACTGATAAGGAAATGTTTAAAAGATTTTACGGTGCTACAAGACCCGCTAGTGATTTTAAACCGGCGCGTGGTCCGGTCGATAAATCAAAACAAAATCGCCGCTAATAACTAATGTTGCGATTAAAAGATGAAGTGGTTGAGCAAATGCTGGCATTGAGAAATAAGATAGTACAATGCCAGTTAGAGGCGCCAGCAGAGTAATAATAAATAAAGCGACAATTAGTTTTCTAGAGTTACCAAAAGGTTCTTCCTTCCAAAGTTGTCCCACCCAAAGCCCAAAGATTAAAAGATAGAGAATTGAAAATGATCTATGAATGATAAAGAGCCAGCTGTCTTGATTTAACCATAAACTTCTATCTGTAACTCCTGAGTTGGTGATGAGATCAACTCCCTCCCTAACTTCTGTTCCTAGGATGAGCTGAATAAGTGCTAGGGCTAAAACAATACTACCAACTTGTTTGGATCGAATAGTTAGAGGTTTTCGAATACCTGTCGCCAGTATATAGAGTGCTATCGTGAGAAGTACGATGACGACAGCTAAGAACATATGAAAGGTAATTAGATGTGGTGCTAAATGCGAGCTTACAACTTTTGCTCCAATTCCCCCTTGAATCGATGTTAAAATAAACACGAGAACTGAACCTTTAAAAAGTTTTGGGTGCATTTTTCGAAGCGGCCAAGCGGTGATCATTAACCAAATCATCTCGAGACCAACCAGCACTCCTAAAAGACGATTGATATATTCAATCCAAGTTTTGGTGGCGTTGAAGTCGGCAATTTGTCTTCCAGCGATAGCAAACTTTTCTTTATAGTCGATTGGTAACTGTGAAATATCTGTTGGCGGAATCCATTGACCAAAGCAATGGGGCCAATCAGGACAACCTAATCCACTGCCGGTTGTTCTAACGATACTGCCAGCTAAGATCAGCAAAAAAAGACTTACAATCGTCGAAACAACTGCAAATTTAAAGCGATTTAATTGCATCAATCATCCATTCTTCTAAACTCAGCATCAACAACATTGTCGTTGACTGTAGAATGTGGTCTTGGCCTTTGCTGTGAGTTCGCATTGCCAAAACTTCTGCCACCAACATTGACATGAAAACGCTGATTAAAACCCCACTTCTCAGCACTTTCACCGCTGATAGCGATGAACCAGGCCATGACGACTAAAAATGGATTTGTTTGCCAATAAGCTGCTGTAGCAAGGCAGGCGACCAAGAGTCTTGGGGCAAAGAAAAAACCTAGCCACCAAAGCAGACCGCCAAATGGAATTGATGAACAAAATAGAGTTAGTCTTGGAAAAAGAGTGAGAAAAAATAAAAGGAATACACCGTGATTGTTCCAGTAATCAATCTTCCCAAAATCAATATTACCGGATGAAACCAGCAATGATGCTGCACCGGTGATGGCCAAAAAGAGAACCAAAAGTTGTACGAATAGTTTCATACACTGGACATATCACCTCGAAGGCGATTTGCTAAGTATTATGAGTTGGACGAAACATAATTTATTGCCTTTTGATGGAGAAGTATATCTGCTTGAAAATACTTTTGATGCTAAGGAGTTAGAGCCCCTTTATGGCGAATTAGCATGGCGTCAGGACGATATTACACTTTGGGGAAAGACTCATCCTGTTCCTCGCTTACAGGCTTGGTATGCAGATGATGGACTTAGCTATACTTATTCAAAAATTCGAATGGAAGCAAATGAATGGACTGAAAATCTCAAAAGAATTAAAAATAAAGTTATTAAAATTTCTAAAATTCAGTTTAACTCTGTTCTCTGTAATTACTACCGTGACGGTTCAGATAAGAATGGTTGGCATAGAGATAATGAAAAAGAACTTGGAAAAGAACCACCTATTGCATCTGTTAGTTATGGTAGTGCTCGTAAGTTTTCACTTCGACACTTAAAAACAAAAGAAAAAATAGACTTAATTTTACCAAGTGGATCTTTGCTACTAATGACTGGACGAACCCAACATGAATGGGAACATCAATTGGCACCGACTAAAAAACTTGTCGGGCCAAGACTGAATCTTACTTTTCGTTGTCGAAAAAACGACGATAAATCGGTGCTCTGATTTTAAATTGGGCGAAAAGAGCGGGGTACATTAGTATTTCGACAATAATTCCACCAAAGCATGAGTATGAAATATCGTCGATGATTGCTGTTTGATTAGCACTGACTTTTTGTACAATGTGACGATGCTGCCACTTCTTTATGGGAAATGGTACTTTAAAACCTTCATCAATAAAGAAGCACTCACTATCGTCTTCATGATGGCAGGTAATATGAGAAATCCAATCTTGAGTCATACCCATGGCGCCAACTTTTAAATGGACTTCATCACCTTTTTTGCAGCCATCAAATCTTGTCACCTCAAGACTCATAAGAGGAGGCTTTAGTGCCTTAAAAAGTTTTAGATCAAAACCTGCATAAACAGTTTTATAGTCATTTTGTACAATAGTTTTAAAGAGTAATTTTTTCATTTAATTCCGGTGAAATCGATTCATGAAGTTAAAGCTTGCTTGGACAACTCCTACGATTCCTTGTCCTGGAAAAGAGGTGTCACCCATATGATAAAAATTCGCTAAGTGGGTTATATTCTTCGGCCAATTCCAAGGAAGGTTGTTAACTGAATGGGGAATCCCACCAACTCTTCCTTTAAAGCGCTGAGTGTATTTAACAAAAGTTAATGGTGTTCCAACGCTTTCAAACTTTGTTTCTTCAATATCTTCGAAATAATTTTTTAAGATAATTGTAACCTCGTCTAATATATGACCCTTCATTTCTTTATATATTTGATTTCTTTCACTAGGAAAATCTTCAGGTAAAGCGTGTGTTGAAATAGTTACTGTTTGCCATCCCTCAGGTGCTCTTGAGCGATCTTCTGGATGGGAGAGAGAGATGAATAAACTCGTACTTTTTGCACCAGTTATAGGCTCTTTTAAATGAACCTGGTGATAAAGATTCTCAATTGGTTTTGAGAACTTAACGGCTATATTTAAGGTCACGGCACTCCAGCTTTTTGTGATAGAGATTGTTTGAGGCATGACCCAATTTTTAAGTTTTTTATTTAAAGGTGATAGATTCCATATAGGTATAGTAGAAATAATTCTGTTAGTATTAAATGTTTCGTCTTTTGTATGTACTATTAGGTCATCACTAACTGTCTCAACTTTTGCTTTAAAACGGACTTCTCCTCCATTTTCTATGATTTTATCTTGAAGAGCGATTGCCAAAGAGCTGATACCACCTTTTGGGTAATACATATCCGAAGGATAAGTTAGACCTAGGGCTCCCATAAGAGAGGGGACATCGTGACTAGTTGTCTGTGTACTAATAAGTAATTGCTCGTCGATAAACTCTCTTAAGACTCCACTTCGGTATTCTTTAGGAAGCATGGTCTCTAGAGGTCTCAATAACAGAAGTCCAAGATCAGCTTGTGTAAGTAATTTGGGTTTCAAAAGTTTAAATGCTTCACTAATGGATTGAGGTGGAAAATTCCATACGTCACCAAGAAGGGCCCAAGCTCGCGTTGAAATCGATTCAAGTTTTCGCCAAAAATCTTCGTGATTAATTCCTGGAAACTTTAGGTTTAATTCCTCCATCCATAAATTGAAGTCGGCGTAGCGTTTTAAAATTAATCCATTACTAAGTTTGATGATCATTGGTATTTCGAGCTTAGTGTTAATAACTTTTAAATTAAGTTTATTGATCAATAAGTTTAATGGCATTCCTTCGGCAATTCCTGAAAGTGTTGTAGCTCCTACATCAAAATGAAAGTCGCCCCTTTTGTAAAACCCTGCACAACCACCAGGAAGGGAATGAGACTCTAGAACAAGAACCTTCCTTGATTGCTGACTAAGTAAGGCGCCCAGACTAAGTCCTGCATAACCTGCACCGATAATGATATCGTCCCATTTTGTGCTTTGATTCATACCTAACCTTAGCTGATAAAATATCTTTTGACCCTATTGTCGAACCATGGTCTAAGACTTCTACATATGCTAGCATTTGTTATGCCTAAAAATTTGAACAAATTTTTTGATCCGGACACGCTTCCTGAAGAATCAAAAGTCGAAGTGTCCATCACATACTTCAAGATTGTTAGAACTAAACTAAAGCTGCCTTTTACTTTGCCTAAAAGTCTAGAAAAAGAATACGCTTGGGATTACCCACTGGCAGACTCCGTTTTAGATGAATGTATTTCGAATGGTGGAGATATTGTACTTGTTGATAGTAAATTGTATCAACAGAGAGTCAAAATACTTGCGAATTCATAGCTTTAATTCAGACTTCACACAACGAATTAACTTTTTGCTTAATTCATCACCTAAGCGCTTTTTACATTCATAAAGAACATTTTGTGCATAAGCTGTGCATTCAGCTTCGTCTTTAAAGCGTGAATCTTTGCGATTTAGCATACAAAAAAATGAGAGATTCTGTGACACTTCTCTTTCAATTGCTTCTTGTTGTTCTTTTGATAGAGGTTTTGGTGTGGCTTTGACAACGGGTCTTCTCTGCTGACTATTGTATTGTTTCGGTCGGATTGTTGTTGGTCTAGTTGTGCTTTTTCTCGAACTGCCACTTTCTCTAAGTTGACGATAATAATCTAAAACTCTTGAGCGTTCGATTTCTTCAAACGTTTTTTCGGTAGCATCAGAATAGCTAGATTTATTTGAGGGCTTTTGTGTTGTGGCACAAGCAACTAGAAAAAATAAACTAGAAATCGTTAACCAATTCAACCAAGTCCGGGGAGTCAATAAATGGGTTTCTATTTTTTTGAGCTTCATAAACTTTCTCATGTCGACTTCTTTCTGCATCATCAACTGGATCTTGCCAGTGCCACTTCTTTAGGAAGTCTTCTTCAAGTGGGCCAATAGGATGATTGTATCTGGTTGAAAAGTAAAATAGAGCTCTAGCTACATCACCTTTATGTTCGTCAGGTGGCTCAAAGGCTGTTTCACTTGAGCCGTAAGCTGTTCCACGATATGAGCTAGTACATTCATCATTAATAACTCCACCGTCTACTTCGGCAAAAATTAGATTGCCGCGTGAGCTATTAGCACGGGAATTTGAAGGGAAAAGATGATGGAGGTCTGTAAGTTGAGCATTTTTATTTTCATCGGGATTGAAGCGACTTTGAGGCCAAGTATGTTCACAGTTGACCTGAGTATGATCAGGAATTCTTCCTGGACCTACACCGTCTTCTTCATTGATTGTTTGTCGACAATAGACCTCTTTAAGCGAGAAGCCACCACGGTTTGATTCTAAGTGAATCTTTCCGAAAAGAATTTCACGAGCCTGTCTATAGGTATATTGTGTTTCTTGTTCTTCGCATTCTTTTTGAGATGGACAAGAGCTTGAGAGAAGGTCTCTCGATTTTGTTTTCACGTGCACTTTTGCCATAACATCATGAAGAGCCTTTTTAAGGGCAGTATTTTTTAATAAGCCTTCATCTAATTTTTGTACGAGATCTTGGTTGTAATATGAAGGGAGCTTGGCGAATTCTGCAAATGCAGGATTAAGGGATGCCATAATGGCAAGAATGAAGCTAAGTCTTAAAGCCTTAGACATGGATGACTCCTTCCTTGGGTCAAATTATAGATAAATGCTAGCACGCGAGAATCATATGGCCAACAAATCTTGGGCATTTTTTATTAGGATTTAATTAGCAGAGCTTTATGCTCGGCTAAAGCAAGTGCATCAATAGATTTATACTTGAAGTTATTAGAGCAGTGAAAGTTAATGCCATTCCAAGACCTCTAGGCACACTCGTTCCAATTGATAAAAACAAACCAATTGGATGAAGTATACGTCCAAGTAATAGCGAGCCACCAATGATATGAAGCACAAGGTCAGAGCTACCTGAAATTTCTGCTAAAACTAGTAATAAAAGGATTGTTGGTACATATTCGGTAAAGTTAGCGTGCATCCTAACTCCAGTCTCCATCTCTTTATTATTTTTTCCACACCCAATTCCAACTTTATGCTTCCATCTTAATCTGATGACATTCAAAGATAAAAGAAAGAGTAAGATTCCAAGACACGCGGCGTAGGTCGAAGTGATGTTGAGAATTTTGAGCATTTCCATGGCCGATCCTTTTAAGTTAAGATTGTTATTCATCTATGATCGGAGGAAAGAAGTATGGGAGTCAACCCAACAGTTCAAAGTCGTATTTCTGGTGTTGGAGCTTTTGTTCCAGAAAAAATTATGACCAATCATGATCTTGAAAAAATGATGGACACCTCTGATGAGTGGATTGTTCAGAGGACAGGAATCAATCAGCGACATTGGGTTGAGCAAAAAGTTTCGACCTCAGAGCTAGGATATAAAGCTTCGTTAGACGCTATATCTGATGCAGGTATAAAAAAAGAAGATATCGATATGATTATCTTCGCAACTCTATCACCCGACCATGATTTTCCTGGATGTGCTTGTTTCCTTCAAGAGAAGCTTGGTTTAGCAGGTATTGCAGCACTTGATATTCGTCAGCAATGTTCTGGTTTTATTTACGGTCTTTCTATCGCCGATAAATTTATTCAATCAGGATCACATAAAAATATTTTATTAGTTGGTGGTGAAATACACTCTAAAGGTTTAGATAAAACTCCAAATGGTAGAGCTGTTTCTGTTTTATTTGGAGATGGAGCTGGTGCAGTAGTTGTTTCGGCGACAGAAGTTAAAGATGCAGCAAAAGATGGTCATATTATTGCGACGAATTTGCATGCCGACGGAGCTTTTGCAAAAGAGCTTTGGCTGCCAGGTCCAGGAACAGGTTTTGATGATCCAAAGCGTGTGCCTGATGCTATGATTCAGGAGGGTTGGCATTATCCACAAATGAATGGAAAAACTGTTTTTGTTCATGCTGTTAAAAGAATGTGTGAAACATTGCTGCATACTTGTACAAGCTCGGGAGTTAATCTGGAGGACGTTGACCTCTTTCTATTTCATCAAGCTAACTTAAGGATTAATGATAAAGTTGGTGAAATGCTAAAGATACCGGCTGACAAAGTATTCAATACGATTCAAAATTATGGCAATACAACTGCAGCAACGATTCCACTTGGAATGCGTGATGCTATCAAAGCTGGAAAGCTTAAGCGCGGAATGTTAGTCGCCAGTGCAGCCTTTGGTTCAGGCTTTACTTGGGCTTCAGGCCTTTGGAGATACTAGTGAAAAACATTATTTTATTTGTAAGTTTGTTTTTTAGTTTAAATATTTTAGCTCACGATGGAGAAGATCATCGACATCTTGATCCAGCTTTAATAAGAGGTATTTTTCAGTCCCATACGGCTCAGTTTAAGGTTTGTTATCAAAAAGAGTTAGATATCTCAAAAGAGTCATTTGATTTTTCTTCAAAAATTTCTTTTAAAATCACTGGGGATGGATCAACTAAAGAAGTTCATTTTGAAGAAAGTGACGCAGACAATGCTACCATTAAGAAAATTCAATCCTGTATTGTTAAAGTCACGAAAGGGATTTCTTTTCCAAAGCCTGAAAAAGGTGGACCTGTCAGTGTTTCTCAGCCATTAAACTTTAGAGCAAAACATTAATTAACTAAGATCCAATTGCTCTAAAGTGTAGACTTTTTCTTTTTATATTTATTTATAATTTTCTTGATGAGGTAGGGATACCAAAGAAGACATATCGTAGTGAAAATTAATGGCAAAAACCACATCTGCCAAAAGGTATTAATGCGATTATTTTTATGATTATTAGGATCAATATAAACACTTAAAGTATCGCCAACCATCTCGTCACATGTAGATAGATATTTTAGCTCTCCAATCATACCGTTAGCAATCTCACCCTCAGTTGTAATAGCTCTAGGGACATTACGAGTAAGTGGTTTTCCAGTTGAGCTACGTTTGGTGAAACATTTGGTAACAACAGCTTCTTTTGGTTCTAACTTAAGAATTGTGTAGGCGCTGTCGAATAGGAAATAACTAGTGACAGAGATAGGTGCAAGTATCAGTGCTATAGCGAATAAACCACCAATTAAATAGCCGAAATATTTTGCAACCATTTAGAAGAATTTTTTCTCGGCATAGTCAAAGATGTTTTGTCTTAGACCTAGAACATTATCATGACCAAGTAATGAGATTAGTCCTGGCTCATTCGGAATGTGTTCGTAGAGTAATTGTTCCATTCCAAATTGGATCGTCTTCATACCTACATAGAGACCACAAAAGAAATCGTATTCTTTATTATTCCATGGCTCTAAGAGCTCATTTACATCTTGGTGATTGTCGCAAAAAGCACAGCCTTTACAAGTTCCGTTGTTTAGAACGTATTGCACATGATGATGTGCTTGGATTGCGATGACTCTTTCACGAGCTTCCATATCAGCTGCAAACTCATTGATAAGCTTGGCCGCAGCTTCAGGATTATGCTTAAGAGCAACTAGGATCGTTTCATAGAAAGTTGCATAGAGAGATGTGAACACAATATCTTCTAAGAAAAAACCTAAAAGTTCCGGCTCTGTTTGGGCCGAAAGTTCTAATTGCTCTAGAGCTTCCAATCCAAGTTCAAATGGGGCTTTTGCAGTTTCTTCATTAGATAAAAAAGTTTTGAAAAGTTGATTAATCGCATTTGGTTCATGCGTATTAAAGTATGTTTTACCTGAGACTTCCATGCTCCCTCCAAAACACAACCATGTGTTTTCTATATCTTAACAGCTTTATGCACAGGGATGCAAAAAAATT
>CAYGQW010000082.1:0-11784 GCA_964352175.1 uncultured Halobacteriovorax sp.
CGTCTTCACCTATCCAACCATTCATACTCTTTTTGATCGCTTGAACAATTTTTTCTTCATTTTCATTAAGCATGTTTTCTAATTCAGAATAATTCGCAGTGATGACTCGATCATTAATTCTAATTTCGATCCGAGGAACAGTGATTCCACCTTCAATTCTAGCTCCCAAGGCAATCTCATCTAAGTTTGAACTTAATTCACCCACGGATAGTTTTGGACCACTATGACCTTGCATATTTTCTAAGAGGATTGGAACCTCAATCTTGAAAGGCTTAGACTCTTGGTCAAAGAAAACTGCTAGCCCATCAACCCCAACTTCTCCAAGGAAGTCATTGTTAAGATCTTTGGCTCGAAACTTTGAAACTCTAAGATCTAGCCCGGTTGTCTCCAGAACGAGTTTTAATTGTAACTTGCCGGCCATTTTTGATATTTGATCTATTTCTATATGAACATCTTGCCAGTCGATATTAACGTCGATTCCTTCAATATCAAGAGCGAACTTATGATCGTTGAAATCTAAACCCATTAGAAAGCGCTGTAATGTTTCTCTGATTTTTAAAGCTGCATCTCTAAGGGCTCCCTCTGGCGGTAGCATCTGCTCTAAAGATTTCTCTTCCATTTCAAAATGTTGTTTATGAAAGTATGCTTGCGACAAAGACAGGCCATTGCTGTTCATTAAAGCAGGTATCCCATTAAAAATTTTTTCTTGTCCGCGTGGAGTAATATAAACTCCAATAGCGTGTGGGATCTCACTTTCTGGTTCATAATTGAGTGTTTGTGATGCTTCTTGCCCCAAAGCTCCAAAACTCAAGAAAGTGACAAAAGCAGCGACGAGTGTCTTCTTTTTAAACACAATGGACTCCAAATCGTTCGTTATTTAACGGACTTAATTATTTGAAGTTATATAGAGCAAGGAACGTGCCATAGGTACTATGACAGTAAGAAGCTTGGTGCTGTGAAAATAATGGTGCCTATACTCATCCAAAGTCCAAAGCGATGAAAGCGGGTGGCAGCTCCATCAATTTGTTGACCTAATAGCTTCGTTAAAGGCAGCCGGTTGAAGTTAAAACCCATAATCTCAAGCCAAACACGAAAACAAGCTAAGGCAAGGATGGACGCTGTAAAGAGATCATTGCTCTCACCTAAAGTGATGTTTAAAATATCCATACAACCTCCTTTATATGCTTAATTGGGAAAGATCGTGACCAAAACAGATGACTCCATCCCTTTCATAGATCTCATCGGTGATATGGAAGAAAATTATTATCAGTTAGGTTTAAAGGATGCCGAAGCGGCTAAGCTTTCCCTTAAGCACATGGAGAACTTGATCAAAACCCCATGGCAAGGCCTCGATTCAGGGCTAAAGCTTCTAGCTGAAGGAATGTTTAAAGGTTCTAATTCTTGGAAGTCGAAGTTCTCACCTTGGACAAAAGCCTATGCTGAAGGGCTTGGTATTTCTCAAGAAAAATTCTTATTAATTCTTCTCGTGCCGGAATTGAGTGCTAGCTTTTCAAAATGGTTACCTCGTCTTCCAAAAGCTTTACTTGGTTGCTCCTCACTCTTTTATCGAAATGAAGAGACAAACCTTACTCATCTTAGAACACTCGATTTTCCATTAGGTGAAAACTTTGCAAGCAACGAAAGATTTTTAAGAACTCAATTTAGAAATCAGCCAACCATAGTCTCTTATGGCAGTGCAGGCTTTCCCTACCCTTCACTTTCGGCCACCTCAAGTGAGGGATTAACCTTAGCTTTACATCAAAAATTTAATGATGTTTTTGACCCTACCGGCACACCAATATTTGAATTAGTTCAAGATCTCTTAATTCGTTGCGGTGATTTAAAAACCTGTCTTGGTTTTCTTCGAAAATCAAAAAGCTTAACGACTTGGTCATTACATCTAGGTTTTAGTGACGGGCAAGTATTAGAAGCTGACCTTGGTGGCAGTAACCTCGTTTATCAAACCTATCACATCGATGATCATCAATTTCTCTACTTTAATAATCGTCTTATTGATGAAAAACAAATTAACCTGAATCAGCCTCCTCTCAATTTTCAACTTTATAATAAATTTCGTAGTGAAAGTGCAAAACGCAAGCTAAAAAAATTTAGTGAAAAGAAAATTAAAACCAAAGACTTACTTAAAAGCTGGACGATCTTAGAAACACGAAAAACTCATGGTATAGATGTTTTAACTCCTTCAAGTATGCATGTACTAGCAATGGAGCCTGCAACGGCTTCAATTCAAGCGATTAAAGGTCAAGCACCCAAAACTTGGCAAGGCCTTATCCAAGAAGAAAAGGGCTTATGGGGCAATCAAAAAAGGGAGACAGTGGTTCACGGTAAGGTAAAGTCCCCTAATGATCTCGATAAAGCTTGGCGACATCTGATGCTGGCCCAAAGTTATCATGATCTTGAGGATCTGCATAAATTGCATCACCATCTGCAATTGGCAAAAAGGAAAATTAAAGGTTTTGCTTTAGAACCAACAGTAAAATTATTTTCATTAATTTTTACTTTTTTAAGTGAGACTAATGAAAAAACTTTATCTCAAATTGCACAAGATACGATGGACTTAATTCCCGTACTTGATAAATCTATGGTTGATCATGCTTGGCTACTCATTTTTAGAATCGAAAAAATTCTCGATATCCCTACTAGTGTTGTGGCTGCTCAAATTCACCAATCAAGCCTGGCCAAGCTATTAGATGTCGAAGCATCGATCCCTAATATTCTGTATAAACGAGTTATACGAAACCTCATTTACCCGCGTATTGAGCTTTTAGACGTTTTCTATACCCATCAGCGGATTGAGTCGTAATTCCTCTTAATCGCCAATAATTTTAGGCAACACCATTTAGACTTAAATTGAATGAAATTCCTTTATATTCAATACTATAGAAAAATATACAGTTACCTTTAACTTCAATAGCCAACATACCGATAAGATAGGAGTATGAAGACCAAGCAAAACCTTTATTTTCAATTTAGAACAGTCTTAACAATTGTTCTTTTTTCGCTTTATTCACAAATGTGTTTTGCAACTTGGTTTAGTGCAAGTCCACTAGAGTTTTTCGTAGAAAAGCCCGGAAAGGACCCTAAGTGGATCGCTGGTCCTATTCCAGGAATTCCTTTAATTCTACTTGGCCCTTCTGTTGAAGGATTTCGTCCTGGACTTAGCTTTATACCCGAGTCAAAACCGTCCAATACAAAAATAGATTTAAAAGTAATGAAGGAAGGGTTCGATCTCTATAAAGATGGAAGAGACAAGTATGTAAGTGTTAGAAAAGGAAAAGTCGAAAAATACCTCGATCCTTTTAGATTAAAAAATAATAACGGATTAGAAATTTTTGGCGTCGGATATATATACGAGTTAGCCGGACAAAGAATAATTGAAAAGAGTTTACGTTTTAATTGTAATGGCCACGCAGTGATGTCCGTTTATAGAGCACAAGATTATCTTGATAAACAATTTTATACAAAATTTGAAAATGTCTTAGCCTCTCTAAAATGCAGAGGGACTAAATGAAGTTATTTGTCATCACATTGCTTTTTTTCCTAAATATGAACAGTTCATTACAGGCGGTCGAGACGCCAGATGAAACGAATTTATGTGAACAGCAAGAAGCCGGAGCCGTCGATGGATCGAATCAAGAAGCCATTGAACCATTGGCAGATGCTGCCAGCGTAATTCACCAAAGCTGTAAGAATCCCGATGGCTCTTATAAAAGAGAAAGTATAACAATTGAGGGAGAACAGATTGATTGTCAGCAGGTCGCTAGACAATTTTATGACCTATCGACTGCTTGTGAAGGTGCCAATCGACAAGAAATATTTCAGTGTATTACGACTAATTGGGAGGCTCAAGATAGACTTGATTTCTTTCAACAAATTCAATCAGATTTGGGTGCTTTAGAAATTAAAGTTGAGGAACATTTTAGTTGTGAAGGCAAAAACCAAGACCTCTTTAGCGCCGAATGTATGCAACCAGTTGTATGCGGCTTAGCCATTGGAGCTATGACGATGATTCCTGGTGGCTCTGCACTTGTGGCCGGTGCGAGAGCTGGCGCTACAGCAGCAGTTCGAGCAACTGCAGCAAGAGCTGCTAGACGTGCTGCTGCTACAGGCATAGCAAGTCGAGTACTTAATACACTTGTTCCTCCTTCAGCTCTACAAAGAATTGGCCAGTGTGCTGAATCTGGTTCTAATTGCCTCAAAGAAGCTCTTTGGGGAATCATTCAAAATGTTTTTAGTAATGTTCAAGGACTCTGGGATATCGCCAAAGGTGTTGGTACCTTTGTGGTTGATGGATTCAGAAGACTCGTTGGATTTCCAAGGGCAGATGATTCTGTATCCGATATTATGGCGCTAGCTTCTAAAATTGGCTCAGACGTTATGAGTGATGGCCTTTTTCCAACGCTTGGAGATCTTGTAACAAAATTCGGTCGAGGTCTGCAGCAAGCAATTACTAATGGCATGAGAAATAATTTTGCATGTACCCGATGGGAAGGCGGAGTTGCAGGAACAAGAATTGGCAGTAACGCACGTTGTATGGAAGCCGCTCCAAGTTTTGAGTGTGCGACTTGTGAACAAAAAATGCAGATCGCCTGTGGAACAATCGGTTTTGCAGGTGGAGAAATAGTAACCATGCTTTTAACCGGAGGAACAGTCAATGTTGCTTCGAGACTTGGTAGAGCAACAAGAGTTGGAAGAGTGGCTCTTGATGCTACTGGTTCAGCGATGAGGGCAGCGGGTCGTGGTGCTAGAAATGGCATGAACGTAGCGGGTCGAGCAATCGGTGACTCTATTTCAAATGCCGCTTGGACGGTAAGAGCCGGTACATCAATGGCGATTGAAGGTAGTGAATTCGCGACAAAAATTGTGGGAAAAATGGGTAGAGGCGTAGGTATGGTACGCGGTGGCGCTAATCAGTTTGGTGCATTGATTGGAGATAGTATTATCGCATTTAGTCCTTCCTCCAGAGCGCGTTTAGTCAATGCCATGAGAGCAACCGGTCGTGTGACAAGAGACGGCTTAGCAGCGTACCCTCGCCTTCTAGATGAAGCTTATTCTTTAGGCAGACATGGTGCTGCCGGTAAGGTGGCTTTAGGCATGCACGGAGCTCGAGGCGCCGAAGCTTTTAACCGAGCAACAGAAGGTTCTGACGTTTTAAGAAAAACTAGACTTTCACCTGATGAAACTGCTTTTAGAGGCTCTCAGGCTGGACAAGAATATATCCGTGGCATTGAACAGGCACAAGAAGAGTATATTAGAGCTAGACTCGCCTATAGAGAAGCCGTTAAAAAAGCAAGAAATGCACCCGATGGTGCTGCTCAAGAAGCCGCATTAAGAGAAATGGATGAAGCCTTCCAGAGTTTTGAGGCAGCAGGTAATACGATTCGCTCAAACGACATGATTTATGATCGTCGAGTAGCTGATTTCACCGAGCAACAAAGAGCTCAACAAGAAGCTCAAAGAATCGCACAAGCTAATGCCAATAATTCTCAAGGCCCAAATCCTGCTGCACCAGAACTCTCAAGTGGGGGAGCTTCTGCAGTTCCACCAAGTAACCAAGCAAACCGCGCTCTAAGCCCGGACACTAATGCAACTTCAAATAGAGCTTCTACGAGTGATGGTGTTCCAAGTCCAGAAAGAACAGCTCCAGATGTTTCACCGAATCCAGATCGTACAACCTCTTCAACACCTGAAGTTCGTCCATTTAGTAGAGAGCTGAATGAATCGATTGGAAATATCAATTACACTAGAGGCGAAAGAAGAGGTGCTCTAAACTCTATGATCTCTAATTCTGATGGAGCGAATCCGAGGGTCTATGCTTGGGTTGATGGCCAACCGCCAAGACGTTTTGATTTACACGAGCCAAGAATAGAAGGTGATTATCTGGTTGGCACAAACAGAATGAATGGAAATGCTGCTAGTCGAATTCATCTCGATGATGTCGATCAATTTAATTTTGTCTCTGATGTTAGGTCGACTAATGCAGCTGGTGAAATTATCACCTCACAAAGAACCGCTTCCTTTGCTTTTACTCAAAGCGCTGACCCACAAGTTTTAGGAGCAATCGATCGTGTCCTTTCTGGTGCTTCACGTACTACCGACGATATTATTGCTCTAGATCGTTCTTTGCAGGCTCTTAACCAAAGACAATTATCAAGAGTTACAGCAGCTGTGCAGCAACGAGTTCGTCAAGGTGTGCGAGTAACTGAAGACGAAATGTTCGCATTATTAAAAAATCATAATGGATTAAGAACTCGTCCAATTACAAATGTTGAAGAATGGAGACAGATCTTCAATATGACAAACCCAGATGAAGCAATTGCTGCTGTCAATTCTCTAAGTTCATCATGGACATCAGCTGATCGCAGAACCATAATTAATGATATGTCGGCCTATGTCCGCGCCAATGCAATCGCAAGTGCAAATGCACGTCCAATTGTTAATACTGCCATGGCGGCTTCAGCTGCAAACAGCAATATTGATGATGCCGCCAGAGTAAATGCGAATACCGACACTCCAGACATCGATGCACCAAATCGTACTAGCGATGTGGATGCAAGTAACCCAAATCGTACGGAGGATATAGGTCCAGAACTCCCAGAAGGTAATCTACCTCCGCCTTCATCTCTTACTCTGACTTCAGCAGACAATCTAGCAGCCCCAATCCTTAGAACTGGGGATAGTTTCATTGATGCTATTCCATCACCAAATTTATCTAGAAGACGTACAATTCCACAAAATATGGGAAGCGCTGGTAGAACCTACGCCATTGCTGGAGGCGCAGGTGCAATCCTAAACAATGATACTGTAAGTGAAAATATTATGGGTGCTGGTTATACCGGACTTGTAACTTTAGATAATAATAGTAATTGTTTGTTACAGATCAAAAGAGATAACACTAATTTAACTTCTGAAGAGTTAAGCGCCTTGGATCTAACCGTAAACTGGAGATCATTATCGACAGATACGGAACTTACAAGATGTAGTGGATTAAGTTGTACTCTTGATGCAACAGCTAGTTATGATAATATTACAAATACTTTTGTCATTGATGGAGATTCCTATACTCCATCAGGACAATGTAACCATATTAGAATTACAGCTCCAAGAAATGGAGTGTACGAGATCTCTACCACTTACACCGCAAGTCCTCCAAGCTGCCTCGCTAATATTGAACATAGTCGTCGAGGAGATCCTGAAGCTGTGCGAATCACATCGACGAACCTAGCAGCTAGAAATACTACAGTAAGATGGTTTAAATCAGATTCAGAGGAGGCTTCAGAACAAATATGTGCGGGATCAACAGAAACTTGTGCTCTTCCTTCTGGAGTGACCACTGCTTACCTCAAAGTATATAGTGCTGGCGTCTTAGCAGGCTCTGCAACTTGTGAGGCTTCAACTCCGAGCGCTCCAGGTTCTACGTTTAACCCGTTAACCGATCTTGATGATGACGATAACGAAGATGGTGACGGAAATGGTGACGGAATTGATGTGGACATGGCGAGTAGGTTCTATGATCAACAGCGCTCACCTCCACCTTCATTATTCCAAGCTGCGCCAATCCCTAGACGCCCTACTCACTATCTGCATAGCGGCTACTACTAAAACGCTAAGTCGAATAGAATACATTCATGAATATTTTTTTAATGGTGAGCTTACTCACCATTTTTTTATCTGCTCCATTTGAGTTATTACGAGCTCAAGACATTGTAAAAGCCCCTGGCTGGGCTGCCTTTGAACAGTATGCCTTTGCGACTGATAAAGACCATCAAACGAACTCATTGCTGATTCATAAAGATGGCGAAATTATTTATGAGCGCTACAGAGAGGGTTTTTCTCAAAAAACTAAGCAACAAATTTGGTCGATGACAAAATCAATCTCCGGCCTCATTATTGGTAAGGCCATAAGTGATAAAATTCTTTCAGTACAAGATTCTATTTCTAAATATTTCCCGGACGCTCCCAAAGAGATCAAACTAGATCATCTGCTCAATATGACATCCGGCTATGATTGGAATGAAGGTTATGAATATAATCCGATAGGAAGTGACGTCATTAACATGCTCTATACTGAGAATTATCAAGATATGGCCAGCTTCGCTGCTAGAAAAAAATTGACCTTTCCAGCAGGAAGCTACTTTCGTTACAGCTCGGGTACAACTAATCTTTTAATGGGTGCATTATCTAAAGCCATGGGCCCAAGTGATTATCAAGAATATCCCTGGCGATCATTTTTTGATCTTTTAGAAATTACTGATGTAACTTGGGAGCGAGATCACGCAGGAACTTTTATTGGCTCTTCATATCTTTATTTGTCTGTAAGAGATATTGCCAAGATTGGTCAACTCTTTCTTAATAAGGGTAAATTTAAAGATCTTCAAATTATAGAAAAGTCATGGATTGAAAAATCATCTCAGCCCTATTCCTACTTTGTGACTCCAGACAGAGAGCTAAAGCGTAGTACAGGATTTGCGTACTCTAACCAATGGTGGCTCAATACATCTTTACCATTTCTTGATGGCAGCTATAAGAGTCGCCACCCTACTTTACCAAGTAATGCAGTCTTAGCATTAGGTCACTGGGGGCAAATGCTTGTCATTTTACCTGATCAAAACACTGTCATTGTAAGAACTAGTCAGGATAAAAAAGGAAAACTCGATAGAGATGAGTTCTTTTCACTCTTCATGCGAGCATTTGATCAAGCCTATCCTTGACGGACACTTTGCCATCACGTTTTAATAAATAAAATAGTTATACTCTGAGGAGCATTATGAAATCTTTATTCATCTCAATATTTTTATTATCAAGCGCAAACCTTTTTGCTCAATCTCGCGGTCAACTACTTGAAGACGTGAGGCAAATCTCTTCTTTAGTTAAAGAGGAAACTTATAACTCTCAAGCAAGTGCGCAAAACCTACGCCAAGCTAGAGAACTTTTAGAAGAAGCTTATGAACTAGTAGGTGGATCTAGAGGTGGATCAGAAATTTTATGTGGTCGTGCTAGCTTTGGATATATCCCTACGAATACACGAAATGGTGCAACCTATGGAGAAAATGTTTCAAGTATCGAAACCTGCCAAAGTATGCTTCCTCCTAGAGGTGCCAAAGCTCTTTGTGCAAAGTCTCGTTTCGGTTACCAACCAATGTCAATCGATCTTGTCGCTTTCATCGGTGATGGTTATTTTTCAACACTTGAATCATGTTTAGAAGTAGCTCCAACTTTCGCTCAAAATGTTATGTGCTCTAAAGTTAGATTTGGCTATAGCCCATTCGCCATCAACACTTTGGCGCAATTAGGTGAGTATGTATCAACAGTTTCACAATGCCTTGAAATGTTACCAACGAGAGGCTCACAACTTATGTGTATCAAAGTTTCTTTTGGTTTCCAGGCGATTAACGTAACTTCAGGACGATCGTTTGGACAAAGAACTTCTACACTTGATCAGTGCCAAAGACTTATCAACCAAGAGTAAGGCCAACTAAAATTGAAACGCGTTAAGATTATACTCATCAGTGCCTTTGGATTATCCATCGTTACTATTGGAGTTGGTTTTGGCGCGTGGCTTTGGACAAGCCCATTTGCAAGAGTTGTTTCAGCAAATTACGCCAAAGAAATGTGTTCATGTCTTTTTGTCAGTGAGTTGTCGACAGAACACTGCGAAGAATATTCTTCACAATACGTTACCCCGGCAGGACATGAGATCAATCTAAATGCAAAGTTTGTAACAGCATGGGGTTGGGGAAAAGAATCCAAAGCAAGTTGGATTTCACCAAGAGAAGGCTGCCGTTTAGAATTAGCTCACAATACGTCGAGCAAATGAGACTTATCTTTTCTTGAAATCATCTTATTCTGAATCTGTTTCCAGGCATTCAAAGCTTTTTCTCGACTTCCTTGATTAAGATCAAACTCCTCACCTGTTTCAGCCCCTGTTTGTGAAGTTGTCTCAAACACTGGAGGGGTTACCTCTTCATGCTTTGAACTGGGAATGAGTGCCTTAACATTTAGCGCCATGCACCTATTTTAACCCGGATTATGCTCTGACATATTTACGGTAACTTACAGCAGCATATGAGTCGATTTTCTGCCAACCAAAGCAAATCCTGACTAACTATTTTAGGTCAAGCATGATACTAACTTCCCGAACTTAAAAGGATTTAGTCGGAGGACATATGCGTACAATCATAGCGGCCCTGATCTTGGTATTAGGACTTTCAGCTTGTCAAAAAGAGCAACCACTTGGAAGCCAAGACAACCCTGTTAAACTTTATTTCACTCCATCGGTTGATTCAGAAACAATCACCTCTACTTCTAAAGAGTTTATTAAATACCTAGAAGCTGAAACTGGTCTGTTTTTTGAGTCAGGTATTCCATCAAACTATGTTGCCGTGGTCGAAGCCTTTGGTTCCAAAAGAGCTGACATTGCAGTGATGAATTCTTTTGGCTATCTTTTGGCTAACCAAAAATATAATGCTCACGCTCGTCTTAGAGCTCTTAGGTACGGCGAAGATTCATATAAAGGACAAATCGTTGCCCACGTTGATAGCGGTATTAATGATGTTAAAGATCTTCAAGGCAAGAAATTTGCTTTTACCGATTCAAGTTCGACTTCTGGTTATATGTTCCCACTTAAAATTATTAAAGATGCTGGCGTTGAACTAGGCAATACTACTTTTGCTATCAAGCATGACAGCGTCATCACAATGATTTATCAAAAGCAAGTTGATGCCGGAGCGACTTACTACTCTCCTCCAGCTGAAGACGGAACCATTAGAGATGCACGATCACGTGTTAAGACTCAATTTCCAGATGTAGAAGATAAAATCAAAATCATCTCTATTACTGAACCTATTCCAAATGACCCATTTGTATTTCGTGATGGTCTTCCAGAAGAAATCGCAACAAAGTTCATCGATGCTCTTAAAAAATATATTGCCACTCCAGACGGACAGCAATCATTTAAGAATATCTACAGCGTTGAAGGTGTAGTTGATACAACTGATGAAGCCTACGAAGGACTTCGCCAAATGATTAAAGCTATTGATATAAATGTTGAAGAGCAGCTTAAAAAATAAATAAACCTTAATAAAGAGGAAGCCATGATCCAAATTGAAAATCTGGTCAAGACTTATCCCAACGGAACTCAAGCACTTAAAGGCGTGAGCTTCGATGTAAAAAAAGGCGAATTTTTAGTCGTCATCGGTTTATCAGGTTCTGGTAAATCTACTCTCCTTCGCTGCATGAATCGTTTGCACGATCCAAGTTCGGGTAAAATCAACTTCGAAGGTGAAGAGATGACCGCCCTAAAAGGCAAAGCTCTTCGTCAGGCCAGATCAAGAATTGGAATGATCTTCCAGCACTTTAATCTCGTTCCAAGAAAGACTGTCATGACCAACGTTTTAACTGGAACATTGGCCAGAACAGGTGTCTTCGCTTCTATCTTTGGGTGGTACTCAGAAGAAGATAAAAAGAAAGCCGCTGACTTTATTAAAATCGTAGGACTCTCTGGAAAAGAAAATGTCCGTGCCGATAATCTTTCAGGTGGTCAGCAACAACGTGTTGCTATTGCTCGTGCGCTTATGCAAAATCCAAAAGTCCTACTTGCAGATGAACCGGTAGCTTCACTCGATCCAGCAACTTCTCACTCAGTCATGCAGTATCTTAAAAAGGTTAATGAAGAGCTTGGTGTAACGGTTATTTGTAACCTTCACTTTCTGTCTCTTGTTCGTCAGTATGCAAGTCGTGTTATCG
Source organism: uncultured Halobacteriovorax sp. (assembly GCA_964352175.1). GTDB lineage: Bacteria > Bdellovibrionota > Bacteriovoracia > Bacteriovoracales > Bacteriovoracaceae > UBA4207. Next base: position 11,764 of record CAYGQW010000082.1, read on the forward strand.
CTCTTAAAGGCGGCAAGATGA
>CAYGQW010000083.1:0-11740 GCA_964352175.1 uncultured Halobacteriovorax sp.
ATGCGAAATGCTTATTGACGCAACATTGGTTGTTGAGTCAATTGGTGATGGAAATGTTTTATGTGCATTTTCTGGCGGTGTTGATTCTTTGGTCGCTGCGACTTTAGCCCACAGAGTTCTTGGCGATAAGCTTCATTGTTTCTTTGTGGACAATGGACTTCTTAGACCGCAAGACCATGGCCATATTAAGACTCTGCAAAAAAATACAGATTTAAATATTACAGTTCTTGATTCCAAAGAAATTTTTTATAAAAAGCTCAACGGAATAGATGAACCAGAAAAAAAACGTAAGGCTATCGGTGTCACTTTTATCGAAGTTTTTGAGGAGCAAGTGCACAGCTATGAAAAAGATAGAGGCATTAACTTTACTCATCTTTTACAAGGAACGCTCTATCCTGATGTGATCGAATCAATTTCTCCTCATGAACAAGGTGGAAAATCGGCAACAATAAAATCCCATCATAATGTAGGTGGTTTACCTGAGAGGATGAAGCTAAAACTTTTGGAACCACTACGCTTTTTATTCAAAGACGAAGTTAGGCGTTTAGGAGAAGAGTTAGGACTTAAACACGAATGGGTCCATCGTCATCCTTTTCCCGGTCCAGGAATCGGAGTTCGTATTTTGGGGGAAGTTACTCCAGAGCGTGTTTTGAAGGTTCAATCTAGTGATCAAATTCTTTTTGAAGAGCTACACAATCAAAATTTTTATGAGGCTACATGGCAAGCTTTCACCGTTTTATTGCCGGTCAAAACGGTTGGTGTCAAAGGTGATACCAGAGCTTATGAAGAAGTGATCTGTGTGCGTATGGTTAATAGTGGAGACGGTATGACTGCTACCTGGACTGATGCTCCAAGAGAACTTTTAAGTACTGTTTCTAGTCGAATTTGTAATGAGGTCAAAGGCGTCACTCGCGTAGTTTATGATATTACATCTAAACCACCTGGCACCATCGAATGGGAGTAATCTTGAATCTTTTATTATTATTAAGTTTATTTACCTTTTCTCAGATAAGCTTTGCTGACCTTGTCAAAAACCCTCCAGAACTTGAGAACTTTTCAACCTTTCAAAAACAAAGTGTTCCACCAGAGCTACAAGAATTACAAAAAAGGTTTGAGGATATCTACGGCACTGAAATTGAACAGCAAGGTGGTCATCTTGTAGTTGAGTATGTGCTCGATAGTTCGACCGTTAATGCAACTGCTAGTCGAGTCGATGACCAATGGGTTGTTAAGTTTTATGGAGGCTTAATTTCTCATCGTAATTTTGATGTTGATATATTTGCAGCAATTTTTTGTCATGAATTAGGTCATCATATTGGCGGGGCTCCTTATAAGTTTGATCCACCTTCTGACAGAGCTTGGGTTTCAGTTGAAGGTCAAGCTGACTACTTCGCTACTCATCAATGTTTAAAAAAGCTTTATGAAAACGATGACAATAGATCATTTGTTTTGGCGAACGATATTTTGCCGGTTATGGATCAAGCTTGTGGCTTAGACGATTTGTGCTTAAGAAATTCATTCATATCAAACAAGCTAGGTCATTTTATTTCATCTTTAGGTCAAGGACGAAGAGGGCGAAGAGGAAAAATTCCAGATATTAATGAACCAGATCAATCTGTAGTAGGGCAAACAACCGTACAGCATCCAGCTCCACAGTGTCGTCTTGATACTTTGTTTCAGGGCTCCCTTTGCTATAATAATGTAGCTTGTTCATACACAGGAGAGTTGTTTTCGGGTGCTAGACCTCTATGCTGGTTTGCTCAGTAATCTTTAGACATTATTAAGCCTTTTACCTACAATTTAGTTAACCATCTATTTTAACTTAGGAAGAGCTATGTCCGTATGGCAGCAAATGTTTTCAAAAAGAATGTTGATCGCCTTTATTATGGGAATGGCTTCAGGTTTACCACTTCTATTGACAGGTTCCACACTTCAAGCCTGGATGAGAGGAGAAGGTGTTTCTCTAGAAGGAGTCGGTCTCGTCTCATTGCTAGGGCTTCCTTACACACTAAAGTTTTTATGGGCTCCATTGTTCGATAGGTTTGTACCAAAGTTTTTAGGTCGTCGTCGTGGTTGGCTCGTGCTTATACAAATTTTACTAGCAGCTTGTATTGCTATGGTTGGTATATTTAATCCTTTTAATAATCTAACTCTACTTTTATTAATGGCATTCTTAGTTGCATTTTTTAGTTCATCTCAAGATATCGTTATCGATGCTTATCGCAGAGAAAGTTTAAGTGATGAAGAATTGGGTTTAGGTTCTAGTTTGTATGTTAACGGTTATCGCGTTGCTATGCTGATCTCAGGTGCTGGAGCACTAATTTTATCTGACTATATGAACTTCGGTTTTGTTTATATGTGCATGGGTGTGATTATGGCGATATCTGCATTATCAACGCTTCTAGCAGATGAGCCGACCATAACAGATGCCCCACCGAGGACATTAAAAGAAAGTGTTATTGATCCATTTATTGAATTTTTTAAGCGTGACGGAGCTTTATGGGCTTTAGCTTTTATCTTCTTTTATAAAGTTGGCGATCAGATGGCAGGTAATATGACGATGCCACTTTATTTAGATCTAGGTTTTAGTAAAAGTGAAGTTGGTATTATTGTTAAAGCATTTGGTTTTTGGGCAACGATCGCCGGAGGCTTATTGGGCGGAACTTTAATGATTAAGTTCGGCATGGTTCGCTCTCTTGTTATCTTCGGTATTTTGCAAATGATCTCTACTGCTGGTTTTTCGATCTTGGCCTTAGTTGGAAAGAACGAATCAGCTTTAGCTGCTGTCGTGAGTTTTGAAAACTTATCAGCAGGAATGGGGACAGCTGCTTACGCCGCTTTCATGGCATCACTGGCTAATAAGAAGTTTACAGCTACTCAATATGCTTTATTATCTAGCTTAATGGGCATGCCACGAGTTTTAGCATCAGCCCCAACCGGTTATATGGCAGCTAGTATGAGTTATGTTTGGTTCTTTGTATTTTGTACGCTGATTGCAATTCCAGGACTACTTATGATTGGCAAATTATCAAAGATGTTACAAGCGCCTCACAGATAGTTCTAAAGAGATTTCGCCTTTGCACTGCTGTGTTGATCTTTTTTTACAACGAAGCTTATGTTTTTTAAGATCAAGTTCAACTTCGGCCAGCTCGGGACTAAGACCAGTTGATAGTATAAGCTCTTCTAAATTTTCTCCAAGCCATTCTAAGGCCCACTCTTCACCAGTTTGTGAGGTTGAACTTGGAGCAGTTAAGTTCAGTCCAATAAGAGAAATATCTGTTTTACGACCACCGATCATAGAGTAGGCGCTACCTGTCGTAGAGCTAGCAGCTGTACTGTCTGAGATATGTTCAACGTCAATATGAATCAGGACTTCGTAAGCCTTTACTTCTCCCCAAAGGGCGATGATTCCTACCAATAGGAGTGTTTGAAAGATATTTTTCATAGTTATATTCTAGTTAAACTAATTAATTTTGTAATGCACTGTGTAAAAAGAATATGCTCTTTATGCAGTCCAACATACTGATTTTATTTGATTCTAAGGGTTGACGCCCATATATTCGCTACCATCTTAAGTATGGAGGAATTATGGTAAAAGCAGCACACATAAAACAAGCATTCATACTTAGAGATGGAGTCATGCTTTCACTGAACGCAGGGGAGTTAAAGCTCAAATTTCAATATGATGAGAAGGCAATCGAAAAGCCTGAGAAAAATAAAAAGAAAAAATTAAAAAAGTCCTAGCTGTTCAGGCTTTGGTTCACTGCTAATAACTCGACGTTTTCGAGGTATGATTATTTCTTTTTTCTCAAATGTATCTTCTTTAGTATAAATGACAAAAAAACTCATATCTGAATACTTTCTTTTAAGCTCCTTCATCTCTTCAGTAATCAGTTCAACATTTTTAGGATCATCATCTGACATTCCAAAGCGATGATGAGGGCTATGTCCATAAACTTGAATTGCTTTTTCGACAGACTCACGAATGGCAGCACGTTTAAGTTCTGGAACACTTTGTTTAAGGTCGCGATCACCTAGGTCCATTCGTACATCTGGGTTAGAAACGGGATAGATCGAAAGATAGTTTGGTGAGTGTGGAAGATGACCATCTCGGACCATTAAGTTTATCCCATCCATAATCGTTTCTTGATTATGACCACGGGCCGTAATGATCGAAACAGGTCTGCGATTAAAAGTTGCATGATAAAAGCAATTCCAAGAAGGAGCTTTCCAGCCATAATCCTTTGTCTCTAGAGCAGTTTCAATATCTTTTAGAAATAATTGTTTCTTTCGAATGATTTTATCTATTAACGAGAAGTTTTTATCTCTAAAGTGTCTAAAGCTTCCTGTAAAGTCATCAAAGTTTAAGAAATAATCAGCAAATTTCCCCGATTGACCAATTTTTTTATTCTCTCTGGCGAACTCGCCAGAGGATATCATTTTCTCATCACCAGTTTTTTTATTAAAGATAACGATTGGAGTAGAGAGGTAGGCAACGTTGTCGTCAAAGTCAAAAAAATAGAAACTCTTACCACCAAGGTGAGCATTACGATCTAGTTCATATTCTCGGCCAATCTCTAACTCAAGCTGAGTTTGATTCTTTGGCCTTTTGGCGCGCAGAATTTTCATTAGCTCTCCGGTAACTCCACAGCTAGTTTTGCCAAACGATAAAGCTCAACAGGGGCTGAATCGAGCGATTCACCTGCAACCTCATGTAGGTTTGCTAGACATAAGGCTCTTATACTCGTTGACCAACTTGTTTGCAAAGAACATGTTCTATAGAAAGCGATAGCTTTGCCAATGATTATCCCATCGTTTGGATTATCGTGAAGGATCTGCTTTATAGCTCCAAGATCTTCTGATAACTCAGCAATACTTGCAGGCAAATGATGAATAGCCTGCTCTCCAAGTTTCTTCATCTCTTCCTTGCTAGGCATTGATTGACTGAGCTTTTGAATAGAGTTGTCTAGTTTTTCAACCTCAGTTAAATCTTTTTTGCTCGTAGCCTGATGCTTTATATTATTACTTTGTACATACTCAGTTCTGGTATTTGGCGAAGAAGCCGGCTTTGACTTTAAGCTTTTTGTTTGGGTACGCGTCTGGCTGCCAATCAAAGCAGACACAGTAAAGATAAGCGCTAAAATAAGTATTTTTCTTTTATTCATAATATCCTCTCTTTTAAATTGATTCTGGAGCAGCATTCCAAAATTTAGATGGAATTAACTCAACAGCATCAGCTTTAATTGCAGCCTGTATAAGCTCTTTTTCAAGTTGTAATATTTCTTTATAAGTTTTAAGGGTTGCTCCACCAATTAAAACTTCAATGTCATACAAAGATATCTTTGTATCTAAGCGCATCTTAAGTATTTTTACTTCCGTATCATCGTTATCGATTACTTTTGTGGTTGTGCTTAGAACTCGATTAAGTGAATCCAGGTAACGTAGTCGCATTTGTTCTTTTTCTGAAACGCTACAGTCATCACAGTTTTTGATGAATTCTTTTATAACTTGAGCCCCAATAGTATAAGGACCATTGGTGTTTCTATCACAAGCATAAACACCAGCAAAATCGTGATCATTAGGACATACAGCATGGAAAAAACCAAGTGTTTCCCCGTGACCATCTGAGTGTCTTGCTTCATGAAAAAATATCGCCATTCGACCTAAGCTATTTGCTAGAGCAGCTTCATTTTCTTTATTCATTAAATATTTTTTCATAAAAAGGCCTTCACCTATTTGGATTACACCCGTACGCGGTGATTTAATCTCAAATGATTTTGATGAAAGAAAGCCAGTTCTAACTTTTAACGTAAAAAGCTTGCTAGTCGTCTTACCTGCGTAATATAGGCCTGTCCCAATATTACTCATAACAGTAACGCCTTTTGAACCAGAGCCAGTTCTTGGAGCTGGTCGAGCTTTTTCAATAATTGGATCATTGTTTCTAGGATATCTATTAAAGCTTTCAGACTTTATTTTCAAATTAGGTATATCAGTGTCCTCAATTACGACACTTACTCGTTCAGTTAACCAGTCGAGTAAAGTCGTACTGTTGACGTCATCGATTCCCATTATTTGTAGGGTTTCTACTTCCCCAGATTGCCCGAAATTAAAGTTTTTTAGATTCTCGAGATCTCTACGAAGGGTATTACGTTGTTCCTTATCGATCTTTTTAGACATGGTTATCTGCTCAGCGCCACCTTGCACTTGAGGCATTAGGGCCAAGCTAAGAATGAATGAAAGCAGCGAACGTAAAATCATGGATATTCCTTCCTATTTTTAACGCTTTATATCATGCGTCAGAAAACTCTCAAGCAAGTCAGTAAAAAGGTAAGGATTCTATGCTTCGTGCGACTTATCGTTTTGATATTAAGTGCTTATAATTTCAATACTATTCATTAGGAGATAATCTGTGAGTGCTTTTAATCGACGCGAGTTTGTCACATTTCTAGGCGGTGCTATCGGCGCTGGACTGGTTGGTTGCACTAAAAGTTCAACAAAATCAAAGGCTTCACTAGCTTCGCTTCAAAGCTTATCATCAACTTTGAGCGACGAGCTCTCTCTTTTAGACGGACTTGAGTATGAAGTCCTACTTGAATGGGGTCAGCCTATTGGTAAAGATATAGAGTTTGGCTTCAATAATGATTATTTGGCAGTTCTACCTACTGGTAAAACCGATGAATCCTGGCTGTGGATCAATCATGAATATACCAACCCACTTTTCGTTTCGGGCTATCAAAAAGGAGATGAGAAATCGAAAGCTCAAGTAGATACAGAAATGAAAACGGTTGGCGGCTCACTTGTAAAAATTAAAAGAAATTTGAAAACAAATCGATGGATGCTCGTACCTCAAAGCGGTCGACGCTTTGATGCGAACTCAAAAATCCCTTTTGCTATAGGTGAGGTTAAAGGTTCTAGTTTTGCAATCGGAACGATGGGAAACTGTGCTGGTGGTATTACGCCATGGAGAACTTTCTTAACTTGTGAAGAAAATATTGATGGTTACTATGGAGATGTGAACTCTAAAGGTAAACTAATTGATAAACCTTTTTTAGATTGGGATAAATACTATAACTATCCACCTGAGCATTACGGTTGGGTTGTCGAGATTAATCCAAGTACTGGAAAGGCGAAGAAGCATATCTCTCTTGGGAGGTTTGCCCATGAGAGCTGCACTGTCTATCCTCTAAAAGATGGACGAGTCGTTGCATACTCTGGGGATGATAAAAGAGATGAGCACCTTTATCGTTTTGTTTCATCTAAACCCAACTCATTAGATGAAGGAGAGCTTTTTGTTGCTGATATAAAAAATGGTAAATGGATTAGTTTATCAATTGATAAACAACCAATCCTAAAAAAGAATTTTAAAGACCAAACTGAAGTTTTAATATTTTGTCGAGAGGCAGCTAAACTTTTAGGTGCAACCCCCTTGGATCGACCTGAAGATATTCAAATAAGTCCAATGACTGGTGATGTTTTCGTGGCTTTAACTAATAATGTAAAAAGAATGAATTTCCATGGCTCCATTATGCGTCTTAGACCTCTAGACGGAAATCATGAAAGTGACAGTTTTGAGGCTTCAGACTTTTTAGTTGGTGGTGAAGGAGTTGGTTTTTCTTGTCCTGATAACTTGGCTTTTGATACTAAAGGTAACCTTTGGTTCACGACGGATATATCTGGAAATTCAATTGGAAAAGAGCCTTATAAAAGTTTTGGTAATAATGGCCTTTATTATGTGGCCATATCGGGTGAGTATGCCGGAATTGCACGAAAATTGATTCAGGGGCCAATTGACTCAGAGCTTACTGGAATCTGTTTTACTCCTGATGGCAAAGGACTTTTTTTAAGTGTTCAGCACCCAGGAGAACTGACTAAGGACTTGGCAAAACCAACATCAAATTGGCCAAGGGGGGGGAGTGAGATTCCAAGACCAGCAGTTGTAGAAATTCGAGGACCTCTATTGGATCAACTTCTTTCATGAAAAACTACTTATGCGCTATATTTTTATGTTTCCCGCTTATAAGTTTTTCACAAGCGATCCCAGTTGAAATAAAGAAAATTTCGGGCAAAGTTCTGTATTATCGAGCGCGCGCTTTTTCTGTTTTAACTGAAAAAAGTCAATTAAAAGCTGATGACCTAGTTATGACTAAAGACGGTCGAGTTACGATGAAGTTCGAGGATACGACGATTTCATTAGCCCCTCATTCACTCTTTAAAATTTTAAATTTAAAGAATAAAGAGCGCCATCAATTTGGCGAATTTTTAATGGGTGAATATTCATCAGTAACTCGTAATAAACTCGTCGATAGAAAAAGATTAGAAGTTATTCTGCCTAAAGCAAAAGTGCACGTAGTTGGGACCAGGTATGTTGTTCAAATTGCCATGAATGTTGAAAAGTTACTAGAAAGACAGAAAGGAGAATTTGCAGAGTTACCTAGGCTTGAACTTATTCCAGATGCCGTCTCAAATCCAGATCTTGTGACTCAGGTTACTTGTTACGAAGGAAAGGTTCATGTCACTACCGATAGTGGGCAGAATAAGGTTTTAGATTATAAAGAGTCAGCTCTTTATTCTGCTAATGGTGCTAATCTTAGAGTCACGATGAAAGACGAAGCTGAGCTTGAAACTATTGCTTCAAATCTTGGTTTCCAAATAATCGACGAGCAAACCACTGATTCCAATCCCTCTGGATCGACACCATCGCCGGTATTAGAAACAGAGTAAGAAAAGTCGCAAATAATAAGCCCCAACCCATGGCCAGTGCAAGCGGCTTGGTGAAACCAGAGTCGCCACCAAGACCATAGGCCATTGGGAAAACGCCACCTAGCGTTGTAATGCTTGTAAGCAAAATGGGTCTTAGCCTAGAGATTGAGGCATCAATTAATCCTTGTCTGCCTAAGCCCTGATCAAATTTACGATTTATTGCTCCCACTAAAATTAAGGAGTCATTGACCACCACTCCGGCCATCCCAATGACACCGACAATAGCCATAACATCGATTGCCTTGTCATGAATTACAAAAGCAAGAATAACTCCAATCGCTCCAAATGGAATTGCTAAACCAATCAAGATCGGTTGCATGATAGAGTTGAGTGTAATCGCTAAAATGAATAGAATCATGATGACAGCATAAATAACAGACTTACTTATAGATGATTTGTTTTTTGAAGATTGAATATCTGCATCCTCAACCTTAAATTTAAGGTTTGGGAAACTTGAGACTAACGCCGTCAGAGATTCAGTTAGAGCCGATTGGAAAACTTCTTTTTTAGTTTTATCAGGATAATATGAAACTTCTACAGCTAAAACACGTTCTACATTTTCACGATCAATTCGTTTAAGTGCTCGTGTTTTTTTCCATTTTCCAAATTTTGAAAGGTTAACTGTTTGTCCTTCACCAATAACAACCGGAAGGTTCGATAATTGATCAAAATTAAGTCGATCTCCTTGAGCGATGTAGGAGTAGACATTGACAGTTTCACCATCCCAGCGAAGTTGGTGCAATTTACTTTCTGAAACATAGCCGCGAATCTGGAGTGAGAGGTTAGACAGTTCAAGTCCATACTGAGTAAGTGCGGCACGATCTGGTTCAAAGCTCCAGCTATCGGCAAATAGTTTTGGATCCACCGATAGTGATTTATAGCCTGCTGTTTTTTCCGCTACTTCTGTAACACCTTTTAAAAGTTTTTCAACTTCCAGTCTTCCACGTCCAGAGATTGCAACTCTTAAAGAGTGATCTTTGGCATCATCAAATCCATCAAGTCTTCTATCAATCTCAAGTCGTTCGAAAGGAGTCTTGTCAATTTTTTCTATTTCAGTTTCTATATACTTTTTGACTGTTTTCTTAGCATTTTCAATATCGTCCATTGTTTGAGAAAAACGTATATTGAACTGAGCGTACTTTGGTCCCTCATATTTTTCACCTGAAATTCTGGCTTCACCAAACTCGGCATCAATGTACTCATATAAATTTTTGTCGATGCCATTGATGATTTTCTGTATTGGCTCTAGTTGTTGGATCGTACTTTTTACGCTTTGACTTTCTTTGACTACAGCTAGCACTCTTAGTCTTTCGCTACCGATTCTAAGATCGAATTTGAAGGGAACTTTTTTCGCTGCAAACCAGATGGAGCCAACCAAGACCGTGATAAAAAAGCAAACGAGAATATATCTATACTTGAGGCTAAATAATAAAATCTTCTCATAGCGGCCTCTCAAGCGATCGATGAGCTTGAGCTTTGTAGGGGCTAGTGGCTTTTTTACAAAATGAACTAAATGGTTGGGCAAAATAAAGAAACATTCAATCCAACTCATGGTTAGGGCAGCGATAACCACCCATGGTATTGCCGCTAAAACATTGGAGAGACCACCACCAGCTAATAGCAAGGGCAAAAAAGCCACCAGAGAGGTTAAAATAGTTCCTGTGACGGGTCCAATCGTTTCTAAAACTGCATTGATAGCAGCTTCCTTTGGAGCGGTGCCATTTTCAAGGTGCTGTGAGTACTGTTCTGTTACAATTATGGCATCATCCACTAAAATACCGAGCACTAAAATCATTCCAACAACTGAGATGATATCGATTGCTATACCTAAAGATTGTAAAACAGCGAAGGTTGCAAAGTAAGCTAATGGCATACCGATGGCGGTCATGACTGCTGCCTTGAAGCCTAGGAAAAAGTATAGAATCCCCATAACTAGAATGATGCCAAAGATTGCGTTTGAGCTTAAGACATTTAATTGTCGTTCTATAAAAGATGGTCCATCACCAGTTAAAAGAACCTCTATACCGATTGGAGGATTTTCTTTTGCCAACATTTCATTGAGTCGATCTTTCAAGACTAAAGTGTCGGTATCCATGTCTTTGTATAAGACAATAGTCGCACTTGGCTTTCCATTGATAGTGTTGACTACTATATCGTCTGGAGGTAGTCGCCAATTGACATCTGCCACTTGGGATAATCGCACGACATTACCAGAGCTGTTTCCTTTGATGATTAGATTTGAGACTTCGGATACATCTTTTAAAGTATTATCGAATTCTACAACAATATCGCCAGCTTCTTTTTCAATAACACCTAGAGGTAAAAGAGCGAAAGCTCCTCTGACCTTATTTGATATTTCTGGCAAAGAAACACGATACCTGGCTAAATCCGCTGGCCTAAGCTGTACATAGACTTGTTTTTTAGGAGACCTGTCATCTATTCGAGTGATACCTTCAATTCTTCGAAGACGATCTCCAAAACTCTTAGTCCAAGCTAAGTGTGCATCATTATTTTGATCAAAACCAACTAGTGAGAGAGTTCCAAACCAAAATGAATTGATCTTAATATTTTCAACTTCAATATTATCTATATCTTCTGGTAGGTCGCGCTTTAAAGCTAAGACAGCGCTGTCAACTCGAGAGTATAGGTCTTCAACATCATTAAAACTTTCAAAAATATCCAAACGAATTTGCATTGATGAAGATGAAGTCTTTGAATTAATTCTTTCTATACCAGCAAAGCCTCTAATACTTTCTTCTATCGGAGCAGTTACGAATTCTTCCATCTGCGCTGCACTGGCTCCTGGTAAGCTCGCTCTAATTTGGATCATCTTTATTTCAAATGCAGGTGCTAAGTCTCGCTTCATTGTGAAGAGGGCAGTTAAGCCTATAGCGACTAAGAATACGCAAACTAAATTGACGATGAACGAGTTATCAATGGAGGCACTAATTAGTCTTTTTAGCATCTTAGGAAGGTGCCA
>CAYGQW010000084.1:0-1106 GCA_964352175.1 uncultured Halobacteriovorax sp.
GTGTACGATAACTCTCGAAATGTTATTTTCTGTTGCAAAAATAATTTGATTTCTAAATAACTGAATTTGTAAACTGAGTGATTCTGGTCTTGAAAGATCTACACCTATTTCTCCTAGAGCAAAAAAGTTTTGATGATCAATTAAATCCTTAAAGAGATTTACGATAGAAGCTTCTCTATATTCTTGGGCAAGCCAAGGATGTAAGCCTATACTGAATTGATGCTCATTGTTTGCACCTGAAATTCCCATCGAGACAACGCATTGATGAGTTTTGATAGGGTGATGAGTATGGATATCAATGTACATCTTGAATGATTGTTTGAATGGCGAGAGCAGAAGCTGTAAAGCCAAAGCTTCCTGTCAGCCAGCTGGCCGTCCCTATACCTGTGGCGCAACTTAGTCCACGGTTCTTCTCGTCGGGAACAAACTCAACTTCACCGTTTTCATTAACATACTTGGCACGCTCAATTGAGTAAACAGCCTGAACTCCCCAAAGCGTTTTTAGTCCTCTTTCGTAATGATAATCATATTTGAGAGTTCTACGGACTCTCTTTAGAAGTGTATCGTTTGAAGTTTGATTAAGATCACCCGTTCTAATGAGAGCTGGGTCAATTTTACCACCAGCCCCGCCAACAGTAATGAGCGGAGTTTTACTTTTTCTAGCTAAATCGATTAATAGACATTTGCTTTCAAGAGAGTCAATACAATCAACGATCACGGAATAATTATGATTCAAGATTTCATTTGCAGAATTGCGATTAAAAAAATCTAAAATCGCTTCGACTTTAATCTCAGGAGCAATATCAAAAATTCGATCTCTCATAACTTCAACTTTTGGTTTTCCAATGGTTGAGTTCATAGCATGGAGTTGTCTATTTATATTTGTGATACAAATATCGTCAAGATCAACAAGTGTTAGTTTGCCTACGCCAGACCTTGCTAGAGATTCTGCCACCCAAGAACCGACGCCGCCAATGCCGACGACGAGAACGTGGGAACTTAGGATCTTGTCTAAAACTTTAGGCGACATGAGTCTGGCGATACCGCCAAAGCGCATCTCTAAAGGGGGAGTGGTATTCTCTTGTTCTTGCATGAGCGGACTATAC
>CAYGQW010000084.1:1116-11615 GCA_964352175.1 uncultured Halobacteriovorax sp.
TTCTAGATGTGGTTGGGCCAACCCTAAAAATAAGCTATACCTTGATTACCATGATTTTGAGTGGGGACGCCCTATATTCGATGATTTACAGCTTTTTGAGTTGTTATGTCTTGAAGGTGCTCAAGCAGGCTTATCATGGGAAACGGTACTAAATAAGCGTGAAAACTACCGAAAAGCTTTTGATTTTTTCGATCCTAAGAAGATGTCATGTTACTCACCAAAGAAAATCGAAAAGCTTTTAAATGATCCAGGTATCATTAGAAATAAGCTTAAAGTGAATGCATTTATTCAAAATGCCAAAGCATATTCGGCAATGACAAAAGCAGGTGAGTCCTTTTCTGATTTTTTGTGGAGCTTTGCTGCGAACAAGCCCGTCAATAATTCATTTAAGAGATTAAAGGATCTTCCTGCTCAAACTGAAACTTCTTTGTTAATGAGTAAAGCTTTAAAAGAAAAAGGCTTTAAGTTTGTAGGACCAACAATCTGCTACGCCTTTATGCAAGCGGTTGGAATGGTAAACGATCATTTGATGTCATGTTTTCTCTATGGAAAAAAGTTAAAATAATGAAGGACTAACTTTTTTAAATCGTTACTTTGTGAATGATAATGAAAGAGTAGTAAGTTATATCAATACTTCTTTGTATTACCTTATTGATTGGATAAAGTTCAGAATTCTTTACGATCTTTCAAAATTTACAGAGCTTGAAAAGTTTCATCTTTTTTATTTTTAAGACCAAGACGTTTTCAAGCTCACGGACCCTAGAGATTAACTAGCATCTCTGTGAAAATGACCTGCGTCTCTTTCTAGCTCATTGATAAGTTCTTTTTCGAGTTTAGATGGCTTATAGGCTCGTCCATTTACAGGTAGGGCGATTTCAATTATGCCTTCTATTAGTTTTTCATATTGAAGCAATCCCTTTTTTGCTAAGTCTAAGACCTTTGGAGGGTTTTGCTGAATAAAGTCTTTATTGTGAAGTGCTAGTTTTGACATAAATACTGAAAAATCCTTCATAGATCCTCCTAAATTAAATTCAATAGACATTATTGAATCGAACGTTCGTACTTTTTTGAGTGTAGGCAGATAAATTTCTAAGTTTTTCATTTAATCCTCCAGGACTATTTTATTGATGCTCTGGAAATGAGTTGATCGAGAGTATATTGATATTTCTGCTTAGCTGTTCTATCCCTAAGAAGTCTGGTGAAAACATGAAATGCCATCATATTGGCATAGAACTCGTAGGCAAATTGTTCAGTATCTAAATTCTTATCAAACTCACCTTCTTCAATGGCGATTCTGGCTGCCTTGGAAAAAGTGTTCATCATTTCACCTTGGAGCAATTGTAAATAATCTCTAATTTTTCCAGGTCGGTCATCGTATTCAACTGTAGCAGCAATAATTGGGCAACCACCGGCAAGTTTTGAGCTGGCCCATTTTTGCCAATGGAGTGAAAGAGCTAAAATTCTTTCTTTTCCACGAGGTGACTTAAGTGCTGGACGTACTACAGTGCGAATAAAACTTTGTGCCGCGAATTCTAAAACTTTCATCTGTAGTGTTTCTTTTGAATTGAAGTGGCCAAATAGTCCAGATTTAGACATTCCGACAAGCTTAGCCAACTCGCCAATTGAAAGCGATTCAAGACCAAACCTACTGGTAAAGTCGAATGCTGCTTGGATAATATTTTCTTTGGTTGAAATACCCTTTGTCATAAGGGTATAATAGCACGATCGTTCGGATTTAGTCAATCATGGAAAAATCTATCATTCCCTTATCTTGGAGCGTCTTCTTAAGTTCCGGTCTTAATGGACATCTAAATATAATTTGTTTTCCAGTGATTGGATGAGGTAAGCTTAATTGCCAGCCATGCAGAAAGATTCGGTGAAGGTTATAATCTTGGCGATATCTTTCATTTAAAATACCTTTTCCATAGGCTGTGTCTCCAACTAAGCATTGCATACGTCTTGAGAAGTGCCGTCTGATTTGATGCTTTCTACCAGTTTCAATCGTGACGTGCACCAAGGTTGTATCGTCAAAATTGAATAGTGGCTTGTAGTGAGTAATAGCTTCCTGTCGAACTTTTTTTTCATTACTTAGTTCAAAGTCGAAGGTGCCAGGTTCTTTGATTTGACCTCTTGCTAGGGCAAGGTATTCTTTGTGAGTCTTTGTTTTATCAGACCAATTTTCTTTTATTTTTGAGACCACTTCACCGGCGAAAGCAAAAATAACAATGCCAGAGACTGGTCTATCAATTCTGTGAACGGGATAAACCCATTTGTCCAAGCGATCCCTCATTACGGTCATGAGATTATCGCGTTCATTAGAAGCTTCTTTATAGGGATGAACTAAAAGCCCACTAGGTTTATCAACTACTAGAATATATTCATCTTGATAAAGTATCGCTGTTTGTTCGCTCCAGTTAGTCATGCCTTAGATTCTATGGATTTAGGCCATTAGTCTAGTTTAAAGAATTTATTAAAATTTACTTTATAAAAGTACTTTAAATAGCCGAAAAGTGGATATGCATAGAGTAATTCAACTCCATTATTTAATATTGATTATCTTTCTAGGAGCCTGTTCCTCATCATATATTTCAACAAGGTCCCCATCATCAAAAATTACTGAGGGTGTAAATTGTAAAAGTGTACTTAATCAAGTTCGACGTCTTACGGCTCTCAATAATTCTAAGAATATGCCCCTCGAGCTGAGATCTCAAATATGGGACTGGATTACAGATTCAAATTCAATTGATGCGATCGATAATTATATTGATCTCATTAAACTAAATTTTTCATCTGATGAGATTTCAAAAATAACCCAACCTTTTAGAGGTGGCGAATTAACAACTGATCGAATGAATTATCTTATATGGGCAGGAGGGCAGGCTCCAAAGAGAAGAAAAGTTGCATTATCTGAATTGGCATTGTGGGAAAATCCAAATGAAACTAAACAGTTGAAAAAGTTTATCAAAGCACGAAAAAAATTTGATCAATGGGAAGAAAAAAAATTTAAAGACCTTCTTGCTGAATCAGATGAGGGGACTGATACACAAATTATTAAGGCTCAGGCTAAAGCGCAAAGACAGAGCTATGAAAGACTAAAATATGCTTGCTCAGCTAAAATACCAAATACTGAAAATGCAGCAGCTGGAAAAAACTTTAGTCGCTTTATCTTGACGGTAGGCCCAATGAGCGTCGCCGCAGGATACACTGTTGCAAACTGGAGTGAGCTAGAATCTGCTTGGGCCCAGATGCAAGAAGGGGAAGGAGCTCCACTTAAAAGTTGGTTTAAGCAACTAGGATATGATTTATCAATTGGAATTATACTCAATTATACGATCGGAAGAATTTTTTCAGAACCCACCGGTTCATATTTACAAAAAGTGATAAAAGGATATGGAGCAGATCTCGTTATTGGTACAGCTGATATGTTTGCTTATAATATTCTTTTTCCAAAAGATAAACAGGAAATGCAGAAAAGATTTGATGATTTGAAAACGGACCCAGAGTTTCAAGATAAAATGAAAATACTAAGAAAGAAATTAGATGAAGTAGGCTTTGTTGCTAAATTTAAAACTGTTCTACTTTCAAAAATAAGAGAACTCATCGCAAAAGGCGATGGATTAACATTGAAAAGTGTTGATCTTGAAAATCTAAAGTCAGAAGATTTAGATAAACCAGAAGTGCAAAAATTAGTGATGACTGCTCTTGCTAGCGATCTTTACTTTGAGGGACGCTATGGAGCAGAAGCTCCGGATTGGAGTGAGCAAATTATTCAAACAGGTGATTCAGGAAGCGATCGCCTGCTGTTTTATGGATCAATTGGACCTGTTTACCATGGAGTCAATATTCTTATAGGAACCAGAATTTATCAAACAATATGCATGGGTAAAAGCGATCTTAAACAAGCATTTGCAAAAGCAGCTCTAATGCATACGATTTGGTCTTTCAGTTATAATTTGTTTGAATTTCCACTTAGAAATCGGCTGATTAATCAGTAATTATACGTATTGCTCAAAAGCGGTGGGATCGAGAATAAGTTCGCCAGCTTTCTCTTTAGCAAGAATAATTTTACATATTTCTTCTTGAGCTTTTTGAACCGCCGCGGCGGGCTTAGGTTCTTTGAGTTTAAACAAGAACTCTTCTCTCATTCGATCACTTACATCGATGAGTAAGTCATAGATAAGTTCTTTGGAAGAGAGTCGTAGCGCAACTGCAAAAAGGTCTTTGTTTACATCGAGCAGGAACTGTTGTTTCATCGTTGTTGTAAGATAACGTAGGCGATCTAGTTGCTCGATATTATCTCTGATTTTATTTGATAAAATAAAATTTTCTTCCGCTATCTTTCGTATAGCCCTCTCTTGGTCTTCGTGATCTAGGCCATTAAATCCATCAGCTTCTAAGCCTTTGATCCGAGTCTGTTTCTTCGTGACGAGGGAAATAATAGATTTATAGCTAATCGACTCGAGTGGCTCCAAAAACTTGGCTCCAATCTTGATCATGCCTGAGCTATTATACTCTAGGCCCCTTTTGTTGATCCTGTAGGGAGAGATATAAAGAATTTTTGCTAAGTGAGCATTAGGCATAACTTGATCAGTTAGTCTGGTGATATAAATATCTGTACCTACAGGTAAGGTTCTTAACTCTCGGTCAGATAATACAAAGCTTATACCCTCGATTGAAATATCAACAAGGATACTCGACATTCTTACGTTAGGTTGTAGAGGGTCGGTTGGATGAGGAGTATTAAACGCAACGACCTTGGAATCTTGATATCGATATGGATAGCGTAAGATCTTTCTTTTTTCTTTAAGTTTAATTTCAACCGGAAACTTAAAAGTAATCAATCGACCATTCTTTTTAAAGTGATCTCGTTTAAATATTGTATCGTTGTAATCGGAGTGGATATAAAGAGGATCTGTAGCACTGAATTGAGTCGTTTCGCCGGGATCAAGTTCAATTGTGACTTCGGTTTTATCGATTGAGTGCATTGTGGCCCTGAGTTTATCACGGTCCTTAGCGGCACTACTTTGCCAAATAGTAAGAGGTGCCTTCTCATCTTGAATCTCTTCAAGATTAGATCGTATGAAATCAATGTCAAAGCAAGTCCACATTTGCATGGATAATCTCCGACTTTAATTGTAACAGAAAATTAGTTATTGAAAATATTTTGGCAGGAAAGGGCTTGCTTTTCTCTATTTGAGTTATTTATAAAATAATAATGTCTTTTGGGAGGAAGATGGATGACAAAATTATCAGAATTTGAGCAGTTATCCGTTAGAATTAGTCGGGAATATGTGGCAATGTTCGAGAGCTATTCCAAGTATCAAAAAGTATCTGGTCTTCATTGTCCCTCAGGCTGTGGAGCATGCTGCACTAATCCAGATATTGAAGCCTCGCCTCTGGAAATGTTGCCAATGGCACTATATTTACTTGAATGTGGAAAGTTGAATAAGGCATTTTTTGAAAAATTAGATATGAGTTGTTATTGCTTTGCTTACCAAGCAGATTCAACTGATAAGAAGAAAGGCTATTGTGAGCAATACCAAAACAGACCGTCAGTTTGTCGCATGTTTGGTGTTGCTGGATTTAGAAAGAAAGATCAAAGCTTGACTCTAGCAGTCTGTAAAAAACTCAAAGAAGATAATAAAGCCACTTATGAATCACTCATGACTAATATTGGTGAGGCTCCGTTGATGGAGAAATGGAGCACTCGTATTAGAGTTTTAGACCCTGAATTGGGACTAAATTATCATAAAATCAATCAAGCACTTAAAATTATCAGTGAGAAAATTTTAACTTTAAAGAATTATGAAGAATGTGATTAATTTAAAAACTCAGGAGCTCCGGTCTGAACATTCCATAGATTATAATACAAACCTTGCGAATGAATTAGTTCTTGGTGAGTTCCAGATTCAGAAATAGAACCATTTTCAAGAACGACAATTCTATCACAATGTATAACAGTGGAAAGTCTATGAGCTATAATAATAGTCGTTTTATCCTTCAGAAGTGACTCAAGCTGCTTTTGAAGTTTAGCCTCAGTGACATTATCAACCGCAGATGTTGCTTCGTCTAAAATAATAATTGGAGAGTCTGCAATAAGCGCTCTCGCAATTGAAATCCTTTGTTTTTGACCACCTGAAAGTTTATGACCTCTTTCACCTACAATCGTGTCATATCCAGCTGGAAAGAATTGAATGAACTCATCAACACAAGCTTGTTCGCATGCTTTGAAAATTTGTTCATCACTCGCATCTGGTTTAGCAAAACGGATATTCTCTTTAATCGATCCATAAAATAGATAAACGTCTTGTGAAACCACTGCAATGGCACTTCTAAGAAGAGATAAGTCAAATTCTTTAATGTTACGCCCATCAAGTGTAACAACACCTTTTGTTGGATCATAAAATCGTTGAATAAGTTTTATTAACGTTGTTTTCCCTGAACCAGTACCACCAACTAAGCCAAGACTCTCTCCGGGAGAAATATCTAGTTGTACTTTTTTGAGGACTTCAGATCCATTATTATAAGAAAAGCTTATATTATCAAAAACGAGTCTACCTAAAACTCTTGAAAGATCAGGTTTGTAATCACCATTTTTAATAGTTGTAGGCGTTTCAAGGAGTTTAAAAGCTCTGGCGGCTGAAGCCGATGCTCTTTGAAATAAGTCAAGAGTTTGGCCGAGACGAGTTAAAGGCCAAAGTAGTCGTTGAATTAAAAAAACTAGAACAGAATAAGTTCCGACCTCAATTTTACCTTCAAGTGCAAGTTTACCTCCAATGAGCATGGTCATTAAGAAACCCACCATAACAAGTATGCGAATAAGTGGAGTGAATAATGCACTAACTACGATAGCACTTTCATTTGCTCTGACGTAACTAAGAGAGATTTTTGAAATCTTCTCATAATCTTCATTTTCTCTTGCGAAGCTTTTAATCGTAGCCATGCCTTGTAAGTTATTACTTAGCTCACCACTAAGAAGTCCAACTTTATCTCTTACAAATTTATAGCGTGGTGCTAAAAAGTTCTGAAACCAGATTGATCCCCAAATAATAAGCGGCATCGTCGCAAAACTTAGTACTGCTAGAAATGGGTCTTTAATAAAATAGATAGCTCCGATAATCGTAACGGTTGTAATAATCTGCAAAATCTCGTTGATTCCGCCATCTAGAAAACGTTCAAGCTGATTGATGTCGTCATTAATAATCGAAATAAGATTACCACTTGATTGGTCTTCAAAGTAAGCGATATCGAGATTTTGTACTTTACGATAACAATCCATTCTCAGGCTATGCTGCAAGTCCTGTGCTAATTTTCTCCATTCAATAGAGAATAAGTATTCAAATAGAGACTCACTCATCCAAATGGCCACTGTAGCGACAGCAACAACGATTAATTGCTCAAACTTATCAGTGATTGAAAAATAGAGTCCTACCCATGACTGTTCGCCTTTGACAACAATATCAACAGCTAATCCAATGAGAAGGGGAGGAGCTAAGTCAAAAATTTTATTGAGAATAGAAAACAATGAGGCTTTATAAATTCTAAGTCTGTAAGGACGTGCGTAGGTGAAAAGCTTCAGTATCTGATTATTATTTTCCATCTAAATCTCGATAAAAAAGCCCGCATACGCGGGCCTTATAAGAAAAATGTCATTTAATTAGTGTTGGTGTCCACCCTCACCGTGAGCATGACCGTGAGCTAGTTCATTAGCTTCAGCCTCTCTAACGTTAAGGATTTCAATATCAAAATTAAGTGTTTGACCGGCCATAGGATGATTAGCATCTAAAGTTACATTCTGATCATCTAGTTCGATCACGCGAGCGATGAAAGTTTGTTCGTCGTTACCAACTTCAAACATCATTCCTACTTCTAAAGTATCACCTTCTCCAAATTGTGAGCGCTCAACTTTTTGAATAAGGTTAGGATCAGCTATACCGTATCCATCTGCTGGTTGAATTGTGCAGTCAAACTTATCGCCCTTCGACTTGCCTTCCATTTTTGCTTCAAGACCAGTAATAATATTACCAATGCCTTGAATAAAGCTTAATGGTCCATTTTCACTTGAGGAATCGATAACAGTGCCTTTGTCATCTTTAAGGGTGTAGTTCATCGTAACGACAGCATTTTTAGCAATCTTCATAAAATTTCCTTTGGTCTTACAAAGTTCAGTCTTCAATAGACGGGTAAAGCGCAATCATAACAATCTGAGTAGGTGAAGACCAGAATGAAAAGCTGATCAATTAGGTTTATCCGATAATATATTTGTACAGATTGTGCGCCGCAATTGAGTGTAAGAATGATCATGGTGACTTATAATAACAAAACCTAAGGAGCTAAAATGACTGACAATAATATATCTGCCGAACTGCAACATTTAGTCTATTGGGCTGTAGATGTTTTGGGCAAAGCGATTCACGATGAATTTGGAAAAGATATTTATTCTCAGGTCGAAAGTTTAAGAAAAAAAATGAAATTAAACAGAGGGCGTGATTCAGCTTCTGTCCATCAAAGTTTAAGAAAAAATAGCGCAAAATTATCGCGCTTGAGTTCTCAGAAGTTATATAAAATAGCTCATTCTTATGGGGTGATGTTAGAGCTTATCAATCGCTGTGAAGCTGCTTATCGAGTGAGTCGTTTAGAAACCAAAGAACAAATTGATATTAAATCAAGACCCCACGCTATTATTTTTGTATTCACTGCACACCCAACCGAGGCTAGAGGTGAGGCTGCACTTGAACTATTTCATACAATTCAAGGACTACTCGTTCAGCATTTGAAGGATCGCCGTGATTGTTCTGCTGATTTATTTCATTTATTAAAGCTTATATTAAAAGTCCCAATGGGAAAAAATGTAAAACCAACAGTTGAAGACGAAGCCAAACATATTTTTGGAACAGTATTAAAGACTGATATTTTACAGGAGCAAATCAATCTTAAAAAAAGAGATTTAGTTGTTCACTTTAGATCATGGGTTGGAGGAGATAAGGATGGACATCCAGGTGTTAATGAAAAGACTATGCTGCGATCTTTACAAATTTCCAGGTCATCTCTAATTGAATTTATCAGATTGAAATCAAATAACTCTAAGAAAAACTTAAAACTCATCAATAAAAGCACTTCAATTTATACTGATTTTGATCGAAGTCTTAAAAAAATTGAATTTATTAAAGATAAAGATGGAATAATAGTTCTCTCATTTTTAAAATCACTCACTAAATTAGTTAAAGAGTATAAAAGAGTGGTTGGAATCGACTCACCAGAACTTAGTGATATTTCCTCTTTAGTCTGGTTATATCCTGCCTTAGTTTTGCCTCTTGAAATTCGTGAAGATAGTGAACTCGTTCATGAAGCACTTGATGATGTCACAGCTCCAATCTCACGTATGTTAACAGTATTAAAAAAGATTTCTATTGGGCATGATCCGAAATGGTATATCAGAGGTTTTGTTCTATCGATGGTTCAAACATCTGAAGATTTAAGTGCTGGTTTTGTGCTTTGTAAGAAGATGCTTGGTAAGTATGCAATTCCGGTTGTTCCTCTGTTTGAAAATGCCAACGCCTTAACAAATGCCACAACGATTCTTGATGAATACTTTTCTATGCATCCAATCGTCATTGCTCATCATAAAAAAACTTGGAGTTCACGCTTTGAGACAATGGTTGGCTACTCTGATTCATCTAAAGAGTCGGGTGTGTTTCCTAGTCGATGGATGATTAGAAGAGCCTTAGTTTCTATTGATCAGAGATTAAAAAAACATGGGTTAACTCCAGTGTTTTTTCATGGCTCAGGTGGAAGTGTTGAACGTGGAGGCGGAACGATAAAGGAACAAACCCAATGGTGGCCAAAAAGTGCAGTAGATATTTTTAAAGCAACAACCCAAGGAGAAATGGTTGCCAGAAATTTTTCTAGTTCAGTTATTATGCGTAGTCAGGTTGAAAAAATTGCTTTGCAAGCGGCTAAAACAACAACCAGGAACGAAACTGCGGCTGAAAAAGCACTTCTTGATAAATTTTCGGATTTAGTTGCCTCTCGTTATCAGCAAACAGTGACTTCAGATGAGTTTTTTGAAGTTATTGAAAAAGCCACGCCTTACCACTACCTTGACGTTTTAAAAATAGGATCAAGGCCAAGTAAAAGACAAACTGGTCAAAGTCGCCGAAAGCTCAGAGCTATTCCATGGGTATTATGCTGGACTCAAACCAGAGTTCTATTTCCAACTTGGTGGGGAGTCGGCCACGCTTGGAAAAGACTAGATAATAAAGAAAAAGAGGCAATGAGAAACTTGTATAAAAACAATGATCTCTTATCCTCATTTTGTAAGTCTCTAGGCTTTACTCTTGCAAAAGTAGAGCTAGGTGTTTGGAGGACTTATTTAGACTATGCCGGACTCGATCAAAAAACGAAGAAAGCAGTTTATATGGCTTTCGAGTCTGAGTATCAAGCCGCCAGAGAATTTTTACGAAATTTGACTAGTGAGTTTGATCTTCTTTGGCATAGAC
>CAYGQW010000085.1:0-11242 GCA_964352175.1 uncultured Halobacteriovorax sp.
CGTTGCCACAGCTTAGAATTTTACCATTATTTTTATATGCATTAACCATTGAGCCAATTGCAGCTTGCATATTTTCAACATTCTTTTGATTTTGGATAAATGAGCTCAAAACTCTTTGTGCTTCATTAAAATTATCGACGATTTGTTTTGCTTCCATGATTTATCCAAAAAAAAGGGGATCAATGATCCCCTTAATTGTTAAACGCATTGATTGAAATCTCAAGCCTAAGCTAATTCTTCTAGAGTCTTTTTGATTTCTTCTTTAGGTTGTACGCCAACGAGTGTTTTGGCAGCCTGGCCAGCTTTAAAGAAAATCATAGTTGGTATACCACGAATTCCATACTGTTGAGCCAACTCACCATTTTCATCAACGTTAACTTTTACGATCTGGGCCTTTTCGCCAAGTTCGTTAGCAACTTCATCAAGTACTGGTCCAAGTGTTCTACAAGGTCCACACCATTCAGCCCAGAAGTCTACAAGAACTGGTTTGTCTGATTTCAAAACAGTTTGTTCAAAATTTGCAATGTCTGCTTTTCCAACTGTGGCCATGCGGTCCTCCACTAAATTCTCTAAATGTGAATTCTAATATTTACCCATTCTAGAGTGTTCCGTCTAGTTTCTATTGTTAAGTGGCTTTGCGCGACGCATTTATTACAAATTGAAACCTTTTTGCCTAATATCATTAAAGATATCAATAAGATAAGATCACTTTATGATGAGAAAATACATTCTCAAGCGCCCCCTCAAGGTCGCAAGGCTTACTCGCATTTTGGCCAAGTCCATAGACTTGTTCATTGTTCTATTATTATCGTTTTTCTTTTACCCTCTCGGAATTTTGTTGAGTGTCACTTATATTGGTGTGGCTGACTCTCTACAAAACGGTCAAAGTGTTGGAAAGAAATTTATGGGCTTTGCAGTTATTTCTTTAGAAGATGGTAAGCCATGTAAGATGAAGCAATCGTTTATCAGGAATTTACCAATCATAATCCCTCTTCTGTTAGCAATCATTCCTTTTTGGGGATGGATATTCTCTCTCGTACTAGGATTGCCATTAATACTAATGGAAATATATCTTCTGTATAAATTAGATTCAGGGCACAGGCTTGGAGATGTCATGGCCGATACTTCCGTCATGGCCAATGACGGCACCGCAGAAGCTATTAAAAAGCGTAAAACTAGCTGGTTTAACGAGACCGGAACTATCGCCAGGTAAAACGCACCTGTCCTACCAAGTTAATCCTCAAAATGTTAAAAAGTGAGCTCTAAAGTTAGGAGCTTTTCATGTCAAAACGTCTGATCATCGTTGATGTCTCAAATTTTATTTTTCGTGCTTTTTTCGCTGTTCGCGGAATGAATGCACCAGATGGAACGCCTACTAACGCCGTTCATGGTGTTTTGATGATGATGAAGAAGTTGTTGGCGGATTATCAACCAACACACTTATTGTTGGCGAGAGATACAGCCGGTGGAAGTTTTCGAAATGAAATGTATGACGAATATAAAGCTAATCGCAGCGAACCACCTGATGAATTAAAACCACAGTTTGGTCTTATTGATCAGGCCCTTGAAAAATTAAGAATGCCATCCATCTCAAATGATCGCTATGAAGCCGATGATATTATTGGAAGTGCAGCTGTTCAGTGGAAAGATTATTTTGATGAAATCCTCATCGCTTCAGGAGACAAAGACCTCATGCAATTCGTAGGAGGCAATATCAAAATGCTCGATACTATGAAAAATAAAATCTACGAGCCAGATGATGTATTTGAAAAAATGGGTGTAAGGCCTGATCAAATTGTTGATTATCTTTCAATGGTAGGAGATGCTTCCGATAACATACCTGGCATGAGAGGGATCGGGGCTAAAGGTGCCGCCAAACTTTTAGCCGAACATGAAACTCTTGATGGTTGTATTGCTGCTAAAGACACTTTTAAAGGAAAAAAACTGATTGAAGCTTTTAGTGATCATCTAGAAGCTGGCCTATTGTCGAAGAAGCTCATTGAAATCGTTACGGATATGGAACTTCCTGTTTCTGCTGACGCGACTGAATACCACTTTAATCCTAATGATGACTTTATTGATTTTCTAAAAAAACTAGCTCTAAAACAAGTTATGGGTCAGTTTTTAAATTTAAGAGAAACAGATGAAAGAGCTGCTTATGCTCAACAATCATCTAAGAATAAAGGTAACACAGGCGATGATCCTATTATCGTTAATCTTTCAGATGAAACTCATTCTCCTCAAATAGATTTTGAAATAGTAACTGAAGATAGTTTCGATAAATTCATTACAGAATCACAAGCATGGAGCGCCGTTGGGTCTTATAGTGTTTATGACTCTCTCGATCCACTTGCAAGAAAACTGGTTGGTTTGGCCGCTAGTGGTGATGGTAAGAAAAGCTTTTGGCTTCCATTTGTCGGAGAAGATGCCTTAAGTGCAAAAAGCTTTAAAAAAGTTATTTCTCATTTTTGGGATAACGAAAAAGTGGAGTGGCTAAGCGATCATGTTAAAACAGATCATTCTTACTCTTTAAAAGAAGGGATTCCAATTAAAGCTCCCACCTTTGATATCTCTCAAGCTCATTATAATATTAGTGCAGATCGTGCTCATACAGTAGAGTCAATGGCGAAGGAGTACTTGAGCCTAAGCCTTGAGCCGTTCAGTCTTAAAAAAGAAGCTCCACTCTTAGCTGATAGTGATTATTGTGTAAAAACTTTTGGAGAAAGAGCGGCAGCTGTATACGAAATTTCGGGTTTACTTAAAAAAGATTTAAAACAAAAAGAATTAGAAAAAATTTACTACGAAATGGATGATAATCTCTTTAGAATTTTAGCTAAAATGGAAAATCAAGGTATATGCATTGATGCTGAATACTTTAAGAAGTTCGAAAAAGAACTAGAGTTTACTTTAGAAAATTTACAAAAGAAGGCTTGGGATAGCGCTGGTAAAGAGTTCAATCTTAACTCACCAAAACAACTTGGTGAAATTCTTTATACTGACTTAGAGTTACCAATACTTAAAAAGAATAAAACAGGTCCTTCAACAGACGCTGAAGTTCTTGAGGAGTTAGCTTCAAGAAATCTTCATCCCCTGCCAGATATTTTATTGCAGTACCGCGAAATTGGAAAACTCTTTTCTACTTACGTTAAAGCTATCCCATTACTAGCTAATCCTAAGAGTCATAAAATTCACACCCATTTCAATCAAAATGTAGCCGCCACAGGAAGACTTTCTTCAACTGATCCAAACCTTCAAAACATTCCGGTCCGCTCTGATCTTGGGAAAAAAGTAAGACGTGGCTTTATTGCAAGCCCTGGGAACGTGTTAGTCGGTGCTGACTACTCGCAAGTTGAACTTCGACTGTTGGCCCACTTCTCTCAAGACAAAACTATGATCCATGCCTTTAAAAATGATCAAGACATTCATGCGCAAACAGCTTCTGAAGTTATGGGGATTCCACTTAATGATGTCACTTCAAGTGATCGCTCCAATGCTAAAGCAGTTAACTTTGGTCTAATGTATGGGCAATCATCCTTTGGGCTAGCTAAAGCTTTAAGAATTTCAAGGTCTGAGGCAAAAGATTATATTACAAAATATTTTGAAAAATTCTCACAAATTAAAAGTTATCTCGATGGTCTAAAAGAAGAAGCAGAGAAGACTGGATATGCCATCACGCTACATGGTCGCAGAAGGTATTTACCTGACATCAATTCAAGCAACAGAACGATAAAGGCCAATGCTGAACGTATGGCGATAAATAGCCCAATTCAAGGAACAGCAGCGGATATTTTAAAGCTGGCAATGATTGAAATTGAAAAGCGTTTAGAAAGCTCAAAGCTAGATGCCTCGATGCTTCTTCAGGTTCACGATGAACTTATTTTTGATGTACCTGAAAATCAAGCAGATGAACTGGCAGCTTTAATCAAAGACTGCATGGAAAACGTGGTTAAACTTTCAATCCCGCTTAGAGTTGATATTGGGATTGCGAAAAATTGGTTCGAGTTAAAGTAGAGGTTTTTTCCAAAAAACTAGTGAAGCGGCTCCGGTGACGGCGCCGTGTTCAGTAGAGATTGGAGAAAGTAAGACTTTAGAACTATTTTTAAATGGTCCATAAGCAGATTCATTTAAGCCAGCTTCAACCATCGCTCTAAAATTTGCTCCAAGTGTCGAAACGCCTCCGGCCAGTACAAATAGATCTGGGTTAAATAGGGTCTGCATTTGCGCTAATCCCATGCCAAGATCATGAGCGGCTAATTGCACGGCTCGTAAAATGCCAGGATTTCCCTTTTTAAATTCAGTAGAAATTTCTGAAAATTTTAAATCTTTATTCGTTTGCTCTTGCACGTGAAGCTTCAATCCGCGAACAGAAGCATAACATTCAAGGTGTCCAAAACCACCGCAGTTACAAGGTCTTCCACCTGGATAAATGGTGATATGACCGCCTTCGCCGGCCATTCCTGTTGGTCCCGAAATGAGCTGTCCATGAGAGATGATTCCTGTGCCGATACCCGTTCCAAGCGTGACAACAATAAAGTGATCACTCTCTTTACCAAGACCCCAAACTTTTTCACCAAGAGCGGCGACGTTGGCATCATTTTCTAAAAAGACATCTGTTTTAAATCTTTCTTTAAAATCTGTAACAAGTGGAGCAAGTTTCCAGCCAAGATTAACTGGTTGAACAATTTCACCTGTCGCAGAGTTGGCGTTTGGTGCTCCAACGCCAACGCCGTAAAGTTCATAGCCAGAGCTTAGCTTCATTGCCTCAGTGTAAACTTCATCAGCATATTCAACAAATGGAATATTTGATCGGGTTGGAAAGGTCGATTGCTTTAGTGGTTCACCATGGTCGTTAACGATCGCCATTTTGGTATTAGTACCACCGATATCAATGCCTAGTGCAACTCGCAATTGGTTCATGCCGCAATTCCAAGCGGAGAGAAGACAATCCAAATAATCGCAATAATAATGATTAGTAGTATAGATAGTCCGATCTCTGTCATATTTCTTGGAACTTTTGGAGTATCTGCATTGAAGCAAACTTTTTCAATTTTACCGGCATCAGGTGCAGCCGTCATAAGACTTACAGCGATTAAGACTGCACTACATATAACAAATAAGAAAAAGGCAAAATTTAAAAAATTCATTGTCGCGACATTATAGAAAAAGCCAGAAAGACTTTCTTTGTTGATTTCTAAAATAAGACGGCCAACACCTAAAACAAAACCGGTTCCAAGCGAAGCAAGTGCGCCTTGAGTATTTAGTCTTTTAAATAAAAGACCTAAAAGAAAAACTGCAGCAATTGGAGGAGAGATATAAGCTTGAATACTTTGAACGTATGTAAATAATCCACCTGAAATATATTTCATTAAAGGAATCCACATCACTCCAAGGGCGACTAAAACGACTGTGGCAATTTGGCCAACTTTAAATAGTTCTTTATCTGTGGCATTCGGTTTTCTAACTTTATAAAAGTCATAAGTG
Organism: uncultured Halobacteriovorax sp.; assembly: GCA_964352175.1. Classification (GTDB taxonomy): domain Bacteria; phylum Bdellovibrionota; class Bacteriovoracia; order Bacteriovoracales; family Bacteriovoracaceae; genus UBA4207. The sequence continues at coordinate 5,482 of CAYGQW010000085.1, forward strand.
ATAAGTGTCGAGCATGAGTTAAAGACTGAAGAAAGTGAACTCATGAGCGCAGCTAAAAGACCAGCCATTACAAGTCCACGAACACCCATTGGAAGTACTGAACCTATTAAAGCCGGAAGAGCATGGTCAGGACGATCAAGCGTAAGTTGATTATTTTGAGCAAGGACCAGCGCTACCATACCTGGTACAACAAAGAGGAACATTGGAAGCATTTTTAAATAACCAGCAAATAGAGTACCCTTTCTAGCTTGTGTTAAATTTTTAGCAGACAAAACACGTTGAACAATAAATTGGTCGGTACACCAGTACCATATTCCTAAGATAGGAGCGCCAAAGAGTATACCTGTCCATGGAAATTCAGGGTGATCAGCCGCCTTCCATAGGTTGTAAAACTCTGGCGACAGTTGTTCGCGAGCTGCATGAAATCCGCCAATCGCTTCAATACCAAAATATGTCACAAGAACAGCACCACCGATCATGACAAAAACCTGCATCGTGTCCGTATAGATAACAGCACGAAGTCCACCCATTGCTGTGTATATCCCAGTAGATAAAACGACGACTAAGGCGCCAATCCAAAAATCCATTCCCATCGCTTCAAAGACGACGGCTCCTGCAAAGATCGTGGCAGATATTTTTGTAATGACATATGCTACAACCGAAATAAAAGACAAATAATTTCTAGCTGCTCGAGAGTAACGCATTTCTAAAAATTCAGGCATTGTTGTCACGCCACTTTGTAGATAAAAAGGAACAAAGACCCAGCCAAGTATTAAAAGAATAAATCCGGCCAAAATTTCAAACTGAGCAACAGCTAAACCGCTTGAAGCACCAGCACCGGCTAGGCCAATTAGATGTTCAGACCCAATATTTGAAGCAAATAAAGAAGCACCGATAGCAAACCATCCAAGATTTCTTCCGGCTAAGAAATAATCTTCAGATTGACCGCCATTATCTGATTTCGGAGTTTTAACTGCCCAAGCTATACCAAAGACAATTATGAAGTATGTAGCAATTATAATGTAGTCGATCGATTCAAGTGTGATTGACACGGGGCGCCTCATTGTGAACTAGTCAAGATTGGAACAAGTTACTATAGTGATTCAATCAAATTTTGTTAACAAAGAAATAAGATTAATGGAGAACATAATGCATAAATCATTAGGCACCGCGCTATTTTTGATCAGCACAGCGACTTTCGCCAATCCTCCTGGCGCTCCTGGAGTTGTTCCAAACTGGTCTTCGGCTAAAAAGGTTCAAGCAGCAACTTCAGCTGATCTTGAATCAAAGGTTTGGTTTACTAATGCACAGGGAATGTTAACTGAAACTTATTATCCAAATATTGATAATGCACAAATAAAAGATTCCCAAATCCTAGTTAGTGATGAAAGTTCATTTATGGTGGAAGAAAGAACTGCAACGATTCAAAAAGTTGAAGTCCTATCACCTTCATTAGTAAAAATGATCAATATCGATACAGGCTTTCGCTTTCAGATTGAACATACTTATTACACTATCCCTGGGACTCAGATCTTAGTGGATAGAGTTAAAGTTGAATCTTTTCAAGATGGACTTAGCTTTCATCTACTCGTTAATCCAGCTCTTGAAAATACAGGTTATAATGATAAAGGTTTCGCTTCTCAAAATAAGTTAGAATTTACTGAATCGAATACTCGTCTAGTTGTTCGCTCAACTTCTGGTTTTGATAAGACTTCAGTTGGATTTGTGGGCGTCTCTGATGGTTGGCAAGACCTGAATGATAACTTTCAAATGGATTGGAATCATTCCCAGGCCATCAACGGAAATGTTGCTGGCATGGCAAAGCTTGCTGTACCCGCTAAGAAAGGATCATACGAATTCTATATCACTTATAACTTTGCTGGTGATCAAGAGTTCTCAAATGAATATCTGGCTTCAGGAATCAATCAATACAACAATGATTGGAATAAACTGATCGATGGTTACAAGCTACCGAAGCTTAAAAACCAAGCGCATAAAGATCTTTATAAAAGATCAATTTTCACTCTTAGAGTTCATGAAGATAAGGAAGTTCGTGGAGCCATGATTGCTTCACTGTCAAAGCCTTGGGGTGACGAAACTTTTGAATATCCAGGTGTTTTTACTGGTGGATATCACCTTGTTTGGCCACGTGACCTTTTTCACGTTGGCCTAGCACTTGTTTCAGCAGGAGATCTTGATACGCCACTTCGTGCTTTACGCTTTTTAAAGTCTGTTCAGTACCAGTCTGGTGAGTGGCGCTACGGCGATCGAATCATTGCTAAAAAAGGGGCCTTTCCACAGAACGTTTGGACTGATGGCAACGCATATTGGAGTGGCTTACAGTTAGATCAAGTTGGCTATCCTGTTCAGTTGTTTGCTCATCTTTATAGAAATCTTCCTGCTGACCAAAGGCCAGCTCTAGTAGCTGAATTTGAACCAATGGTTCGCTTAGCGCTTGAGTTTATTGTTAATTATGGGCCATGGTCTGCGCAAGAGCGTTGGGAAGAAAACTTTGGGATCTCTCCTTCAACTTTCTCCGTTGCAACGGCTGCTCTACTTGAAGGATCTAAACTTCTAAAAGAAGCAAGATATGCAAACGTAGCAAATGGCTGGCTAACTAAGCCGGGTGATAATATTCACACATGGACTTTCACAACTAATGGTGTGAACGGTGGTGGTCAGTATTACCTTCGCGTAGGTGGTTGCGCTAACTATACAGCAAACTGGAATCCAAACGATCGTTCAAACTGTACCGTTGCTAACTCTGGTCAACAGGTTGATATGACAGCGATGCTCGATCAGGGCTTCTTAAAGTTAGCTCTTATGGGCTTAGTTGATGCTAATGACGAAAGACTTTTAACTTCACAAAAAGAAGTAAACGCTCATATCAGACAAAAGATCGGTAAATACTATGGTTGGTATCGTTATTCTTTTGATGCTTATGGCGAGAATAAAAAAGGACGTCTATGGCCACTTCTTTCGGGTGAGCACGCTCGCTTTGCACTTGAGAGAGCTCGTACAGGTGGAATTACTTTTGATCGCGCCAGAAGAGAAGCGAATCATATTTTAGATAGTTATGTGTTCTTTGCGAATGACGGTCAAATGATTCCAGAGCAAGTCTTTGAAGGATCAGGAGAAGGGACAGGCGGAGCAACACCGCTTGCATGGTCTCATGCTGAATACGTTAAGTTGATGTGGAGCTTAGAGCTTAATAAAAACGTTGAAAACTTATTAGATTAATACTTTGAATTGGAAGATCAAGCTTTAGAAGTTTGGTCTTCCTTTTCTTCTTTCTTCTCTTCGACAATCTCTGCAATAATTTCTTCAGTTTCTTTATCTAGTAATTCCTGTTTTTCTTCTTCAGCAATATGATACCCAAATTGAGAAACGATATTTTCAGCAGTGATGATACCGATAAGTTTTTTGTCATTTAATCTAGACACGACTGGTAGTCTTGAAACTTGAAAGCGTTTAAGTTTATGAAACGCAACCAAAAGAGATTGATCCGGGTGAATCGTAATAACCTTGTGTTCCGCCAGATCTGAAATCTTTCTATGACCCTCGCCGCGGACAACGGTGGCTTTAAGTTGATTGGTAGAAATCATTCCATCGAGCAACCCATTTTTGACAACCGGGTAGCCAGAAAACTCACCATGTTTTGTACCTTCCCAGGCTTCTTGCGCTGTTAAGTGGGAGTGTAGAGTAACAGGTTCAGTTACCATAGCATCTTCAACAACCAAACTTTCTAGGACTTCATTATCATCTCTGGTTGGAAGGTGAATTCCGTCTTGTTCTGAAAGGTTTTCGTAAACACTACCTTTTAATAAGTGATTAGAAAGAATATAAGAAATCCCGTTAGCAACCATTAAAGGCAGAATAATATTATAATTTCTCGTCATTTCAAAAATCATGATGATGGAAGTAAATGGTGTACGAATAACGGCGACAAAGAAAGCGCCCATTCCAACCAGAGCGTAAGCACCTGGGTTATTTGAAATCTCGGGAATAAACTGGGCAGTAATGGAGGCCATTAATGCTCCAAGGGTTGCTCCCATAAGAAGAGTAGGCATAAAAAGACCACCAGAAACTCCTGTCGAATAGCTCAAGGTTGTTGCGATAAATTTTAAAACAAAGAGTGCAGCTAGTAATTTCCAGTCAAGAAGAAGTGAGTTGAGAGCTTCAGCAATTGTATCGTGACCGCTTCCTAGTACACGTGGATAAATAAGGCTGATAGCGGCAATAATTAAGAACACCAACATGGTTGGAGTTAATTTATGATGCTTGAAAATTTTTAAATTAAGCTCGCGCATTTTTAAGACTGACTTCACCCAAGTCGTCCCAAGAATTGCGCACAGTATTCCTAACAAAAGATAAACAATTAATTCTCTTGAACTTGATAGGGTATAGTGAAGTTGATCAAAGGCGTGAGATTCACCACCTAATAAAGCTTGAGCTGTAATAGATGCTACAACCGCAGAAATAATTACAGGGCCTAAGACCTTGGTTGCATTAAGATCTCCAACAACCTCTTCTAGTGTGAAGATCACTGCCGCAATTGGAGTATGAAAAGCTGCAGCGATACCACCGGCAGAACCAATAGCTACTAAGGCTTTAATTCGAGCCTTTGGTAAAGAGAAGATTGAGCCTAGCCATGAGCCAATTCCGGAAGTTACAGCAACTGTCGGCCCTTCTCGTCCAATCGATAATCCAGAGGAGAGTGAAAAGATTGTTGTTACATATTTAGCAATAGTATTTTTAAGCTCAATTTTTCCATGAAAAACAGCAAGCGCTACTTTTACACCTGGAATACCTGAACCTGAGGTTGAAGGAAAGTGTCTAAACGTCAGCCAACTTGAAGCCAGTAGCGCAGAGCCCCCTAAAAGAAAAGCTTTTAGATCAAATGATCTATTTGTGCCAATCCAATCAGTCAGAGCATAAGTAATTTGGTGAAGTGAGACAGCAACTAGACCTGCAGCCACGCCAGTAATTAAGGTGAGTGCGAAAAATGTTCTGTCTTCGTTCGTTTCATCACGAAGAAAAGTATTTAGAAGCGGTAATTTTATTTTTTCAAAAAGACGCATTACTCTCTTATTTTATTGTGCATTTTCCGCGATATTCACGACCATCTTTAAGGCGAATAACTGAACTTAACTGGCCAGGGTGCCCAAGTAATAAGTTAGCAGTTGCGACGTCAGACAATCCTACTGTTTTCAATTGTACGTGATAGTAAGGCTTAAGTGTATCACGTTCGATGAGGCGAGATTTACCCGCCAGTTCAATATCATTAATTGTAGACGTTGCTTGGTTAAACCCTGCATCGACTAGAGTAGCGTCAACCCAACCAAATGCTTCGGAATACTCAACGCTTTGGACATCAATCTCGACACTGCCAGCAGCTTGCAATTTAAAAATGTAGCTAACTGAAGGCGACGAACATTCAAACTCTACAAAGTGGCCAGCATAGGCAGAAGAATAAAAAAGACACAATGCGACAACGAATTTCATGAAAACCTCAGATTAAACTCAATTTATGAAAGTGCCGTTTTTTAACAATTAAGCTCCAACAGAACAAGAGATATCTATTTAAAAATACGACTTAAATTTTTTTTTAATCATCCCAACCTTGACACTGACATTTTGGCTATTACCTTGTGGTAGGCAAAAATTAAGTTTTAACCAATAGCTGTATTAACAGCACTTTTAGGAGGATAGAGATATGCAAGTTACTCCACTTCAGGACCGCGTTTTAGTTGAGCGCATT
>CAYGQW010000086.1:0-10965 GCA_964352175.1 uncultured Halobacteriovorax sp.
ATTGGCTGAAGAAGGTTAAGGCGTTCAATAAGTGCTTTAGGGCGCATATCGAATAGCTCATTAATGGCAGCGTTAATTTTATTGATATCAACTTTCTCTGTACCAAAAGTATCAACAAGTAGAGATGTTGGTTGAGCAACACCGATGGCGTATGAAACTTGAACTAGAGCACGTTCAGATAAACCTGCAGCAACAATATGTTTCGCAATGTGACGAGCAGCATAGGCAGCTGAACGGTCAACCTTTGATGGGTCTTTACCAGAAAACGCTCCTCCACCGTGAGCACCATGTCCGCCGTATGTATCAACGATAATTTTACGACCTGTTAGACCACAGTCTCCCATCGGCCCACCGATAACAAAGTTACCAGTTGGATTGATGAAGAATTTTGTATTGTTATCAATAAGATGAGAAGGAACAATTTTATTGATAACTTCTTCTCTTACACCCTCTTGAACTTGCTTTAGAGTCATTTCAGCAGCGTGCTGAGTTGAGACGACGATTGCATCAAGACGAGTAATTTTTCCATCAACATATTGAGCCGAAACTTGAGTCTTACCATCAGCACGAAGAAGTGGAAGAGTTCCATTTTTTCTAACTTCAGACAAGCGATGAGCAAGCTTATGCGAAAGATCAATTGTTAATGGCATAAAACTATCAGTTTCATTAACCGCATAACCAAACATTAAGCCTTGGTCACCAGCGCCTTGCTCTTTGTCAGTGCCTTCGCCTTCATTAACTCCCATAGCGATATCTGGAGACTGCTTATCAAGGGCAACCATTACAGAACAAGTGTTACAATCAAAACCCTTATCAGAGTGATCATAACCAATGTCTTTAATTTTTGATCTTACGATATCTTGAAAATCAACTTGAGCCTTTGTTGTGATTTCACCGGCAAGCACTACTAAACCAGTTGTAATCATCGTTTCACAAGCAACACGTGATTTTGGATCTTGGCCCAACATTGCGTCGAGGACAGCATCAGAGATACCATCGGCCATTTTATCTGGGTGACCTTCGGTCACTGATTCTGAGGTAAAAGTATAATCTTTCAACATGCGTAGGCTCCCTATTAACTAAACAAATATTACGCTAAGAACGCACGACTATAACATTGGATTTATCAATCAGACAACGAGCAATTCTAAGGCTTTTTTGCTCCTTGAGATAATTTTTTAATAGGAGCAAAATACTTAAAGTAGTGGGGGCTTCTATAGGTATAAAAAGTCTTGGTATCGGCTTTATAAACCATCTTTGTTTTACCATTTTGATAAACATCGTAGGACTCACCTTCGGGAGAGCTAAAACGATACAAAAAGGTTAAATTTTTATCATTGAGCCATTTTGTATAGCGATTATGATTTCGAACAACCTTGACTCCAGGACGCTCTGCAATAGCACCATAGTCTTGCCAAAGCTTATCCATGCTTATTCTTCCAAGCATCGATGCCCTGGAGAAATAGCGTAAAGCATTAAACTCATGATTAGGATTTTCTAGAATATCCAGAGATAGTTTTACGTTCTCTCTGATCAGTGCTTTTCCAATCCTAGTTTGTTCTGGACAAAAAATACGAACCGAACCTGTAATGAAAAAATAAGTAAACGAGAACTCGCCTTCTTTTAACATTACATTGAGCCAAGGGTATTCATTCTGATGTTTTTTATAATGACTACTTAAGTAATTATAAAGAGAGTCGCGCTCGACAAGTGAGTTATAACGATCCTCAAAAGTTCTGTTGATGACAACTTGAGCGACATCTCTTCTCTCTAATGCTTCACTACCATCGAAGCGGCCAACCTCATTAAAAAGAATGGTTTCCATGGCAAACAAAGTTCTATTAAGCGGAGATTGTCTTGTCCAAAACTCATACACTTCTTTTTGTTTTTTAAGAACGTATTCTTTTAGAAGATATCGAGCTTTCTCTTTTCTTGATAAAATATCCATGCTCGTTTCAAAATGATCACCTGACTTCACTTTGTCATTTTTAAGAGCAATATAAAAACTTAACTCTCTTTTTGTTCGATCACTCCATTCATCCAACCTCTTTATGATTCTCGTTTTACCGTAGCGAGACAGATGACCCTCTAAAGCATTAATCGCCCACGCTAAGTCATGTCTAAGGTTTTCCGGAAGAACTTGAGGTGGATTCGCAAGCTCAATCGCCAGTGTATCTAAGGCTGCTCTCAAGAAGCTATCGCTTCCTGTATTATCAGGGTTTTGAGCTCCATCCTGAACTATTTTTCTAAAAAAATAGACCTCATTTTTACGTTGAATTTCTTTAATATCTTCGGAAAATTTTACATCATCGTAATTTTCTCTTAACTGAAAGTGATCAACAGGAAATTTATAACTTAGTAAAAATGGAATCTGATCAGTTAAGGATTTGTAAGCATCTTTTAAGGCGATTAAAGAGTATTTACTTTCGGTGATTGCCAATGCCTTAGACTTGTCATCTACAGCAAATGTAATCTTTTCTTTAAGCTTTAAAGATTCATCTAAGCGTTGCTCAAGAGCTTTTAAAAAACTTTTAATTTTATCAAAGTCTTTACGGTTAAGGAGCCTGCTTTTTTCTTTTTCAATCCATTGGATTTTACTTTCAATCTCTGCCACAAAACGACTAACCGTTAAACGATCAAGCTTGCCATCTTTTAAGACTGGCAAGTAATGACCGTCACCTCTAAACTCTCGGTAAAGCTCCCAGTATTTTTCTTCTGTCCCAGCTCGACAGACATTTTCATTAAAATCTTTATGGATTTTTAAATATTCTTTTAAGTGTTTCGTTCTATCTTTAACAAGTTTTGATACAGCTACTTCTCTCTTATCATTTGCGAATAAGCTTGAGCCCAAAATGAATATAACCAGCAGGCTATGCCTTAAGAGCATCAACAAAATCAGACTCCCATAACCCTAAACAAGTACCATTACTAAGAATAACTAATAACGTTTGTTCGTTTAAACGTTGATCAATTTCGATTCTCAAATCTTCCAGCTTCTCAACAACACGACTAGCTTTTCCATTCAAGCTTAAGTTTCTTGCCATTTCATCAATATCTAGATTTCCGGCCCATGAGACAGATGTTGGTCTTACGGGACGTGCAAAAAGAACTTCATCTGCATGGTGTAAAGCTTGTTCAAATTCTTTTTGAAAAATATTACTTCTAGCTGTCGCTGAATTCGCTTCCATCACGACAACCATCTTTTTATTCGGATAAGTAACTTTTAATCCACTAAGTGTAAGGTCCACAGCTTTAGGATGATGAGCGAAATCATCAATAACCGGCGTATTTTTATAATAACCTCTAAGTTCTTGACGTCTTCGAACCATTTTCAAGTTCTTAATCGACACAGAAATTTCTTCAACACCAAAGCCTTCAGCCTGGGCAAACAAAATCACGGATGCAATATTTAAGATATTGTGCAAACCAACAACATTTGTCTTAAATAAATTTTCTCCAAGCTTAAAGGTAGTTCCCTCACTATTACTTTCTATAATTTTGGGTCCTTGGGGGTCTTTTAATCCAAAAGAATTCCACTTAAGTTGTTTGTAATGTAGTTGCTTCTCGTGAACAAGCTCATCGATAGCCTTGTAGTCTGAACTATAAATGATACTTGTGGGGATTTTTAAAAATAAATTCCGAAACTCTGACTTAATGTCTTCTATGTCTTTAAAAATGTCTGCATGATCAAACTCAACAGAGGTTAATAAGAGATGATTAATCTCATAGCTTTGAAACTTACTAAATTTTTCAAAGTATCCTGAGTCGTATTCATCACTTTCAATAAAGAAATACTTACCGTTACCTATTTTAGCAGAAGGTCTCCCCTCAATCACTCCACCAATAAAATATCCTGGATCCTGTTTTAGTGATTCAAATATTTGAGTTGCAAAGTAAGTAGTAGTGGTTTTACCGTGAGTACCAGCAATCCCGACAACGTTCACTTCATTTAAAATGAAGGCTCCCAATGCAGCGGGAAAAGAGCAAAAAGGAATACCAGACTTCTCAATTATTTGAGCATCTTCTGAATTTTTAGGAACAACATTGCCAACAACAATTAAATCAAATTCTTTTAATTGCTCAGCATTAAAACTTTTAAGATCGTGACAAGGAATTCCAGTTGATTCTAAATAATGATTCATTGGTGGATAGTATTGATTATCACCCCCCTCAACGATCAAACCTTTTTCTTTCAATAGACAGGCGGCCGCGCCCATTCCTGTTCCGCAAACACGGTAAAAGAATATCCGCTTAAATTGATCGCGTTTTGTTTTGAGCTGATCTTTATTTAAATAATTAGTTAAATCCACAGATGACTTCCCCGAGCTAGCCTATTGCAATATCTTACGTGCCTATTACTCGGGGGACAAGTCGAACTAATTAGTAGCTTGAGCAAAAACTTTGAGAACGTCTTTACAGGTCTTAGAAGCTTTAGCAGGATTGATCCCTTCCGGATTTACTAATTCCCACCAAGCCTTGGTAGCGGCAAGGCGATCCTTACTGCCAATAGACTTTTCGCCAGGTTTTAACTTCCTACCAAGACTTTCTTCGACTCTAGATTTAAAAGCCTGCGAATTATAGCCAGCGCCGTCAGTGAATTCTTCCAAATGAACAATTTCATCAGGAAAAAGAAGTAACGGTATCAACCTTTCATTTTCACCGTATTCAGAGACAACATTCTGAGTAATGCGGTTTGGGTTAATATTGATAGCTGCGATCCCTGCCTTATCTGTGTCACTTTCGAAACCTTCGGCAAAGGAGTTTGCTATTGAAAAGTCGGCAGAGGACATAAAAGGTGAACCAAACGGTTCATGTGAATGAGCCTTCATGACCATACTTAGCGATGAAGGATCACTTGGTATCTCATTTGCTGCTTTTTGTGCCATTTTTGATCGATAAGTTTTAAGTGAACGTAATCTGCGGGTATAATTACCTTGGTTTTTAGTAAGTAGCTTAGACATTAAAAATGGTTTACCTGCATCGTTTCTACGAACCAAATCTCCAGATAAACCTCTAAAAAGAACGATTTTCTTAGATTCAGGAACTTGTTCTGTAATGGCATCTAACCATCTGGTCCAAGAGGCAATTTCCACAGGCTCCATTTGTTCCCAAGGCATGAAAGCCTCAATAAGTTCTTTTACTTTTTTACGATCATTCTTAGCGATATAATCATCAAGTTTTAAGTTTTCGCCTTCTAATGCAGTCTGCATCTGCTTCCATTGTTTACCAAATTTATTTCTGGATTTAGATTCTTGACCAGCAAGTTTTTTTATATTGGAAACCATTTTTTCAGCATTGGCTTTTCGAGATCGCAAATAACCTTCGATCGGTGAAATATCAATATCACCAACGTGTCCATCTAAAATGAGATCCATGGCATCAATCTCAGCTTTAGCTAAAAAATGCTGGGCACGACGAGAGCCATGTTTTGCATTGAGAGTCATCTCCGCCCAATAAATTGGGTGCTGAAAGTAATCCCCCATTATCTGAGATAGATGGGCAATCTCTTCAAGCACAACACCTGTTTTGCTAAGTCCTTCTTCAGTAATATTTACTTTTACAACAAGACCCTTTGATGGACTAAACTCTGGAACAATTTCTGCTAGCTTACCATCAGGTAAAGAATTGACCACTTTCATTTCTGCAGTTGCAGCGAACTCCTCTTGCTTACCTACTGTATTTAGAGATTTTTTTAAATCTGACACAGCATCTTCAAGAGCTTTTTTACCAGTTGAATTTAAACCTAAGCTTTTAAGGCTTGGTAGTTCGTCTAATAGTTCCCTGGTTTTAATATCTGGTTCGAAATAAGAAAGTGAACAGAACTTTGCAGTTGTATCACATACCGATGAACTTTTTACCGTCGGAAGCTCTACATACTTAGGATTACCAGTATAGGTATTTAAGCTATCTAAACCGAAACGGGCATACGCGCCATCAGAAAAGGCACGAATTAAAATGTCCGCATCAACAAAAGATGGAACTTTAATTTTGGCCATATCAGATGCGGGAGGACCAGTAGTTACTTCAATATTAAGCCACCTTGAAAGCGGTTCAATAACTTCAGAAACTTCCTCTAAGGCTGCTTTATACTTTTGTGCTGTTTGCGCGTTGGCTGCAAGAAGATTGATATTCAAAGGATCAGTTTTAGGGTTCCACTGCCCATCTAAGAAACTCTTCGGTAAAGCAATATTGGGAATTGCTTCAGTTTTTCTAATTTTATTAACTAATACGGTTAAAGCTTCAGAGGCTTCAACTAATTTTTTACTATGAAAGTTATCTGTAAAGACAGGGATACTATCGGCGTGATCTATTACACTGCTTATATTATTAGGACCTTCATATGTTGCAAAAAGGTGGTAACGATAAGAGGCTGCCGCCTTTGGTAAGGCTTCATTTATAATTGATCTTTTATTCCATGCTTTTAATGCTTCCCCACTTAGACTTGATTGACTAACAACCGATGGGAATAAAGCGGAGTCTCTTTTGTATAAAGATTCTAGTAATTTATTAAGTGAGTTTCTACGTTTTGATGAGGAGGCACTTGCAAGAGTCTCACCTTCACTGCCTAAAATATCTGAGACTAAGAGGTACGATCGTACGTGATCTTGCTGTCCTCCAAAAATTCTTCCAAGATAATTTGTTTCAATTTCAACAAGATCTGATCTCTGACTAGCTTCAGATAACCACTGAAAAGTTTCATCAAAGGGCGAAGCCACATGCTCAACAATGCCACCAACTTTGGCGCCCTCTACTTCAAGAGCAGTACCTCGGGCTGTAATCTTTCCTTTCGCATCAAGGTAATGACTTGGGATAACTAAGTCCCCTACTTTATAACCTTTATCTGGAAAAGCCCCTGCAGTACCAATATAAGTAACATTATCTTGCCCTAATTCTTTTAACGCCCTAGCGACTGGGACAATTTCATCGCCCCAAACGTTTGAGACAACTCGCCATCGAATATCTTTTCCGTCGGAGTTCTTAAATACATAATCTGCCATTTCGGCGACATTAAGGTCCCAATCTAAATCTTTAAATTTTGCAGGATATAATTCAGGTCGAGCATCAAGCTTAGGCTCAATTTTAGCAAAAGCTTTTTCGATTTTTGACTTATCATCTAGCGCGGAGATTACCCCTTCACCGTCAATAATGTTTTTAACTTTATCAGAATCAAGATCAAATGCTGAAACGACACTATCTGGGTCCTCGGCGTAAAGATTTTGCAAGGCTCTTTTTTTCCATTGAAGAGAAAAAATCCCATCAATAGCACCCTTTTGACCTATAATTAGACGATCTGCTTTAGGTAATAACTCAAGACGCCCCTTAATCTTTCTTGAGAGACGATCATGAAACTCATCAAGATCACCTATAATTTTTACTTTATTAGTAATCTTCTTAGAGCCTAAGTTAGAAAGTGAGATTTGATGAACTAAATGATCAAGCCGGTCATGACCACCAATATTTGTAATTGCAACTCTATGATCAGCCTCACCCGGATATTGGACTAAGAAAATTTTATTATAGTTTCTTGCCATGGGGTTAACTTCATAAAGAACTTCTCCACCTCTAGCCTCTACATTTTTAACGAATTCTCGAGCCTCTCCTAGGTGAAACTCTAGCGTTCTATCTGCTTCAACAGCTTCCCAAAAAACAGCCCTTGTGGTCCTATTGGAAATATAGTGGCCGGAATCAAGAGTTAGTGACTCTGGAGTCACATCAGTAATGGTTAACTCTCGTGCTACTTCTGCGGCCAAATCATCCGCTTCAACATTTTTATATACCTTAGCAAGTCTTGATTCTTTGAGAGTATAAGCTTCTGTTAATTTTCTTTTTAAAAAATTATAATTCCAAACCAACTCTGTTTTTTTGAATTCTATATCTGGATAATATTTTTTTAAGATGTCTTGAATGAGGGAATCAAACTGATCTGGATCAGATAGTTTTGCATAAGAGTAGTTTTCATCCAGAATTTGCTTAGCTGAAATTGACTGAAGAGCATCAATAAGAACATCATCTTGCTTACCAGAATGGAATCCAGCAAACTCAGTCATATAATAATGAAGTCTATCAACAGCTAAATAGTAATCTAACTTTTCAACATCTGCGTTAGCAGGCATTCGACTCGCTCGATAAAAGCCTGTAGGTTCAATCGTCGAACAAGCCCCTAAGCTTAAAATACAAGCAATAGTGACAAATGAGTGAAGCAATTTTTTAAATTGTATGAACATAAGCATTCCTTCTAAGTTTCATCGAAACTTTATCGGAATGGATCAGGTTTTATCTGAGTACTTTTATCAAGAAATAACACAAGTCACTAGAATCACTAAGGACCTACCAGCTCAACTGACCAAGCGTCCGCCTTAAATGGCTAAGTTTTAGTCGATCATACCAGTAGGGATAAGAGCCATTGGTGAGTAAGATCCATCCCCTAGACTTGCTGGCATCGATCCAAAAAGAAGTGCCCGTAAATCCCGTATGTCCAAAAGTCGAAGGACTACATCCAAGCCCGGCCAAGGTCGTTTCTAAATTTTCAGGTGTATCAAAGCCTTTAACAAAACGATGAGATTTTTTATCTAAGAGTGGTTTGAGCTTTTGGATCATTACTAGCTTCTCATTATAATTGATAAGCGTTTGCGCTAGTCCATCAATAGTGCCAAATAAACCAGCATGACCGACTTTAGAGTCAATCACAAAGCAGTTATCATCATGCACTTCACCACAAATAAGTGTTCCTTTTCTCCAGCCTGTAACAGGTGAAAAGGAGTATTCAGGCTTTTCTTTCCAAAATTTAACTTTTTCATCGCGATACATATCAGTAAGAGAGTATAAATCCCCTGCTTTCTTTTCAATTTCAAGAGTTAGTCTTAGAGCTGAAAAATCGGAATAAACAGTCTCAGACTCTTTAATCGTGTATTGATTAACAGTATCCTTCCATCCGTTTTTTGATAGTCTGCCCCAAAAAGGAAGTCCTGCTCGATGTTCTAAAAGAAGCTCCATTTCAGGCGAAAAAATTTCAGACTTACAAAGCCATGCCCCAGCCAACGTCAAAGACTTCGTGATGCTAGCAAGATCAAACCAAATATCAAGATCTTTAATTTCTTTATCATTATGAAGTTGGATTGATTCAAACGACTTTGATTTAAAATCAATAACAGCATAAGCGCCATAATCAAAACGAGCGTCTTTTAACAGATTCTTAAATTCTGCAATGACTTCGTTTTTAATCATGCTTGTCCATTTCAATAGCAGCTTGAGCTGCTGCTAATCTTGCAATTGGAACTCTAAAGGGAGAGCAACTAACATAATCAAGTCCGACTTTATGACAAAAGTGAACGCTGGCAGGATCCCCTCCATGCTCACCACAAATACCAACGTGAAGCTTCTTATTAGCTTTTCGACCTTCTCTTGTCGCATGTTCAACTAAAAAACCAACGCCTGCTTGATCAAGGCTGACGAACGGGTCTTTTGGCAGAATACCTTTAGAAACATATTCTCCTAAAAATTTTCCCGCATCATCACGTGATAAACCAAAAGTCGTTTGAGTTAAATCATTGGTGCCAAAAGAGAAGAATTCAGCATGAGGAGCAATCTCACCAGCTGTAATCGCTGCTCTAGGAAGTTCGATCATTGTTCCCATTTTATAAGCAAGTTTATCACCTGATTGGGCCATAACTTTTTCAATATGGGTTTTTAATTTAATATTTAAAAACTCCAGCTCTGTCGCAGTAGCAATGAGTGGAATCATGATCTCAGGTTTTACACTGACACCCTTAGCTTGTGCTTCTAAGCCGGATTCTATAATCGCTCTAACTTGCATTTCATAGATTTCAGGATAAGTAACACCAAGACGACAACCTCTATGACCTAGCATCGGGTTAAATTCATGAAGCTTTTCACCACGCTCGATGATGACTTCAAGATCAACTCCAATGTGATTAGCCAGGGCTTTTTGATCTTCAGTTGAATGAGGTAAGAATTCATGTAGAGGTGGATCAAGCAGTCTGATATTAACAGGCATTCCATCGAGAGCTTCAAAAATTTCTAAAAAATCTTTCTTTTGAAATGGAAGTAATTTATCTAGAGCTTTTTTCCTTGAATCTACGCTAGTTGCAAAAATCATTTCACGCACAATCATAATACGTTCAGGTTCAAAGAACATATGTTCTGTCCTGCAAAGTCCGATTCCTTCAGCTCCAAACTTTAAAGCAATCTTTGAATCACGCGGATTATCTGCGTTAGTGCGAACGCGAAGTCGTCTTCTCTCATCTGCCCATTTCATGAACTTGGCAAAATCGGCACTAATTTCTGCATTCTTCGTTGGAACTTTTCCTGCAAAGACTTCGCCTGTACCACCATCAATGGTTAAGAAGTCGCCTTCTTTATAAACTATTCCGCTGATAGTCAGTGTTCCTTTTGAGTGTGAAACTTCGGCACTACTGCAACCAGCCACACAAGGTTTGCCCATTCCTCTGGCAACCACAGCTGCGTGAGATGTCATACCGCCACGGGCGGTAAGAATACCTTGAGCAGCAACCATCCCAGCAATATCTTCAGGGGAAGTTTCAAGACGAACTAAAAGAACTTTGTGCCCAAGGCCAGCAAGTTCTGTGGCTCGCTCACTGGTAAACACAATTTCTCCGGCAGCAGCACCAGGAGAAGCTGGTAGACCATTGGTAATTAAATTTCGATTGGCATCTGGATCAAGCGTTGGATGAAGTAATTCGTTTAAATCATCTGGCTTCACACGCATGAGAGCTTCATCTTTAGTAAGGATTCCCTCAACCACTAAATCTGTTGCAATCTTTATGGCGGCGGCGGCAGTTCTTTTTCCATTTCTAGTTTGCAAAATAAAAAGAATATTTTTTTCAATCGTGAACTCAATATCCTGCATATCTTTATAGTGATTTTCTAATTTTGTATAAACCTCTACCAACTCTTTAAATGCCGCTGGCATAATCTCTTCAAGAG
>CAYGQW010000087.1:0-10863 GCA_964352175.1 uncultured Halobacteriovorax sp.
CAATAAATATATTACAAAAGAATATATTATTTCATTTTTACTTATTGTTCTTTTTTCAATTTACATTGGCATTAAAACGGACTTAGGCCCAATCGATGACCACCAAGTTGTTGCCACCATCCTCGCTGGTAAATTCTGGCCCTTTTACATAACACCATCGACTGGTCGCTTTATGCCTTTAGTGGGGCAAGAGCTAAATTTAATCTCATTGTTTACAACAGAAACTCAGGCTTTTTATCTCTTCAATTCTTTACAATTACTCGTATTTTTCGTTCTTATCTTGTACACGTTTGAACGATTTAAATTTAACAAACTGCCACTACTTATCTTTTTTATTCACCCAGGTTTTATCAAGGCATTTTATAGACTATTTATATCTGAAAAGGATGCTGTGTTCTTCCTTTTAATCTTTATTTTATTTTATAAGATCTATCAGACAAAGAATTCAAAACTAGCTTTCCTCGCTTCTATTCTATCTGCCATCTTGTCTCTCTTTTACAAAGAACCAATTTTTTTACTCGTCGGATCTTTTTTATTTTTTGAGTCCTATAGTTTTTTCATCCAAGGTTATAGAGGTGTCAGAGATCAATTGACCAATATCGTCGGCATGATATCTTGTGCTGTTTTTGGGCTTTATTATTACTTTGCAATCCATACAAATATTGTTGATCGATATAAAGAACTTTCTATGAATGTAATCTTAGCGCGTCTAAAGATTATGGGTGGCTACTTAATGTATGATCCGTTTTCCATTATTGTCGCTCCACTTTGCACTATATTAGTCATCGATAGAGTTTTTCGTAAAAAAAACAGACAATGGGAATGGACTGACTCCCTTCTTTTAAGCTCAGTTTTGTATTCCGTTATATTCCTCTATCTTGGTATCTGGGAATTCTATTATTTACTCCCGGGAAATCTTTTTCTTGCAATGTTTCTTGGTAAGAATTTAAAAAATATTTGGCAATCTAGATTTATTAAACCGTTTATTATTGCTGCATCTCTTTTATGGGTTATAAATGGTATTCCGGAGTCTGCTCATCGCTTTTTATGGAACAAAGAAATTCCAAAAAATTTCCAACAAACCTTACAATATTTAAAAAAGAACCAAACAAATGAAACAAAAAACATTCTACTTGTAGGCATTGATAAAGATAGGTCAGGTGGAGAAGTTGTTCCTTCAATAGCTCGCTATGCAAACTATCTTGGTCTAGATCATTATAATTTTCACTCAGACCCACATTCTTCAGGAGAGAAGATTGATTATTATCTCATCTCGCCTTATTCACTATCCTCTGAAGTAAATATCTTTGATTTTAGGACGAATAGGATAGATCAAGCTATTTTCTCAACTAACTTTCCATATCAATTTCCAGACCTGTCTTTAAAGGGAGTGATTAGACGTATGACCCGTCCAATTATGAATCAATATTTCAATATGAATCTCGAGGATCGATATTTTTGGCATGATTACAACTTTTATATTTATAAAGCAGATTAAAAGTAAAGAGATGTTTAATACTTTTTAACTAGTCGCTTTTTTTCGCTAATACAAAAAGAGTATTGCCCCCAAGTAGTCGTGCATTTAATTCTGGGCTAAAGAAATTCAATACGTATCTAAAGGTATTTAATAATTTGGTCGAAATTGATTTATGTGGTGAATCTTTCCAACTATTCGAAAAATTGACACTCACTGCACTCAGACTAGTCTCACGCAAGAGATCTAAAAACAACGACTTAGTAAAATAGTGAATATGCCCTACCTGTCTTCTTGCCTTTAACAGTTTGTAATCAAGAACAACTGAAACTGCTGATAGGTCTAGCGGAACGTGGAAAAAGATATTTTCTGCAATCTTTTGGGTATTCGATAAAAAACTGTGAGGATTTTCAACATGCTCAATAACATCGATTAAAAGTATTAGGTCAAAACTTTGCTCGTGAGAACTATTAAAGATATCACCTACATGAAAAGATAGGTTATCTTTCTTGTCAGTCCAAAACTGTGCGGCATCAGGGGATATATCCCATCCCACAAAAGTGTGCTGAGGGAACTTGTCAGCAAGTTTGCTTAACAATCCTCCCCCTCCACAGCCAATTTCACATATGCGAAGTCGCTTGTCTGTTTCAAAGTACGACCTAATTAAAGGAAGGATTTTCTCTAATTTCCAATCAACATCGTCAGCATCCCAACTTGGATTGTTTTGTAAATATGTTCCCTCTGTGTAGAACTTTTCCATTTTAAATATTCAATCCCATTCTTGAAAAAATTTTACTCATAACATCGCCATAACGATACTGCTGAGCTCTTTGTAAACCAGCGGCTGCGATCTCTTCCCTCTTTTCTTCGTGCTCAAGATAAAAATCCAATTTAAACTTTAAGTCTTCAATATCTTGATAGACCTCTATTTCTTTTCCTATTTGATAAAGATTTGAGAGTCCATTTGCAAAAAAGCTTATTTGAAATCCACCGCAAGCATTGATCTCAGTATGTCTTCCTTTCATTTGCTCACCTTTTTTTCCACCCATTAAGTAGTTTTTAAAGGCGCGAGCTGAGCTGAAAACATATGACAAATTATCCTGGACACTATTTGATAGATTTAAACTTATCTTGGATTTCTGAAAGCACTCAATCATCTCATTATTGTCTAAAACTCCATTCTTCCAACCATGGCCATAAAAATCCAACTTAAAACCTGACTTGGCCAGCTCCCTATAAATCCATTCTCTCGTTGAGCTCCAGCTACCGACAAAGCTAACATCCCTGGTCAAATGACTTCGATCAACAGATGTAAATCGTTTTGGATTAAAACCATAGGAAAAGTATAGGGCCTTAGATGGCAGATTCATTTTGTCATAAATAGTTTCCCCATAACAATCTGTTGTTGTGAAGAAGTGCATTGCTTTGCCATATTCCAAAACAAAATCTCTTCGCCAGGTATCATCGAAGAATAATCCTAACGTTTTAGTTGTTTTCGAAACTTCAGCGATGGTTTCAACAGCAATTTGGTCAATATATAGAGAAAAAATAACTAAATCTGGTTTGGATTCAAGGACAAGGCTTTTAATTTTTTCTTGGAGTGCTTCTTTACCACTTTCTTTTATGTAGTCCATATAATCAAAAAAGGTGCAATCATAATTTGAATCAACTAATGAAAGATAAATATGATTATAGTCGTAGCAAAGAGCACGACGGACATCTCCGTAGTCGTTCTTCATACTTACATAAAGAATTTTAATGGCCATGACTAACGTCCCTGAAAACCTTGGAATAGTACTATTGTTAAACTAATATTACTTGTAAACTCTAACTTATAAGCCTTGAATATGCAGAGTGCAATAAGTACGACATGCAAAATCTTTGCTCTCTTCTTGATATGATGTAGGCTCAACGTTATTGGATGAAATCACAACTTATGACCAGTGGCAGCAATTTCAAATTATCCGTGGTTATGCCTGCTTTTAATTCTTCAAAGTATATTGAAGAATCACTTCAATCTGTGTTTCAACAAACTCGCCCAGCCTATGAAGTAATAGTCATAGACGACGGCTCAACCGATAATACTGCTGAAATTGCAATGAAGTTTCCAGTAAAACTTGTTAAACAAACAAATCAAGGTCCATCAAAGGCTCGCAATCTAGGAATTGAAGTGAGCGAAGGTGATTGGATCGCATTTCTTGATGCCGATGACCTATGGCACAAAAGCAAAATTGAATCGATTGAAGAAGTAATCAAGATTGATCCAGAAGTCGAAATGATCTCTAGTAGCTATAAAAGTGGTAATCAGGCTTCAGGATGGAAGACTATTTCCCCTAGAAAACTTTTTAACAAGAATGAAAATTTATTCAAGCAGATTTATCGAAGAAACTTTATTGCAACATCTTCAGTTGTCATAAAAAAAGAAGTTTTAAATGAAGTTGGAGTTTTTAATTCCTCTCTTCCATCTGCTGAAGATTTTGATCTCTGGCTTAGAATAGCTCTTGCTCAAAAAAATTATCATTATATAAATAACCCACTCCTCTACTACCGAATTCATGATACATCCCTGACTTCAAATCCCCTGTACTCTCATGACATGATTGAAGATATATTTAATAGATATGCCCCATATGCTGGTTATACTTTATTTTTTAAACGAGTTATTATTTGGAAAATAACTATTATCCTAAGCCTGTTGCAACAAAAGAAATATTATTCAAGTATTTGGTGTTTCACTAGTTTACTATGGAGTTCTTTTAAATCTCCATTTGTTTATCAAACTAGAAAAACACTTAACAAGAAAAGCCATCTAATTAATGTTCAAGGCAATCTATGAGTCTCATGCAATCGATTAGAGAAAACGTAGATCCCAAGCGCTACCCATTTTCAGACATCGTTTGGAATAGCTTAATTTTAAATTCCAGAATTCGTTTTCACTCTTTTTTTCGTCACGCTCATGAATTAAAAGAAAAAGAAGAACTTGCGCTTAAAGAGTATGCTCCAAAGTGGAGTCATCTGAAGAGATACGTATTCGCCATAGCCAAATATTTTGCGCTTACAGTTTTTTTTAGAAAGAAGAAAAATGGCATATTAAAAAAGCTTGAGAATAAAGAAATTATCCTACACAAAACATTCGCTTACAGCTCATCATTTGCGAACAATAAGTTCAATGATCCGTTCTTTATGAACTACACTGATAATCTTGTACAACGAGATAACTATTTGATCGTTGTTGACCCAATAATGTCATATCAAGATACCAAAAACCTTTTACTTCCAAATGAACTAGATATCCTTCCATGGTATTCATTTTTAGGATTGAAAGATTATTTTAAAGCATTAAAAATACAAATATCGACCTATTTAATGTTTAAACCTAGAGATAACCCATGGGAAAGAGAATATAAGCAAGAACTCATTCACCCTACAACATTTCAGCATCTTTTATTTTATTTTGCCTTTGAAAGAATATCTAAGCTATTTAATGTAAAGCGCTTGGTCGTAACTTGCGAAAATAATTCTTGGGAAAAAATTATCATTCAATGCTTTCGTAAAAACTCAGGCGAAACTAAGATTATAGGTTATCAGCACTCATGTGTTCCAGAGTCTGCACTAGGGATGCGCTTTCTCCCCTGGGAGCAAGAGACTGAAAACTTACCCGATATTATTTATACAACCGGAATGGAAACAAGAAATATTCTACGCTCGTTTAATCCTGATATAAAAACTCCGATTGAGGCTTTATGTGCTCTTCGATATGATTATCTATTTTCAATGACGCATAAAGAAACACAAATTTCAAGAAAACTACTTGTTGTGCTTGAGGCGATTGAGGAAGCTCGCTACATGATCGATATCGTCTTATCACTTAAGAAGTACCTAGTTGATAATAATTTTGAGATTACATTTCGTTTTCACCCAGCAATGAACTATGACTATTTCAAAAAATTAGTCGATTATAGAGAGTTGGAAAGCTTTGCCTTAGTGAGTAAGAATTCTTTGATTAATGACCTCAATCACCATGATTGCATTATGTACTGGGGTTCAACCGTTGGGCTTGAAGCCGGTTATATTGGAAATGTACTTATCAATTACAATTCCTCATTCCCTCTATCACATGACCCTCTTTTTTCATGTAACCATTTAAAGTGGAATATCAAGGATTCAGTAGAATTACAAAATTCTCTTGATGAGATTTTCAATATGGATTTATCTCTTTTAAACTCTGAACGAAAAAAAATGAAAACTTTTATAGAAAGTTATTTCCATAAAACTTCAATTGATCATATTAAAGAACTGCAAGGAAATTAAAATGAAGGTCGCCGTTACAAGTAAGTCATTTTCTAAAATTATATTTCTTGGTGAAAGACTGCTCAAAGTTTTCCCAGACAGTTATTTTAATGACGAAGGAAAAAAATTTAGTGATGAAGATCTTGTAAGTTTCTTGTCCCCATGCCAAGGCGCAATTATTGGTTTAGAAAAAATTAACCAGAAAGTTCTTACTCAACTGCCAAACCTTAAGACTATAAGTAAGTATGGCGTTGGTATGGACAATATCGATTTTGAGGCGCTCAAAGAGCATCAAGTTCTTTGGGGATATACTCCTGGCACAAACAAAAGAGGAGTCGCGGAGCTAGCATTACAAATGATGCTCACTCTTATTAGAAAATCCTACCAAGCTAATATCTATTTACGTGATGGAACCTGGAATCCACTTTTTGGAAATAATTTAAGTGAGAAGAAAGTCGGAATCTTGGGTCTTGGTAATGTGGGCAAAGAGCTTGCCCTACTTCTTACTCCATTTAACTGCAAACTTTCCTGTAGTGAGATAAAGCCTGACAGCGATTTTATTAAGGCACATAATATTAATCTAGTCGCCATCGAGGAGCTTTTTTCGACCAACGATATTGTCTCTATTCATATTCCCCTAGATTCTTCCACGACTCAATTAATCAATGACAAAATTCTTAGTAAAATGCAAAAGCATGCCATCTTAATTAATACTTCACGTGGAGGAATTGTAGATGAAAAAGTCTTGCAGCAAATGCTTGTCGCAGATACGATACAATCTGCGGGATTTGATGTTTTCCTAGATGAGCCATGTTCAAATGAGGAACTACTTCAATTAAAAAACTTTTATTCAACACCGCATATCGGTGGTTCTTCGCTGGAATCAATTCAAGCCATGGGCCTGGCAGCAATTAACGGATTGATAAAAGCACAACCTATTACAGATGAAACATGTAGATAAATTACAGCGTTTAATATCTTCCAAAAAATGAATCTGTTTTCATTACTTTTTCAACTCGTGCAATGTCACCTGGATTATCGACTGTGTAAGATTCTATTTGAATCACAAGACTCAACAATTTCCAAAGGTGATTCTGGAATTTGGGTAAATGTTTTTAAAAATGCCATCTAAAAAAAATATTCTGTAAATTCTCTTCGCTCCAATTACCTAACTAAAATTATCTGAATGTGGAATTGGGACTTTTGATGTGTTCTTTTGTAATTTAGGAACTTCCTGGGAATTAACTTTAGTTAAATTAAATTTTTTTAAATTCCATGATACTCAAGTATGGTAAATTCCTTCCAAATATTCTTCCCAAAACTTGGGCAATTTTGAATCGGGATAATAATGGAAGCCGTGCGGTAAAATCCATTCCAAAACAGCTTTTGTTGATATTTTGTAATTGAAATCCATGCTTTTTTGCACAATCGGCAACCTCTTTATAGCTCCTAATATACCCATGCTTAAGCTTGCTTATTTTTACGGCCTCTTTGCGGATAACTTTTCTTAAAAAACTTGAAAAAAAATAGTCCATTGGTACTAGAAAATGATGAATGACCCTAGTCCAAAAAGTCTCCAAAGATCTATGGCATAATAAAATTGATCCATTGCTCTTTAAGATACTAGAAATATTGTTAAAAAAAATATTCATTTGAACATCGTCAAATAGATAAATTATTCCTGGAATAAAGGCGACATCGAATTTACCGACCATTGCTTTATCTGGTTTATCACTCAGAACATCAAAGTATGCCGTATCTAAATCAGGATCGACTTGTGCTAAATACTCTCCACTTCGTTTATCGAAATCAGCTAAAGTCCAATACTTACGTAACTTGGGATTTCTCATCAAGAATAATCGCTCATGGTCTGCCTCTGCACAACCGATACTAATAACTTTTCTGTCGTAATTTTTTTTAAAATAAACCTCAAGTGAAGAAACTATGTTTTGGGTTAAGCTACTTGCACTTTCAAAGTTCATTCTCTTTCGATCATTAACGGAGGGATATGGTATCGAAATAGTCACATAATCCAAGTGAGAAGTAACATTGTTTTGATTAACGGTATCTTTAACCACTGAATACTTATACCAAGTCTGCATTAGTCAATGCTCCTGTTTTCAAATAAAAAATGCGCAAAGAATCAAGTAGGTAATCGTTCTTATCAACACTAATTCCAAGAAAGCTCTGAAACCTTAAAGTTAAAATAAATAGTATCACTCATTTTAAAACTCTATATTATTTTTGCTGAAATAGTTACTGGAACCCCGTCAGCTGATTCAATTAATAATGGCGAAATATGCAATTGATCGATTTTTTGATTGTTTGCTAATGCACTCAGCTTCATATCCTCAATGAGCAATATTGGAGCTCCATCAGTGCTTTCAAGAAATGCTAAGTGGGCCAAACGTCCTTCTTCTTTATTTTTGAAAGCAGTGGCTGAGATAAAATCAAAGCCTATTAGCTTCAAATTCTTATATTGTTTTTTTAGATATTGAGCCAATTCAGCCGTAACCCCTGGGTTTTCCCCCCAGTACTCTGGTTCTTGTCGATACTTTTCAAAACCTGTCCTTAGAAAAAGACATTCAATATTTTGATCTACCTTAGGTAAATGATCCGAAGTGATAAGTTCATTTTTCTGCACTTTAATATCTACAAAAGCAATATTACTAAAAATCCAATCATTAGCACTGTAGTCTTGTAATACTTTTCCATCTGCATAGAAATGAAAAGGAAGGTCAATATGAGTTCCAGTATGGTTATTCATCGTAATTTGGACCTGATTGCACTTATCTCCTTTTGAAATACAGCGCGTCTCTTGAACGACAAAATCTTTTTTACCACCATAGCCGGGAGTATTTTGGTTATAATAATGTGACAAATAAATCCAATTATCTTTTTTCAAATTTCACATACCTTATTTTCTGCAAAAACATTAAGAGACCCGTCGCTGTTAAAGCTCCACTGTGCACGACATCCCGCTGCCAAAACAATTGCCAAGGAACCAGCCACATCCCAAAGCTTAATTC
Source organism: uncultured Halobacteriovorax sp. (assembly GCA_964352175.1). GTDB lineage: Bacteria > Bdellovibrionota > Bacteriovoracia > Bacteriovoracales > Bacteriovoracaceae > UBA4207. Next base: position 8,794 of record CAYGQW010000087.1, read on the forward strand.
CTTTTTCTTCGTAGGCATCGACTCTACCCATTGCCACATAAGCAAGTGATAGTGAGGCACATCCCAGCCATCTGAGCTTTTTATAGTTAGCTAAGCTAGAACGGAACATCTCAATTGAGTCATTTTCGTTGGAATGACTGGGGATACCTGTTGCCTTGATATCACTAGGGCTGATTGAATGTTCAACCTTGATCGTTTCTCCATTCATCGACATTTCTTTAGTAGCAACTTCACCTAGATAAAGCTCATCATGAATATAATCATAAACCCCACCGAGAACGGGTTGACCATTTTCCCAAAGAGCAATTGAGCTAGCATAAAATGGGATGCCACGAAAAAAATTTAATGAACCATCGAGTGGGTCGACGATCCAACATCTACCTTTTAATGGAGAATTCTCTCCTAAGGATTCCTCGGAATACACAGGGATTGAGGTATGTTTTTCGAAAAAACTTCGAAAAAAAAGATCAAGCTCATTATCAAGAGAGAGCTTAATCTCTTTATCGACAAAATTATTTGTCACTTTTTTCGTTTTCTTAATTATTTGCGAAGATTGATCAAATGCAATCTTGATCAACTCTACGTATTTTTCATTTTCAATCAAGAATCTTCTTCTTTGCAAAGATATAAGAAGTAGTTACCAATGATATGATCAAAAATCATGTGAACATCTTCAACCGGGCCGTATTCACCTTTTACTGAAGGTACATGGACATTTACATCGGCCATGGATTTAATCTTGCCACCGTCAAATCCAGTTAGACTTACTGTCTTTGCCGAGACTTTTTTTGCCAATTCAAGTGCTTTAACTACGTTGGGAGAATTTCCACTGGCTGAGATTGCCACGACAACATCATTAGGCTTTAAGTAGGCTTCTAGCTGCTTAGTAAATATTTCTTCGTAACCAAAGTCGTTACCGATCGCAGTTAAGACTGGAACGTTATCGGTTAAGCTCATAATTCTAAAAGGCTTAGAACTACTTCTAGTGCCAATAGCTAAGTCATTTGCAAAATGGCTTGCTGTTGCAGCACTTCCACCATTGCCAATAAAATAAACAAATTGACCATCGTCTCTAGCAGTTTTGATTACATTGATAAAGTCAGTTACATCATCAAGATTGATTTGATCTAGAACGCTCTTAAGGTATTCAAGGTAACCTTTTACAAAGTGTTGAGTTGATTCACGTGCCTTAAAGTTTCTTTCAACATTATTCATCTATCATCCTTCTAAATAGTTAAATCGTATTTATTTTTCCAATTTTCATCTGCACAATATATTTTATAAACTAGCTCCATCGTTTTATAAGCTTCTTTCGAAGATCCGCTAGTAACTGGTTGGTTCTTTAGTATACTTTCAACAAAGGTATCAATCTCTTCTTTCCACGAGTTATCTTCATTATAACGAGTCGTCATTTCTTTAGGGTCTCCGCTCTCGTCTTCGGCTTTGTAGGAAACAGTGATAGTTTCAGCTCCGTAACTCTTGCTACCAGATAAGATCCCTGAGAGTCCAATACTGCCTTTCTCTAGATTTATATCTAAATTGAATCGGTGGCGCCACTGAGTAGCAGTGGAATGTAAGAAAGCCACAATTCCGGTACTGCTTTTCATCAGGGCATAAGCATTATCTTCAACGTCATGATTCCAGTAAGAGTTATCTATAAAGCTAAAAATTTCTGAAAATTCACCTGCAAAAAGACGCATGAGATCTACCATATGGATGCCTTGATCTAGCAAGATTCCTCCGCCAGCAATGCTTCTTTTAGTTCTCCATTCAGATTTAAAAGAAATGATTTGAGACTTTCCGTAAACACCACGCATGTTTAATACTTTTCCAAACTCCCCAGAGGAAACTATTCGCAAAGCTTCCTTGATGGATTCGTGATAGCGATGGTTGAAGCCATACATAAGCTTTAAGTCGGGATGTTTTGACTCAACCTCTTGAACTGCTCTAATGTCTGCGACGTTTCTACCTGGTGGTTTTTCGCAAAAAACATGAAGATTTCTTTCAAGTCCGGCCTGAGTTACCTCTGCAGCAATATCATTTGTAAGACAAACAAAGAGTATATCTAAC
>CAYGQW010000088.1:0-3603 GCA_964352175.1 uncultured Halobacteriovorax sp.
CTAAGCGAAATTGGCATTCCGTCTAATCGTGGTGGCTAGTGGTCAAAAACTACAGTCGTAGAAATTTATAAACGTGAACAGGAGAAGAAAAAATGAAAATAGTAGCAGAAATAGTAGCGGCAGTTATTCTACTTTTATCAGGGAGTTATATCGCCCCAAAGGCAATTCAAGAATTTAAAAAAGAAACTCTTAAAAAAGTTGATGGTGGGATTGCCCCCATATCTTCTTTTACAAAAAACTTAACAAAATAAATACTAATTTAAACTGAGGTCATTATGTAATTTATAAAAATGGAAAGCTCTGGAGGGTTTTAAATAATCAAATTGGAGCTAATTTTGAATAAAAAAATATTTTTATATTGTCGTGTAAGTACAGGTATGCAGCAAACAGGTCTTGAATCCCAAGTTCGGGCCTTAAGAGAATATTGTCATCGTTTTAATATAAATAATTTCGTTATCTTTGAAGATGAAAATCAATCTGGCACAAAAAAATCAAGGCCGGCCCTGGATAATATGATGAAAAGAGTAAGGGCTGGTGAATGTGAAAAAGTTATCGTCTATAGCTTTAGCCGATTTGCCAGATCAGTTACTCATTTGCTCACAGCACTTCAGGAGTTTGAAGAATTAGGAGTAAAATTTATTTCAATATCTGAAGCAATAGATACTTCTACTCCTATTGGTCGAGCACTATTTACTATTCTTGGCTCTGTGGCCCAACTTGAAAGAGATATTCTAGCGGAGAGAGTTAGAAATGGACTTGCCAATGCTCGTGCCAAAGGAATAAAAATTGGCCGTAAGAAAACAAGACCATCAGAGCTTATCAGACGCCTTCATGCAAAAGGTCTTGTATATAGAGAAATTGCAAGAATTGCAGGTTGTTCTCAAGGTGCCGTGGCTTGCGAGATAAAACTGCTGGCCAAGGAGAAGGCTGAAGGTATTGTTGATCCAAGCATCCTAAATGAGGATATCCCTCCCATACCGATAGAGGCTGAAATACTATCCGCAGGCCAAGCAATTCCAGTTCAGATGGAACCTTTAGAAATCGTACGATTCTAAAAAAATTTACTTATAATGCTCACAATTGAGTGTATTTTAATTCAAAAAAAAGAGCGGGGCCATTGTTTGCCCCGCTCTCATTAAATCTGAATTTTTATATTCAAGTAAAGGTCAGAAATCTAGGGTTATAGATTTTCAGGATACGGGATATCCAAAAGAACCTCCATACCTGCTTTTGGACACCTCCTTAACTTTGATGTTTTTGCATATAAGATTGAAGTCTCATCTCTATCTGAAATTATGCGTTTCAAGTCTTTCTTCTCTGCAATGATCATTTTAACTTTACACTTTGGGGATCTTACTTCAGGGAAAGATCTGAAGGCAATTAACGTATCATCTGAAATATTATTATCGTTATAAATGTCATACCACCATGATCCTACTTCCCCATGATATATCACACTGTAGCCTGTATTTTGAAAAGCTTCAGGCCATCCAGAAGCGCCATAGAAGCCTGAGTTAGGCGTTACTACCAAAAAGATATCTTTTGCAAAAGTTGAAAAACTTCCCAGTATCAATAATCCAATTAATAATTTCTTCATTTCAATCTCCTCTGAGCTATGCTCATAAACCTAATGGTTTATATCCAAACCGTGTTCATAAATTCTTTATGTTGATGAATATAACAGGCATACTGCACGCGTCGATCGCATTCTCATGACTATGTAATACATTCATGAAGCTTAGATGAGAGTTATGGCCAGTTCGTCTCCGTACTCGCACGAGTGCAAAAGATGCTGGACGAACCGCTTTTTGATTCAATAATTTTAGATATTTATAAGATTTGGTTCGTCCAAGGAAAATGGTGGAGGTACCCGGGATCGAACCGAGGACCTCTTCACTGCCAGCGAAGCGCTCTCCCAACTGAGCTATACCCCCCAATAATTACTAGTAAATTATGGTTGAGAGTCTGAAATGACAAGGATTATCTACAGTTTGCGCTGCGTCTAGTAAATAAATTCGACTAAAGCAGCTCAACATCTTAACTTAGAAATACAAAGTTAAATAGCAAACGGTAACTATTAAAAATATGAAAAAAATAAATAAATTGATTTTCTTATTCTTGTTTTCACAAATTTCACAAGCAGGTATTCTCCATCAGTTTGATCCTTCTCAAAGTAGCTCATACTTAACTTGGAAAAAACTCGAAAGCGAATCAGTCGATGTGATCTATCCTGGGATTCTCGAGGGTCAGGCTCAATTTATCGCTAATCTGATAAAACATTACTCTACTGTTGTCGGACTATCTTACGACAATCCAAAACCAAAAAAATTTCCGTTAGTTTTAAGACGTGAAATGGCAACACCAAACGGTTTTGTTACATTAGGACCTAGACGAAGTGAGTGGTTCGTAAGCGCAAACATCTCTCCTATCATCGGTAGCTTAAACTTTTTGCAATCTTTGGCCATTCATGAATACAGACACGTCGTTCAATTTGATTACATGCTTCAGTCCACCAATAAATTTGCTTATGCTCTCTTTGGAGATTTTGGTTTATCACTGGCTATAGGACTTGGCGTTCCTGCATGGTTTCTCGAAGGAGATGCTGTCTGGGCCGAGACCTATTACACTGATGGTGGCCGAGGAAGATCCCCTAGGTTCTCTGCTAGATTAAAGGCGATGTTATTAAATGACCAAATTCCAACATATGATGAATTTATTGGTGGAACATACAAAACAAAAAGACCTGACCACTATGTATTTGGCTATTACCTCGTAGCTAGAGCCTACAAGCTATATGGAGAAGATGTATGGCGTAAGATACTTAAGTCAGTAACCAAGTTCTCATTTAATCCTTATGCTCTGACAAATGCTTTTGAAAATGTCACTGGACTTGATTTTGAAAACTTTTATCAACAAACCTTAACTGAACTGAAGTTTGAGTGGCGTAAAGATCAGATAGAAAAAAGAGTTGAAAGTTATTCCGAAAAAAGACATCCAATCATAGATGGCGCGAACCTATTTTATCTAAAAAAAGACTTGGATACATTTTGGTCTCTTTACAAATATGGTAAAAAAGAAGCTCTTAAAGAACTTGATATCAATCCTTCAATATCAAAAATAGATATTACCAACGGCTTACTTGCCTATACTCAGATACTTCCAGACTCCAGGTACCGCTACAAAAGTAGTAGTGATTTATTTCTTTACGATATAGTAAGGAAAGAAACAAAAAAAGTATTAAGTGACGTTAGAGTTTATCACCCTCAAATCAGTCCTAATGGAGAAAAAATTCTTGTTACTGAGCAGCTCAACAATAATAAATGGCAAATACAAATCCTCGATTTAAATGGACAACGATTAAAAGCTGTCAGTTTTCCTAATAGAGATGTCACAGAGGCAAGTTGGTACAATAATGATATATTAATAATTTTAGCAAAAGATGCCTTCGGAAACAGTACAATACATACCTACGATACTGCTAACGACAACAATGGAATTGTCTTAGGTCCCCTTAGAAATAATCTTTATGCAATAACAACAGATAGAAAGACTAGATCAATTTACTTTGAGGCTGATGCAACAGGAAAGGTGCAAATTTTCAGA
>CAYGQW010000088.1:3613-10764 GCA_964352175.1 uncultured Halobacteriovorax sp.
TCAGACTTCGAATTCTACCAACGAAATCAGAATTTTTTCAATGCACGAATGAAAAAATTGCAGCTTATACACCTTTCGCTCATGGCGAGAAGCTTTACTATGTCACAGAACAAGCAAATGGAACGGAGTTAAAAAGTAAAAATTTAGAATGTGTCTCAACCATAGAGAAAAACTCATTCGAGATCAATGACGTTACAACTAATCCATCCGATAATTATCTTGAAAAGTCCCTCACAGAAATTACAGATTCAGGGTCAATACTAAATGAGAAAAGTAAATCTGATAATTATAACGAATACACTGATAAACTATCACCACATTCATGGTCATTTATTTCAGCACGAGGAATTGAGGCATCTGTCACTGGGAACAATTATCTGAACTCTTTGGGCTACAGTTTAGGAGTTGGACAAAGCGCTGAAGAAGAACAACCATTTGGTTTTGCGAGCCTATCATATACTAAATACTACCCTGTATATTCATTGAAGGTTGATTATAGAAAAAGAGAAGAAAGTAGCTCGAGAACAGGACTTACCTCTAACTGGTCCGAGCTAGAATATAGTTTGAATGCTAGCCTACCTTACCTTTCTAGAAAAGGTCTCTATAATAACTACTTTGAACTTACGGGTACAGTGGGACAATTAAAATTCACAGAAGACATCAATGCCAGAACCTATGAACTCTCTGATGACAGCTTGGATATAAAAGGAGGTGAATTTCTTTTATATTCTCTAAAGAGCAAACGTTTAAGAGAGATTTATCCTTCCTATGGTTTTTTATATAATACCGTCTATAAAAGAGCAGAAGCAAATAAGGTTAAAACATTCAGCGCAGAAGTCTTCTATCAAAATGCGACCGTTTATTTACCTGGATTTTTTAAAAATAACGGAATAAAAATAGCCGGCTTTCAAGAAAAGCAATCCAAGGGATTTAATAATTATCGTTTTCAGCCAGTTAATGAATCACTAGCAAGCTATGTTTTATCGAGAGGTTTTGATTATAGTTATGTCGATAAGTATACTAAAGGATCATTTGAATATGCTGCTCCATTATGGAACACCGATTTTAATCTAGCAGGATGGATATTTCTTCGAAGAATTTATGCAAAAGCTTTTTTTGATCATACAAAAATAGAGATATTAAACTTCACTGATAACCTAAACTCAACAGGTACAGAGCTAGTATTTGAGACCAAATTTTTTAGACTCTTAGACATAGACCTTGGAGTTAGAAATAATTACAAGCTCAAGCCTAATGAATCAAGTATTGATTTTTTCTTTAGTACCGCTGGTGAATTCTAGTCCAGGGGCTGGACTAGAATTTGAATTTTTTCTTAAGACCTTTTAATAAGTCTTTACCCTTATCTTCAATCGAGTTTTTGGCGGAATCTTTCTTTCCATCAATTTTGGAAGTAATTCCATCAATTTTACTTTTTTGTTTATCAATTTCGCCTTGATATTTTGATCTTAGCTGATCAAGCTTCTCATCAACCTTCTGCTTGTTTCCAGCTAGTTTATTTTCGATGGTGTCTTTGATTTTCTTTTTTGCTGCATTAATCTTTTCATTAATAACCCTGCCAACTGCCATTTTTATAATATCTGCAAGATTGGTTTTAATATCAAAATTAAGTTTTTCAATACTACCAGTTGCTTTGGCATTGACTGTAACAGTTGAAGCATCAGAAGCAACATTATCAAGAATCTCCTTGACCACTTTAGTTTTAGCTTCTGTCGTATATTTGACATTACTAAAAGTATTATCAAGCTTCATAGTAAGACTCTTATCAGTCAAATCAGCTGATAAGATCGAGCTAGACGTCGCACTAGTCATAATAAAGCTTACTGCATCTGACTGACTTAAGACTTTCTCATGAACTGGAAAGGCTCCAATTGATAATTGAACGCTATCTTTAACCACTCCACGATGATCAAGCGAGACCTTGGCCTTAAGCTGTCTGAGGTTTTGTGATGGAAAATCAGCATCAATTTGCGCAGTTGTTGGCTTGTTAACAACTGATTGGTCAGTTGTTACGTTTTCAATTTTACCACTAACTGTTCCTTGTGAATTTTGAGAACTAATCTCACTATGTTTCAACCAAAAAAGGGGATAGGATTTTGGTGTGCCAAATTGATAATTGATGCCCTCGCCTCTTGGCGGCTTCACTTCAACAACTTCATTTTTATCTTTTTTGGGTGGCATATATTTTTTTGCCATAACAAAATATTCGTCATACTTGGCCATCGAGTTAACAAAATCCGGCCCAAAGAGAACACCAGCGATAGCTTTTGAGTCTAAATTAGGTAGGCTCATCTTAGACTCAAGGCGATCAACATCTTTTTTAATTAAGCTTTCAACTTGCTTTGTTGAATCCTTAACAAACTTGATCTCACTTTCAACTCTCTTAACCGCATCATTATACTGCTTAATTGTATTGGAGACATCTTTTCTAAGTAAATCCGCTTCTTTTAAGACTTTAGGGGCTTTCGAAATATTCTTTAAGTCATCCCAATTAATCGCCTTGAAACGGTCATCGTAGCTATCAATTTCCGCACTCTTTGGAAGAGAACTCATCATCGACTTAAGTTCATCTTCTTTTTGATCGATTTGTTTTTCAAGTGTCTCATAGAATTTTTTACTCTCAAGTTCGTTTTCAATATTATTTAAAACATCTTTCGAACTATCGCCTGCCAAAAGTGCAGAGATATCACCAAAGACATTATCTTTAAATTCTTCCTTAGCATTTTGCATTGTCTGCTTTGCTTTTGATGGATTTCTTGGATCTTCTAATGGTTTTGGATAAACTTTTCCCGAAGCCTTTCTTTTTCCTGCAATCGTAATATCTTTAATTGAAGATTCATCAATAACGACTTTGCCTCGTAAAATTCCGTCCCACATCATTTGGAACTTAAGCGAGCCGATTTCAAATAAATTAAAACTTGGGTCGTTAGCATTGGTAAAAGCAATCTTCTTTACTTCAACACTTAGATCTGTAAAAGATGTCTTCACACTATCAACATTCACCTCGGCGCCGTTCACTTTACCGCCGAAGAATTCAATTGATTTTGTAATTGTTGAATCTAATAAAAATAGATTAAATAAGACGATCAGGACGGTCACAATAAAAAACGGTACAACAGCACCCTTTCGAATCATTCCAACTTTCTTTTTTTCATTCATATATTATCCGTAGAGTTCTTCGTATTTGGCATACCATTTGTAAAAACCTGTCGCCTTTACTGCTTTCCAAAATTTAGTCTGCTGAAAGCGTTTAACAATTGTATTTCGATATTTCACGATTAGGATTTTCGATAGGATGAAGACAACAGGAAACAAAAGAATTGAAACAACACCAGCACCCATGACCACCGAATTATAAAATTTCGTAAAAGGAATAATCGGAAGATTATACAAAATCGTAAAGATTCCTTTTAGACTATCCATTTCTAAAACACTTGATCCTATCGAATGAAAGACTGGATCAAAAATATAAGCAACAATAGCGAACATAAAAGCACTCGCAAAAGCTGCACCCATTTGAATCCTAAAGAAGAACAGCAGAATAAAGACTAGAATTGTTTGAAGGGAAAGAGCTGGGGCGAATCCTAAAATAAGACCGCAGGCAATTCCCGCGGCTAGTTGATTTTCACCAGTGTCCGAATTTAATAATTTTAACAGAGCAAATGCCTGCTTTAACATGACCGTCATACAGTCTCCTCAAAGAATTAGTGAAGTAATGATATGACTCTTAGAGGGTGTTTTTAAAGCTTTTTAATAATTTCTTCGCATTTTAGAAAACAAGCTTGAAAGTTTATCAATAAGGATATGACATGCATCAGCAAACGTCAGACCAATATAAAGCCACGTAACACTTCGATAGACTGGTAGTTGATAATTATATTCCCTAAAGAACTCAAACAGTCTTTGCCAATATGTTTGAGCCTCAAGGTCTAAATAACCCATTTTCGATAGAACAAAAACGAGTAAACCGCCTAGTACAATGCCGTAAATCACTCTTGTTAATGTTCCAAACAATAATCCATGTGAAACCCCTCTATGCTTAAACAAGATTGAATAGGGATAAAGGAAAAACTGTAACACGCCACTTCGCTTTTTAGGCATTAAGTCGGTGTCAGGTGAAAAGATTAGAGTCGAAAACAACCAACCAAATAAAAATAGAGGCCAGGAAAAGAAATCAAGTCCTATACCGATGAGCATGCCGGTCAATACCATTCCGACAAAAAGATTGATCCCATCATGAGTTTTGCCTAAGGCCATTAAAAATACCGAGTCAAAAATAAGCTAATGTGATGGTCTTCATTTAGAACTTCTAGACCTTGAGCTGTTGAACCTTCTACTGGAGCATCAAAGACTCGTAAGGTGGATCCAATCTTCCATACATCTGAAAGGCGTCTTGAGGCTTGAAAATTGTAAAGTTTTTCATGAGATCTATCAACATCAAGAATAGCTGATAAAATAAATTCAGTGCCCATAATATCGTTTCTGGCGTGTCGTAAACCTATAAAGTAATCATTTTGAAAAACACTCAAGCGCTCAGCCTGAGCTTGTTCGACTCCTAACATCTTTGCATACTCAAAAAAGAAAGTTGTCTCAGAGCTATCTGAATGAGAAGTCACGTACTCAAAGCCAATAGCGACTTCAGTATGATCGACTGGCAACTGAAAGCCTGTAACAGTCAGAATACTAAGATCTTTTTCAAAACTTCGGTTAGCGGCTTCTGCTTTAAAAAGCCATGCATCAAAAAATGGCATTTGTATCGTTCCGCCCATTTGAGTGACTTGAAAGAAATGCGGAACATTCATTGAGCTTACGCCATTTATTGGAACCGGACTTCCCGCTAAAAAAGTATATTCAGATGTTCCAACAACGGGGAACTGGCGATCATAGTGTCTTAAATAGTGAAGAGAAACATCAGCGCCAAAAATTAATTGAGTTAGTCTTGCTGAATATTGAGCTCGCCAAGGATCGCTTTTTGCCTCAGCTCCATCCACCCATAAAGGGTCAGCTGGTAAAAATCCGACACCTAGCCTTGAAGCTGCGCCAGGGTATCTGGGGTTTTCAACACGAGGATAAACAGAAAGTGTCAAAGCCCCATCATAATATGGAATCTCTAGTTCAAAAGCTAGCTCTCCTCTTTTTTCAGGCTTCTCAAGTGGAGCATCTAAGTTTCGGCTATTAATCGAATCAGCCGGTCTAAAGGCTTCTAGTGCAGTCCAGTTAAAAACTTTGTAGCCTGCTGATACTTTCCAAAGTTTTTCGACATCTAAAAAGTATGAAGCGTAAGCATCCTCGATCCAGATGAGATCTCTTGAAGATTCTTTAGTATCAATACGAGAAAAGCCTCTAAGTACATGCGAATAGTTTCCTTCTTCAAAACTAGACTCTAATCTAGAAAAGACAGCGATGCCTGTATCTTGAGTGGAAGAAATATCATCATTCTTAAATTGACGATATTCCAGAGTTACTTCACCAAGCGAGCTAAACTCTGCTACTGCTTGGAATGAAAAAAATAAACAAAGAAAACTGATCCACTTCATTTTGCGCTCTACTTTAATCGAGATTGAGAGAAATCAGAATCTGTGAACTTTTTACCAAGTGTTCTGTTGTCCCAAGTAAAAATTGACTCTTTTTTAGTTTGCACATTCTTCATATGAATCTTGTTAGCTCGATAAAGAGTTTTCTTACCAACTTTATATGGTTTGTAAGCTCCAAACTCCGCCACTTTAAGAAGCTCTCCACGAAGATTGTAATATTCAACTTTCATTGGGTTAAAAATCTTCTTATCCATGTACATGATTTGCTTACTATAACCTGAAGGCTCTTTTGAAACACGTTCAAGAACCCAAACATCACGTTTGTCTACTTTTTCATCTCTAATCCATTTGTAATTAAATTTATCGATTTCTTGGCTACCCAAATCTTCAAAAGCGAACTCACTACCCATAAATGAAGATGACTTTGAGCTTGAGTTAATACGCTTCACACGTCTAAAAGCTGGGATATAAAGCCATTGATCGTCTTCTTTGCTTTTATATGACCAAGTTAGCATTTTGGTGCCCTTCACATCCTTAGGGTTAGAAAACTCCATCAGTGACTTATCTCCGTCTTTGCCTCCCTCTTGAACCATGCCTTCCATTTCGCGCACAACTTGCTGACCGTCAGCGGTTATCAAAGTCATTTTCATATTGGATTGTTCGCCGATAAAGCCATCGTTTTGGTCTCTGACTTGTTTTGCAATGCTAGAACCTTTTTCTTCTGGACTTTGCTTAGGTGCCGCATGTCCAACATGAATTAGGCCAAAAATCATTAATGTTGCTAAAAAGCGCATCGTTTTCTCTCCAATAAATTTAGTCTTAATGGTATCTTGACCAAGTTCTGCTGACCAGTTTGTTGACTTAGATTTCAAGCAGTTGATAAGATAAATTATTACTGCTCTGTGCAAAGGGACAATCATGACAGTTTACGTCAACCGCATCCTCAATCTCAAAAAAATCAAGGCGATAGGCTTTGATATGGACTATACCCTTGTCCGCTACAATTCTGAAGAGTTTGAGCGACTCACTCACGAAAAGGCCATACTAAAACTTATAGAATACAAAAACTATCCAAGCTCTCTTAGTTCACTAAAGTTTAATTTCAATAAAGTCATCCAAGGCTTAGTCATTGATAAAAAGAAAGGACACTTACTCAAAGTCTCTCGCTTTGGAAAAGTAAAGCATGCGGTCTTTGGCGAAGAGATTTTACCATTTAAAGAACAAGACAGAATTTATCGCAATAGAGTTATTGACCTAAATGATCATAATATCCAAAGTCTAGACACCTCATTTTCTATTTCCAACGGTGTATTGTTTGGTCAGCTTGTAGAGCTTAAAAAAAATGGAGCTTCTATACCTGACTTCGAAACCTTGGCCCATGATATTCGTGAGGCAATTGATCTTTGCCACGCAGACGGAACATTAAAGGATTTAGTCCGAGCAGATGTGAAGAAGTTTATTGTTCAAGATCCAGACATCGTCAGGGTTTTAGAACGTTTTAAAGATTATGGAAAAAAGCTCCTCGTTATTACAAATTCTGATTGGAATTATTGTAAGCTTCTTCTCGATTACGCTATTAATCCATTTTTAAAAGATCAT
>CAYGQW010000089.1:0-10729 GCA_964352175.1 uncultured Halobacteriovorax sp.
GCGCTAAAGTGTCACGAATTCCGGCTTCAGAACTCGAGCAACTACATAAAAGAATTGAAAATGCGAATAATCCATTTGAAGTTTTAGACCTTCATCCTGGAGCCACTCAAATTGAGATTGAAAGGCAGACAACTGAAATTTTTGAAAAACTATCAGGCTTTAATCTTTATGAACTAACAAAGCATGTGAGAAGCTATGATGAATTTGAAGACGTGGTAACCATTACTGAGCGAGATCAAACGACTCTTAAAAAAGTTATAGATTCGTTTTCAGTTATTACTCAAATACGAAAACAAAAGGGATTTAAAATAGGTTTTGGTAGATTCAAACTTAATTTAGGTCTCGATGATATGACTGAAATTCAGATTTCATCTTTAAGAGATATACAGATTTGGTTTGAGGATGAAAGAGGTTTTTATCATGTAAAATGGGATGAACTTCAAAGTATTATGCCTAGTAGATTTCAAAATTCAAATCAAGCAGGATATATCATAAAGTTCTCACCCAAACCGGCCAATCCAGCTGACCAAACTCGTTTTGATACAATTCGTGCTCGCTTAAGAGAGATTAAGGGCTCTAGAAGCAATCTTAGAGAAATTCTTAATCTTCAAGCTGAACTTGCGCATATTGCTCCGGCCTCTAATGATCTCTCTACTACCACAGCAAAATCATTCCAATTAGCTAAAGAGCTTGACCTTCGTTACCAAATCACTGCACCACTGACGACCTATATGCTTGAGAAAATTATAGCGGGAATGCAAAGTGATGATAGCTGTTCAAAAGTTCTCAGTGATATTCTTCAAAGCCATTAATCAATAGTTTATAAGTTTTTTATTTGATTCATTCAATTTATTCTTGCCATTGCATTATACCTAGTAATACATAGTATCTTGTATGAGTAAATTCTTTGAAAATTGGAAAGTACAATTACGAAAAGGCTATCTTGAGCTTTGTGTTTTAGCGCTCATACGACGTGAAGGTCGATTATACGGTCTAGATCTTATCGATAGACTGGCGTCTGCCAAGCTGGAAGTTAAAGAGGGAACATTATACCCAATCTTAAACCGCATGACTTTAGATAAGTTACTCAAAGCGACTTGGGAAACGGAAGGGGCCAGAGGGCATCCTCGTAAGTTTTATTCCCTAACCAAGGCAGGGGAAGAACTACTACTTCGCATGTCGGGTGAATATCAATCATTAGGAAAAGTATTAAAAAGTTTAAGTAAGGAGTAACAGATGAATGAACGTGACCATAAAGTACTAGAAAGCTATTTAAACACATTAGATCGATCTCTAAAGCATCTATCTGTTAGCGATAAAGCTGAAATTATCACTGAAATCAAAGGTCATGTCCTTGATACACTCGATAGAGAAAATCAAAGAGGCCTCGATAGCGTTCTGGCCTCGCTAGGTGAAGCTGAGACGGTCGCAAATAAATATCTGATGGAGCGAGGTCTTAGTCCAGGTAAGCCTTCTAAAACTCCAATTGTGAAATGGTTAACCATTGGCTTTCTTGGCACAGTTGCCATGTGCTTAATTTTTACCGCTTTAACAATGGCTTTTTTCTCACCTTTGATTGAGATTGATGATGCTGCAGGAAGAATTCGCCTCTTGGGAGGATTAATAGATATTTCTGATTCTAAAACTAATATTGAAATTAGTTCAAAATCACAAGTGTCAAAATCCATTCTTTCGATGACGCCGGATATGACCTTCAATTTAGTATTCAATAACGGTAAAATCGATATAGTTAATTCGAATAGCGATATCGTTAGTTGGAACTGTAAGATGGATGGTTCTAGTGAGCCTATTGTTACAACCGTAGATAAAGTGCTTACTTTAGATTTGAGTAAATCAATGGGTGCTAAATGTGAAATAGAGATACCAGCGATGAAAGAATTTCTGATTGTTGGAGTCAATGGAAAAATTGAATACACTTACCCAAGAGTAGATTCAATGATTAGTTTGGCAAATGGGAAAATCGATTTCGAATTCGATGAAAATGTTGATTACAATCATGATGTTAAGGTTGGAAAAGGCTTTGTTAAAGGACTTCCTCCAAGTATCTCGACAGGTGTTAGTTTAAAAGTTGATCTAGCAAATGGAATGGTTGACGGGAATAACTAAGACCCTTTTTGTTCTATTCAGATCTATCGTCGATTAACGTTATGGTGAGATTAATCGCCTCTATGTTCAATATTTTTTGAGTTTAATGATATTGATCATGAATCAAAATTTTTTATTAATGATATAATGTAGTCAGATAATAGGGGACGTTTGAGGAGTGAGATATGGGAATTGACAGCATTTTGCATATAATTGTTGGTGGTCTGATCGTTTCCTTCTTATTTGGTTTGGGTGTGCCATCAATTACTATTCTTTTTTTAATTGTCATTATTGCTGGTTCTAAAGAGTTTTTAGATCACTTTTCAGTCTTAGGTCATTGTTACCCAGATTGTATGGACGAACATGAATCTGACTTTCTTTTTAGCCTTCTTGGTTTTTTTCTTTTTATTCCAATTTTTGCTTTTGCAGAGTTTAGACAGGTTGCTCTAAGAACAAGGCATCTTTCAGTTATCTTTATTGTGGTTACGGCACTCCATTTAAATACCAAATACTTTTATAAATCAAATCCTATGCCAGTGAGTTCAATGATGAATTTAAAGGTATGTGAAACAAACTTAAATAATCTCGACACAGAAGAAAGAAGTCTGTAATGATTCAATCTCTATCGTAAAAGTGAAAGACGGCTAAAGCCATTTTCTTGCTTGATAATCTTCGAGCGTCACTTCAACCGTACGCTCAAGATTCCACTCATAGATAAAGCCTGTCTTTTGAGATTTAGTCGAATCACAAATCCATGCCGATGGTAAAAGTTCATGGAGTTTATCTGATGTTAGTCTAGCATTTGATAGCTTTAATTGTCCAAGTCGTTGGACTGACTTCGCAGCCAACTTTAGAACCAGCTTTGGTATGGTAATTGTGATAAAGGATTTTTTTAATTTCCTAGCGATTGATGATACTAGTTGAGAAAGACTGATTTCATTTGGATAGGCACAATAAAAACACCCATTGATTCTATTATCTAGAGCATGCTTAATAAAGGCGACAAGATCAAAAACGCAAATGTACGAATAAAACTTCTCGTTGGGGTTTTCTCCTGGAGAGACGACAATTCCTGACTTCACCATTTTAAATATATCTAGAACGGCTGGATCTCTTGGGCCTATAACCATTGGTGGGCGAATTGCACATTTAATCCAATCTTTAGGTGCTTGATCTAAGTACTCTTCAGCCTTTAGTTTTGATCTTCCGTATTCGCTAACAGCATTACATGATTCTTCTGTCGCTGGCTTGAGTGTTGTTGCCGGGCCACCAGCTGCTTGTGAAGAAATTAAAGTAAAGCTCAGTTTAGAATAATTTTTAAGCGCATCAATCAAGTTTCTTGTTGCATGAGCATTGACCTCATAAAACTCACTTGAGCTAAAGCTGTGGACAATTCCGGCAGTGTGAACAACCGCTTCTAGATCATCTGGTAGATTTGCGACCCAGTCAAAAGTGGTTAGGTCTCCTCGGATGTGTTGACCTGGAAGATTAAACTCTTTTGCTTTTTTAGGATTTCGAACGAGGGCATAAACTTCATGGCCATTTTTATCTAGAAGCTCACACAGGTGAGAGCCAACAAAACCTGTAGCACCTGTAACTAAAATTTTCATTGCAGAGATTTTTCAAAGATACGGTAGCGCTTATAAGGCTTGCCGCCCATTCTTATGATTGGTTTGTTCATATCAAGATTGTCTTCAAGTACCCAGCTCATCTCAATCTCGTGATACTTGCCTTGCTCAAGCAAAGTCTGGTGCGACTTCTGATATAAGAGAGGGCCAAGACCTAGATTTCGATACTTGGCTTTTACACCTAGAGTAATAGTGCGACAACGGCTCACTTTATTCATATTCATTAAAAGTTTAAATATACCAAAAGGTAGAAGCTTTCCGTTTTTAATTTTTTTAAGTACTTGGTTAAAATCGGGAAGAGTAACAATAAAGCCTGCAGGGTCACCATCAACATCAGCGAAAATGATAAGTTTTTCATCAACCACACTTTTTAAATCTTTAGCAGTATGCCGAAACTCAGCTTCAGTCATTGGGATAAATCCCCAGTTTTTTTCCCAGGCAGAATTGTAGATATCGAGCATTTGGTTTACATCTCTCTCCCAAGTCTTTTTAGAAATTGAACGATAGGTAATCTTTGAGCGTGATTCAGTACGTGCTGCAATCTTTTTAATTACTTCAGGCATATCAAACTTAGTAGGGATGACATAAGCCAAAAGATCTTTGGCTTTGGCGTAGCCAAGAGACTCAATATTAGTGACGTACTCTTTTGGATTATATTGCATCATGATCTGGGGTGGATCATCAAAGCCATCAACTAGTAATCCACATTCATAATTTGTTGTAGGAGAGAATGGGCCTTGAACAGTATCTAGACCTTGTGACTTAAGCCATGTCTCAGCAGTCTTAAAAAGAATATTTGTAGCATCTTTATTTTTTGCTTCGAAAAAGCCAAAAAAGCCGGTTTTTTCCTCATGGTATTTGTTATAAGCGTGACAGTTTACTGCGCTTATTCTTCCAACCTCTTCACCATTTTCTACTGCAAGCCATGATTGCATAATTCCTGTTTCATAGAATGGGTGTGTTGGTTTGAACAGATCGTGGACGGCCATGCGAAGCGGCGGAATCCACATTGGGTCTTTTTTATAAATCTTCCATGGGACGTTGATAAATCGACGAAGCTTGCTAGGAGAGTCAACCTTAACTACTTCTATGGTCATTAATGTCTCGACCCTGGTATTTCAAACATTTTCTTAGCCACCGAAAGTACCTCGAGAACCTTGGCCAGTTCTTCTTTCTTATGGCTAGCCATATAGCTAGTTCGAATCAACGCCTCGCCTTGAGGAACTGCTGGAGGCAGAACTGGAGTGGCAAAGATGCCTTTTTCTTTGAGATACTGAGTCACTTGAAGGGATTTGATTTCATCTCCAATAAAAATTGGAATGATTGGAGTTTGTGAACCATAGGTATAAAAACCAATTGATTCAAAACCTTCACGCATCATTTTAACATTGCTCCATAATTTCTCATGTAGAGGCTCACCTGAAAGTATAACATCTAAGCAGCCATCAACCGTAGCTACTGCTGAAGGAGGCATGGCCGCACTGAACATAAATGAGCGAGCAGAGTGTTTAACGTAATCAATTGCTTCGGCACTACCTGATAAAACACCGCCGATAGTGGCGAAACTTTTTGAGAAAGTTCCCATATTGAAATCGACATTTTCTGTCACTCCAAAATGGTTCATGGTACCGCGACCCTTGTCACCCATAACACCGATACCATGGGCATCATCAACATAAACGAGGGCACCATATTTTTTAGCAAGCTCAATAACACCAGGAAGGTTCATGAGTTTACCGGTCATAGAGAACACGCCATCAGCAACAATCATAATTCGCTTAAAGCGACCTTTGGTTGCTATCAGCTGCTCTTCTAGTGAGTTCATATCATTATGCTTATATTTAAAAACCGTCCCCATGGCCAAACGGCCAGAGTCGATGATCGAGGCGTGGTTTTCACTGTCAAAAAGCATGCAGTCACGTGGACCACAAAGAGCAGAGAGAGAGCCTAGGTTTGTTTGCATTCCGGTAGAGAAGATAAGAGTTTTTTCGTGTCCCAAATACTTTGCTAGACGCTCTTCAAGTTCTTCATGAATAGCCAAGTTACCATTTAGAAATCTAGAGCCCGTACAGCCTGTACCGTAGCGCTCAACCGCTTTAATCGTTTTTTCGACAACATGAGGGTGATGAGTTAAGCCTAAATAATTATTTGAGCCAACCATGATCTGATCTTGCCCGTCTACCTGAACAACAGTTCCCTCAGAAGACTCAATTGACCTAAAAAAAGGAAATAAATTTTGAGCTCTAAGGAACTTAGCCTTCTCAACAATTTTATTATCAGAGAATGGGGACATGACACCATCGCTTGTGTGAGTGAATATAGTCTCTATGTGTCATACCTGAGTGTAAAACTTGAGTCAATTGGATTTCAGGTATTTGCGGCACCTGTGAAAAGATTATCTAATAAAATTAGCTTTGTTTGGCCTTTCTTTCAGCCAACTTCTTTCTAACTTCTTCACCACGAGCCTCAGAGTTAACCTGGCGATACAGGTCTTCTTCAACTTGGGGCTTTAAATCAACAAAGGCGATTCCAACTTTCTTACTGAGTTCTTTGGCTTCAGCATCCCAAAGTCCTGCAATTCGAGCTTTGGGGATTTCAAAACGTTTGCCACAAAAAAGTAGGGCGCAGCCTTCATAAAGGTCATCTTTTTCAAAGATTTCAGCTTCTTCAGCAGGAATAATAAAACTAATGCCACCAGCTGATATATCTTGGCACTTGTAAACTGTTTCTTCGATTTTAAACTGAATCTTGATATAGCTTGAAGCCATTAAGCGGTAATTGGTTCTCTGTTGTCCGCGGTAGACATCGTTTACAAGAGGAACAATATAAACTTTGTTCTCTTTGTCATACTCAAGCAAGCTATAGGTGAAATAATGGTATTTCCCTACTGTCATCTTGAGAAAAACTTCTTTATTAAGGAGAGGTGAGAGTTTTAAAAGAGACAAGAGCTTAGCCGTGGATTTTATAATAAGCCTGCCATTTTCTTCGTCGTAGGAATGAGCCTCAAAATCTTCAACACTATCTTCGCTTTTACCTTGCATCCACAATTGTACTAGGCCTTTATCTTCAGTGTGATCTAGGGCAACACTGCGTAACTCATCGCTATCAATGACAATGAAATAATGCTTTTTATTATGATCGGCCAAAGAACAAATCCCTTCTTAGCTTTTAGCTATATTCTACGTGATTTCAAGAATTTCGAAAGTATTAGATGCATCATGCCGCTGACTTATTTAGTTAAATCATGCGAGAATGGCTAAATACTAGAAAATATATGCGCAGATTCCTGGAGGCCTTGTGAAAGCTGAACAACCGAAAATGATTAATCTTAAGGACTATAAGCCCTCAAATTACAGAATTAGCGATGTTTATCTAATATTTGAGCTTGATGATACTAAAACCAAGGTTACTTCTACTTCTCGTTTGATTCAAAATAAGGACGGCGAAAACAAGTTAATTCTTAATGGTGAGAAGCTTATTCTGGACTCTGTCTCCATCGATGGAAGAAAACTAAGCTCTGACGAATATACTCTAGTTGATGATTTTTTAATCATTCCAAATACACCAGCTTCTTTCTCACTTGAAATAGTAAACTTTAATAATCCAACTGAAAATAAAGCACTCGATGGTCTTTATAAATCTGGAGCTATGTACTGCACACAAAATGAACCTGAAGGATTTAGACGAATTACTTATTTTCTAGACCGCCCTGATGTTTTGGCCAAGTACACAACTAAGATCATTGGTGATAAAAAGAGCTACCCAGTCTTACTATCTAATGGAAACCTTGTTTCCAGTGGAGATTTAGCCGATGGTAAACATTTTTGTGAATGGGAAGATCCGTTTCCCAAGCCTAGTTATCTTTATGCTCTAGTTGCAGGTGATCTTGGAATGATTCAAGATTCATTTACCACAAAATCAAACCGTAAAATTGATCTAAGAATATATTGTGACAAAGGTAATGAAGATAAATGTCATCACGCCATGGAGTCTCTTAAAAAATCTATGAAATGGGATGAAGAACGATTTGGTCTTGAGTACGATCTAGATATTTATATGATTGTGGCAGTTGATTCATTGAATATGGGTGCAATGGAAAATAAAGGTTTAAACATCTTTAATAGTGCATATGTTCTAGCTAAACCAGAAACTGCAACTGACGATAATTTCCTTGGTATCGAAAGTGTTGTTGGTCATGAATACTTCCATAACTGGACAGGTAACCGAGTCACTTGCCGCGATTGGTTTCAATTAACTCTTAAAGAGGGTTTAACCGTTTTTAGAGACCAGGAGTTTTCGGGTGACCTCAATTCAAAAGCAGTTCAACGTATCAGTGATGTTGCACGTCTTCGACAAGCTCAATTTCCTGAAGATGCAGGTCCCACTTCTCATCCGATTAAGCCACAGTCATATATTGAAATTAATAATTTCTATACAGCAACAATTTACGAAAAAGGCGCAGAAGTCATTCGTATGATTCATACTTTTCTCGGAGAGGAAGGCTTTCAGAAGGGCATGAAACTCTATTTTGAACGTCATGATGGAGATGCTGTGACGACTGAAGACTTTGTCGCCGCCATGAGTGATGCCAATCGCTTTGACTTCAGTCAATTTAAGCGTTGGTACTCTCAGTCTGGTACCCCTATAGTTAAAGTAGAACAAGAATATAGCGAAGAAAAAGGAGAGCTTAAACTCACTTTGCGCCAAAGCTGTCCAGCAACTCCAGGCCAAGACTCCAAAGAGGCTTATCACTTTCCATTAGCAATTGGACTTCTTGATTCAGAAGGAAAAGACTTAGCTTTAAATTTAACTGACTCAAAACATGAACAAAAGTTGATTTCGAGAGGAGTTTTAGAAATAAAAGAAGCGAATGAGGAATTTATCTTTTCTAATTTAAAAGCAAATCCAATTTTATCACTCAATCGTAACTTTTCTGCGCCAGTGAACCTTGAGCGAAATTCTTCGATTGCTGATTTTGCTCATTTACTCGCTTTTGATAGTGATGAGTTTAATCGTTATGAGGCGGCTCAAAACTTAGCGACAAAGATGATCGATGAGTTGGTAGGAAACCAGAACTTTGAAATATCGAGTCACTATTTAGAAGCAGTCGCAACTTTAGTTAGAGATAACTCAATCGATAGTGCTTTTAAAGCTTTAGCGCTTTCTTTACCTGCCGATGAAATACTCTTTCAGCGTTATAAACCACTTGATCCAGTAATAGTTGTCGATGCACGTGATAGCCTCAAGAAGAAAATTGCGATTCACCTTGAAAAAGACTTTTTATCTTTGTTTCATCAACTTAAGCCTATAGATCAAAATTATAAGTTAGATCCTGCTTCTGTTGGAAATCGTTCTCTTCGAAATTTAGCATTAGGTTATCTTGTCTTAACAAATAACCATGATGATTTAGTTTTAGGTCATTATAAAAATGCATCCAATATGACTGATGAGATCTGTGGTCTTAGACTTATCGTAAATCATTTACCTCGAAACGCTCGAAGCTCAATTAAAGATTTCTATCAAAAGTGGAGAAAAGAAACTTTGGTCATGCAAAAATGGTTGGGTGTTCAGGCACTAAGTGGAGCCGACGGGGCATTAGAATTAGTAAAGTCGCTTGAATCAAGTGATGTTTATGACGAGAATGTTCCCAACTTGGTTCGCTCATTATTAATCTCATTTACAAGAAACTTTAAACACTTCCATTCACCAAATGGAGATGCCTACCGTTTTATTGGTGAGCGAATTTTAAAACTAGACAGCATCAATCCACAAGTAGCAGCTAGATTGATGTACTCGTTTGGCGCATTCAAAGACTTAACTTCAGAGTTGCAAAAACAAATGCGTCCAGTATTAGAACAGATTGCCGCTAAAGAAGGATTATCAAAAAATACCTTCGAAGTTGTAACGAAAACATTGAACAGCTAGGGATTAGCCTCTACACTTATTAAAATGAATTTTATAACTTATATTTTTATTTTGATCTTCATCGGTTGTTCTTCAGCTGCGACCGGTGGGGCTAAGTTCGCTAAAGGCAAGTGCATTGAGCAGCCTTGGGGGGCTTACGTTTTTCAAGTGGCAGAGCACTCAAAGGATACTTATTTCCTTTATAAAATAGGCTATATGGGAAAGGAAATTATCAAAGTTCCTTTTGAAGTTGTACATAAAGACTATGTAGAGACTGCCTGTCTTTAAACTATCCCAAAAAAATTAAGTGCCCGGCGAAGGGCACTTAATTAACTTCTAAGCTAAAAGTGAATTACCATTAGATTTTAGATCTTTACATGATTGAGCAATTCGCGCGGCCATACTGCCTTCTGCTAGCTTCATCCATGCTCTTGGGTCATAAGCTTTCTTATCCCCAACTTCACCTTCAATCTTTAACATCTTGTCATAATTCTTAAGCATATGATCAACTACGGCACGCGAATAAGCGTACTGAGTATCAGTATCAACATTCATTTTAATCACGCCGTAATTTAGGGTTTCATGAATTTCTGAAAGTTCAGAACCCGATCCACCGTGGAAAACTAGAAGGTGACGAGCGTCTTTGCCAAATTCTTTTTCAACAGCTTCTTGGCCAAGTTTTAGAATTTCGGGGCGAAGTTTAACGTTACCTGGCTTATATACTCCATGAACATTTCCAAATGTAGCCGCGTACATGAACTTACCTAAAGGACGAAGTTCACGAGCAACCGCAACCATTTCTTCAGCTGTTGTATAAAGTTTATCTGCCGGTACATCTTCATTACTGATTCCGTCTTCTTCTCCACCTACAACACCAGTTTCAACTTCAAGAATAATTTCACTTTGAGCACAGCGATCTAAAAGCTCTTTAGACATGGCCAAGTTTTTTTCAAATGGAAGTTCTGAACCATCAAACATATGCGAGCTAAAAAGATTTGGCTGACCATTCTTTCTTCGTTTTTCAGTTTCTTTAATCAGTGGAAGCATAAAAGTTTCAACCACATTGGCTTGGCAGTGATCTGTGTGGAGAG
>CAYGQW010000090.1:0-10578 GCA_964352175.1 uncultured Halobacteriovorax sp.
TTGGGAGACCATAACAATTACTGGATCCCGCACCTAAAATAAATGTATCTTTTTTTTGCATAGATATTTTCTACTATTTGTTAGTCGCCAAATTGGCTACGGCAAGATTCATGGGCATTGCTTTGAATATTTTTTAAATATTGAGATATTTTATCTTTTCCTATCTGTTTATTTTTTACTAGCTTATAAAAGCTATCAAGTTGATTATATAAAATTGGGATATCACTATTTAACAGCTGCATTTTTCCGAAGTAATTATGAAAGTCTTCTTGCAATGACTCTTGGGTTATTCCCTCGTTAGAGTTCAAATATAACTGAATATGATCATATAGGTACGGCATTGGAATCGCTGTAGCAGAACAATAGTCATATTTTTGAATAGAGATATATTCATTAGCCTTATCACTACCCCAATATATCGCCAAAACAGCACATGCTGCGGTAACAATTGAAGTTAGCGTATTTATATAATTAAGATAATCTGCCTTTGCTTGTTTCACGAATTAAGTTCTCCAAGCAACTCTTCAATATTCTTTAGACTCGATTCTAGCAAACCTTTAATCTCTTCAGCATATTGCTCTGGCTCTAGTAGTTCTTCAGACTCAACTCCATGAGGATTATAATGTGAAGCAGATAAATTGGTTCCAGACTCAAGAACTTTGGCCACAGGAACGAGCCAACTACGCTCTGTCTCTTCACGTTTCTTATACAGCTTTAAAAGCTCCGCAAAGTGCTTCTCAGTAATTCCATTCTTCTTAGTGAGCTTCTTCCCATCAATGAGTGGAACTTCATAAAACCACACATCCTCCGTCTTCTTTTTCTTATCAAAGAAGATAACCGAGGTCTTAACCGCAGAATATGGTAAAAAGACTCCTGCGGGTAAACTCACCACAGAATGAACATTGCATTCTTTTATAAGCTTCTCTTTAAATTGTTTATAAGCAGAGTTCGTTTGAAATAACACACCTTCAGGTACAATCACTCCCGCTCTACCATTTACTTTAAGAGTCTTTTCCATGTGCTGAAGAAAAAGAAGTTCCGTGGCATTGGCCTCTATCGGAAAGTTCTTTTGAATCATCTTCTGCTCTTTCCCACCAAAAGGAGGATTGGCCAACTCAACATCATGCTTTTCATGGTCTTCAATCGTTCTAATATCTCGGCTAAGAGTATTTCCCTTCACAATTTGCGGGTAATCCATGCCGTGAAGAGTCAAATTCATAAGGCACATAACAAATGGAAGTGGAGTCTTCTCTTGTCCGAAGAAGGTTTTATTATTCAAAATCCTTCTATCATCGGGAGTTTTTACTTTCCCAACCATGTGCAGGTGAGCTTCAGCTAAGAAGCCTCCTGTTCCACAAGCAGGGTCATACAATGTTTCACCTATCTTTGGGTCTAAAAGCTTTACCATCGAGCGTACAAGAGGCCTAGGAGTATAGAACTCACCTGAGTTACCACCGCCTTCTCCCATACCTTTTAAAAGGTCTTCATAGATATGAGAAAGAGTGAAAATATCGTCACCAAGCTCAAAATGAATCTTCTTAATCTCTTCGATGACATCCCGAAGCAAGTATCCACTATTCAGACGATTATTTGAGTTCTTAAAGATGGCCGAAACAATGTCACGAGGGTCACCCTCTTTTGTTCCTTCAAGGCTTGCTAAATATGGAAACAACTCCTTATTTATAAAGTCGTTTAGGTCTTTACCTGTGAGTCCTTTCTTTTGGTCAGTCCAATTTTCCCATTGGAACTCCTTTTTTAGAAGAGGCGTGTACTTCTTTCCCTCAAGTTCATGGAGGTCAGCTCTCTCTTTTTCCTTGTCTGAGAAGAATTTAAGGTAAAGTATCCAAGAAAGGACTTCGGTATAATGGACTGCACCACTAATTCCGTCATCGGTTCTTAAAATATCACAACACTTTTTTACAATACTTGTTAATTCGCTTTTGCTCACTTTTTCTTCCTATTTTTTTGGCTATTTCTTTTTTGTAGTTTTTTTCTTCACGGTTTTTTTGGTGACCTTTTTCTTTGCTACTTTCTTTTTAGGTGCTTCTTCAGCTTTCGCTTTCAATATTTTCTCTAAAAGTTCTTGTCCTGTTCCTTCACTCTCTATCTGTTCAACCAAGCGACCTTCAAATGCTTTTTCCAAAACAGACTCTCTCATCAAATTTATAAAATCTAACTTAACCTTATTTTGTTTTTTGATTTTCTTAATAGAACATAATGACTCCACAACTTGTCTTAATATATTCTTTTGTTCATGGAGAGGAGGGACAACCAATATCAATTGGTTAATATTTTCAACTGACAGTTTGGGCTGTGCCACCTGCTTTGTCTTGTCTCTAATTTGCTCCTGAACAAATCGACTTAGAAGCATATACATTAAAAAATCTTTATGAAAAACATCGTCGAATGAAGTGAGTTTATCTGCATTTTCTGTTAAATTTGCATTATCTAACTCAGCAGGAACATAACCAATTCTTCCGATTGTGCCAGCTACTGTTATGTACAAATCATCTTTAGATATAGTATAATTCTTAATTGTGTCATAAACCTCTTTAGATAAATATTTTAACTTCTCTAAACTGACAGTCATCTTTTTCATATCAGCAACACGTATATAAGGATAATCAGTTTTAGTATCGATAAGGCTTTCCCCTTTAGGGACTCTTTTGCCACCTTTTACCTTTATATACTCTCCTAACCTAACCCACTCCCAACTCTCAGGAATATCAAATGGCTTCTCATCATCGGTGATAGGTGCAAATGCTTGCATTTCTTTTTTCTTTGCAGGAGCTGACTTTTCTCGTTCTGCACGGATTTTTTCGAGAAGAACACTGGCTGGTTCATCACTTTCGTTTTGTGGAATGAGTTCACCACGAAATGCCTTGGCCAGAAGTGACTCACGGTATTTTTCAAGCAAGGTTTCGACTTTGGTTAGGCTTTGTTCGGTAACATCAATTTTTTCAAATAACGTTTCTACATAATTTACGATTCTTTCCTGTTCACCATATGGAGGTAAACCTAATCGAACTTCTCTAATTTCTCTCAAATGTAGATTTTGAACACCTACACCTTTAAGCCTTCTATTAAATTGCTCCTTCGCGATTGGAGAATTGATAAAAGTTAAAATAAATCGAGGAGAGACATTATCAATTAACCTTAGCAAGGCAAGGCTCACGTAAATATCAAAAACTTCATCTCTATCGACGATAGCACCGACACCTGTCGTTCCATTTTTAGCCAATAAGATATCATTCAATTGAGGTTTCAACCTTCTGGAAAGCTCCAAATGTAAACTCTCTGGAATATATTTTATTCGTTCCCAATCAATTCTTCCCGAAGTAACATTTTTTGAAGATAAAAAGATTACTCCTTCATCAGCATAAGTAGGAGTTTGATGTGTACCATCTGTAATCAAAGAACATATATCATTCAATTTTGTCTCAGCCCATGTATCTGGCATATTCAATTCACTCATCTTTGGTTTCCATAAAATTCGAATAACAACTCATCAAATAACCCTACAAGCTTTCGCTCTCTAAATAATCTCGCAAGATTTGGGTTCATTTCGATGACTTCTTTTGTCATTCTTAAAATATCAAAGTGTTTAGTCTGGTAATCAGCGATAACACTTTGAAAAATATTATTACCTTGGTTTCTTTTATTTTTAGTTATGAGGCTCTCTCCAAAAAGAAAGTGCTTTAGAAAATCGACTTCATCCACATTCTCAGCGTGAGATTGAACAAAGGAGTAGTCTGATAGAAGTTCTTTATCCACTTCTTCAAAGGTCATTTCTTCTTGAATGCTTGCGATATTTTTAACAGACGAGAAAGCCTCAGAAATTTGCTCTATTCTTCCAAATACTTTTGCTAGCTTTCTTTTCTCTCTGGCCAGAGATAGTTCATCTATAACTCTGTCCGAAATATCATAGAGATTAGATGTGTCTTCACCTCTAAGCTTTGACTTCATTGCAGAAATAATCCGAGGGTCAACCTCAATAACTTCTTCAGGATAAGGCTTCAGCTCAATCGTGCCAAGTGGCTTTCCATAAGTTAGAATGTTTAAATATTCCGTATCACTCGTCATTAAGCACTAATCCTTTCGTCGTATAACGCCTCTTGAAATCCATTCACAAATGCTTTGGTTTCATCCATTCCACCCAAAATCTCTTTAATGCCTTGAATACCTCCATGTTTAACCATGGTTGGAACCTGGAAAAATTCAGGGGTAAATGCAAGAGATGAGAATTCATCAGTTTTATAAACACTTAAAATGTCTGAGATTAAATTACCGTGTTTGTCATTTTTTGCTTTAAAGAAGTTAGAATTTAGCACTTTTGCTTTCCCGACTCTCTCTTCTTTAGTTAAAAATTTCTCTTTAAAAATAAGATTGGATAATACGTCATACATATCCACATCTCTCGTTCCATGCTTTTGAAAGAAGATACTCTTTAAGGCCTCCATACTAAATTCAAGCTCTGAGAGAGTCTCTTCATTAAAATGATTTCTTTTAGTTATATCTCCCCAAATAGATGCAAGCGTTTGCACATCAGGAACGTGTTGTAGAAAAGATTTTGAAGAATAAAGAATATAGTCATCAGCATCAACGGGCTTGCCACCGATTGTGAGAGTTTCAGTTTCTGCAACAATGCCAACTCTTCCTGATAAGAAGTCTTCACTCATGCGAAAGCGAATTTCACGGGCCCTTTCCTCATCTTTTTCTTCGTAAATACCTTTAGACTCACCCTCTTTGATAACTTGTTCTTCAGGTTCATTTGAGGCTACAGGAACTTCTGCTTTCTCAGTATCTTCACCAACTTCTTCCTCATCAACAACAAGAACACCTTCATCTACAAAGTCTTGTGCTTCATCATCCCATTCAGGGTCATTAAAAAGCTGAGTTGAGTAGTTAGCGTATTCTAGGATGTAAAAGCCTAGCTTCTCACGACTCTTATCAAGTGGTTCATAAGTTCGAGTACCACGGCCAATAATTTGCTTAAATTCAACCATTGAACCGATATTTCTAAAAATAACGACGTTCTTCACGTTCTTAACATCTACTCCCGTAGTGAGAAGTCTTGAAGTCGTTACAATAACAGGTTGAAAAGCATCTAAGTTTTGAAATTTTTCAAGGTCAGCGTACTTTCCATTATTATCTTTATCGGCCCCTGTAATACGAACGGCATAATCTCCATCATAATCAGAGAGGCCATACTTCACTTTGTATTTTGCAAAAGCTTCCCGACAATACTTGGCCATATCAAGAGCGTGGCGTTGGTCTAAACAAAAGACGAGTGTTTTTCCAAGTGGGTCAGTGGCAAATAAGTGTCTGAGTAAATGATAAGCAAAGGCTCTCGTTCTTTGAGGAATAGAGAGCTTTCTTTCAAAGTCAGGAGTTAAGTAATCTTTAACCTCTAATTTCTGGCCTTTAACATCTTCAATATTTCCACTTTCGGGTCTGTATCCCAAAGCATCAATATTTGAAGTCACTCGCTTGATGATATAAGGCGAGAGGTATCCATCTTCAATTCCATCTTTAAGCGAATAAGTGACAACTGGTTCACCAAAGTGAGCATAAGTATCATTTGACTCATTTCTCTTAGGTGTTGCAGTTAAACCAACTTGGATGGCCTTATCAAAATATTTTAAAAGTCTAAACCAAGAACTCTCTTCTTTTCCGTCCTGACTTCTCCTTGCTCCCCTATGGGCCTCATCAATAACAATTAAATCAAAGTAATCAGCTGGGAACTCTTTAAATCTATCAGGTCTTCCAACTTTCTTCGTTTCATCTTCATCGTCGACACCAACAAGAGTCTGATAAATTCCAAAGTATAAATCTCTTCCGAGTGGAAACTTATCGTCTTTCGGAGTCAGCCTATAACAAGCATCCTTATCCATTGCATTATCAAAATCAGCAAAGGCCTGGTCAGCTAAAAGGTTTCTATCAACAATGAATAAGATTTTCTTAACAAACTTTGCTTTCCAAAGTTTATAAACAAGCTGAATAGAAGTGAACGTCTTTCCTGTTCCTGTGGCCATTGTGATAAGGACACGATTATTTCCATGAAGAATAGACTCAATAGATTTATTAACCGCAGTTTCTTGGTAGTAACGAGGCTTTCTTCTTTGCCCAATAGCAGACTCGTCATAATACTCGTGAGTTAAAGAATCTACGACTTCAGGTTTATTTTCGAGGTTAGATAACTCCAACCACATAGCAAACAACTCTTCAGGAGTATGAAACTTCTCTACTGTTTCTTGAGTGTTCGTTTTTAAGTTATAAAATTCAATTTGATGACCGTTAGTAGCATAAGCAAACCATAGACCTAGCTTTCGAGCATAGTCCTTCGCTTGTTTTTCCCCTTCCATGTGCGAAGAGTCTTCTTTCTTAGCTTCAACAATAGCAATCGCTTTAGATTTTGAGTAACGAAGAAGATAGTCAGCAGTCTTCCCGCTATTTTTTTGGCGTTCAGGTTTAGAACCATGAAACATGATGCGGTCTTTGGTTATGACGTATTCCCATTCCACTTGCCATGGATGCTCGTCCCAACCAGTCGCTTTCAATTTTGGTTCTATTAATTCTTTACGAGTCTGTGCCTCGCTTCTTCCACTACTCACTGGCTTCACCAGTTACAATCCACTGATCTACTTCCAGAGTCTTAAACTTCCACTGCTTCCCAATTTTATGTGCAGGAATTTTCTTTGAATCTACCCAGCGATAAACAGTCTCTTTAGAGATACCGAGATAGTGTGCAATTTCTTGAACAGATAGCCATCTATCCGTGATTTCCAGATTCATTATCGACTCCGTGATAGTGAATTGTTTTGAATAAGTGCTTAAAATTATGCGAGAGAAATGGCTTTATGACAATCAATGACTAATAAAAGCTAGGTATTAAAATATTTTAACTATGCCTAGCGTAATATTTGGTTATATTTCATCGATTTTGTCCGAATAGCTAATACTTAAGACATTTTGGAACTATTTATGCCTGCAAAGTCACTTCGCATCTTCGTTACTGGTAATACGGGGCGATTATTAAAAAAGATCACTGAATTCAATTGGTCTGGTTTTGCTTTTTACGGAACACGTGAGCAGATTTCTCAACTAGCAAAGCGTCCTGAGTCTGAAGGTAATAATTTAAACAAGGCCAATCTTTGATACTTATGAAAATCTTTAGAATCTCGACTACAACGCACTTATACATAAGCAGTGCATCCGGATGATAAAAAGTTGGGAAATCAAAGGTATATTGTAAATTCGACAATATAGTTGAAGCCTATAGGAAATATATGGAAGCTGGTAAAAGAAATTTAAATGACATCTTAAACAGATCAAGAATACTTGAAATACCTCATTTTCAGAGGTCCTATGTATGGAAAGAAGAACAATGGGAGCGTTTTTTGGATGACATGATCCTAATCTCAACCATGAATACAAATTATTTCATGGGATCAATAATCTTGAAACAGCAAGAAACTTCAAGCGAATACAGAACAGGAGATGTCAGAACTATTATAGATGGTCAACAAAGACTTACAACTCTAAGTTTATTTTTCAAAGCACTCTACACAAAACTAGATACTTCTGAAAAGTTCAATGAAGTTTTCAAAACACACAACAATGAATTAATTCTAGTTCATAATTTTTCAGACAGACCTGTTTTTGAAAAAATCCTTCTTGATCTAAGTTTAGAAAACTCTGATTATGATAAAAACATTGCTCAATGCTACAAGTTTTTTTTAAACAATATCGAAGTTGATGAAATAAATCCAAACAGTCTTCTTGGAAACATTATATTTGTAGGTATTGATTTAAATCAAGGTGAAGATGAACAACAAATATTCGACACTATCAATTCTTTAGGCGTTTCACTAACGACAGCAGAATTACTTAAAAACTATCTTTTCAACAAAAACATCGAACTTTATGACACTCATTGGAAAAGCGTATTTGAGACAGATGAACCAACAAGAGACTATTGGAACCAAGAAGTAACAGCTGGACGTAATAAGAGAGCAAACATAGATTTATTTCTTCAATCATTCTTAATGATAAAGATACAGCAAAAAGAGTATAAAGTTTCAGCAGAAGAAAAGGAAAGATACTTCAAGATTGAGTCCGTATTTAGCTCTTTTAAAGACTTCATGAAGAAGCATGATATCTCAGTAAATGTGATTGCCGAAGAAATCAGAGAATACGCGACGATATACAAAAAAAATATTGTTCCAAATTTAATTGATGAAGATATCGATGAAAGCGATAGAATTGAGAGACTAAATATCATTATGTTTGCGTTGGACACAGCAACTATAATTCCATATGTAATGTACATATTGAAAGAGTGTCATGACCAAGAAGAAAGAACTAAACTATTTACATATCTAGAATCTTATATTGTTAGACGGATTATTTGTAAGGAGACTACAAAGAACTACAATCAATTATTTCGATCAACACTTATAAACAATGAAGTAAATAGTTATCAAAAACTAAAAGAAGAAATTGAAAAGAAGGAAGATAAAGTAAACTTCATGCCTGATGACAAGTTAGTTAGTGAAGCTTTCAAAGCTTCAAAGCTTACAAACAAGCAAGCAAGAGGTGTTCTCTACTTGCTAGAAAAGTCTATTCGCAGTCACTTGCAGTCAACAGACCTTAAGCCAATTACTGCTTTCACACTTGAGCATGTTATGCCAAAGAAATGGGAGAACAAGTGGAAGACTAAATTAAGTGAACAGGGTAAATCAGATAGAAATAATCTTTTATTAACCCTTGGGAACCTAACGATTATAACGAGTAGTTTGAACTCCTCTATAAGAGATTCTGATTGGAAAACAAAGAAAGCTGGAAAAGGAAAACATAAAGGCCTTCAGGAATATGCTGCAGGTGTAGAAATATTTAATAAATATTTGGAATTAAATGACTGGGATGAAAGTTCTATTTTTGAAAGAGCTATTTTTCTAACAGATAAAGCCTTAAATGAAGTTTGGAAGTTATAGTTATGATTCCTTATAATAAGTTCACCAATTAACTAATAATTCTTTCACCGAAATATTTTTTAATATATTCAATAAATCCAGGCACTTTTTTAGCACCACATATTGTTACAAGCTGTTGTCCTATATCCGTTAATAATGCTTCTCCAATCTCTAAATTAGTATTATTCCCCCTAAGCTTAAATTTTACAATTTCGTCAAAGTAGCGAAAGGAGAATTCGCTTGGCAACTCGATCTTTTCATAGCCCATACTATGGGTTATTAGTCCAATTGAACCTAAATGATTTAGTGAGGAAAAATTAATATTGTTTTTTTTGTAAATTTCATTACTAAAATCTAAAACTATTGGAAAGTAGTATTCATATTTAAAAACATAACCACAAAAATTACTAAAAAGCT
This sequence comes from uncultured Halobacteriovorax sp., assembly GCA_964352175.1. Taxonomy (GTDB): domain Bacteria; phylum Bdellovibrionota; class Bacteriovoracia; order Bacteriovoracales; family Bacteriovoracaceae; genus UBA4207. Next base: position 9,393 of record CAYGQW010000090.1, read on the forward strand.
CAGCGTCCTCTTTTTCTAAGGTTGAAACTAAATTTAAAGATCTTTTATTGAATGATCCTTTTTTCTTCGCTTCTTCAGCTAATATTTTAGCCCAAACAGTTTGCATCTCTTTATCTGAAACTAAGTCGCACTTATTGAAAAAATATGCTAGCCAATCATCATCAATTTGATTAGGCATACTTTCTTCATTCAATAGCGGTATCGCTTTTGCTGTTATTTGCTCAATATTTTTTTGCCTATGCCCAGCTTGCGTAATAACTCTCAATAGACCTCTTTCTTCAACATCATCTATTTTTAACTTTCCTTCAGCTTTTATTAATGCCGCTTCAATTTCTGCCTTTGCAATCCTTTTAATCTGCCAAGGCTTGCATATCCCACCAACTGCATCTGATACTTTTTCAATTAACACCTTTGCGGGCTCTGCTAGTTTACCTAATTCAATTAATGCATTTCCGTCACTCATTTTCAGCCTACTATCTTTGTTTTCTTTTTTGTTTCTTTCTATAAGACCTTAGTTCTTTACAGTATTACTTCCAATATTTAATGAATTCTAAGACTTACTCCTCATGTAATAGGTAGTATAAAATAAAGTAGCATAATTAAATATATAAAATATTACAAAGTTTGGCCTATGAGGTTTGGTACCTTAACTTCAATATTTAATATAAACAGGTCCCAACTATTTAATACTATTATTAAAATCCTTCTCTTTATGTATAATTCAAGTCCAATCTTACGCCCCTCTAAATCCCAATCCCCTCACAATACCCCGGCCAAACCACCTTAACCCCTGCCGCCTTTTCAGCAGCACTGGCTTTAAACTCTCCCGTCTTCACTCCCCAAAACAAATCAATCTCCCCTTCTCGCTTCATCTTCTTAAAGAAATTATCGTAGTGCAGAGGAATAACAGTTTTCGCACCTGTGGTATTAAAGCGCTTGATAAGATTTTCTGTAGAGACTCTGTTGGCGATAGTAAGAAGAAGTGTGTCTGCCTTTAGATCCTTGAGTGGATCAATATCAGTGACACGCCCAATGGCCTGAAAAAGAATATTGCCTTGTAGGTGTGAAATATAATAACTGAATGTCTCTCCCGCTCGGTAATTCCAGGCAGAGGTGGGCGACGTTAGGGGTGAGGTAATATCTCCATCCATCAGCGTGATTCCAAGAACGTGAGGCAAATGGGAAG
>CAYGQW010000091.1:0-10551 GCA_964352175.1 uncultured Halobacteriovorax sp.
AAGAAGACCCATACGATATTGCAACAGAAACAGTTTATCACTTCTATGAAGATAAATTGAAGTTCTATAATGCAATCGATTTTGATGACATTCTATTTTTAGTTGTCAGACTATTCAAAGAACATCCTGACGTCGCCAAAACTTGGAGTGAAAAGTTTCAATACATCATGATCGATGAGTATCAAGATACGAACTCTCTACAATTCCAGCTCACCCTAGGCTTAACTCTGTCGCATAATAACTTATGTGTTGTTGGTGATGACGATCAATCGATTTATGCTTTCAGAGGAGCAGATGTTAGTAATATTTTAGGATTTGAGAATAATTTTCCCGGAGCGAAACTCATAAAACTTGAAGAGAACTATCGTTCCGTTATGCCTGTCTTAAACCTCGCGAATCATGTCATCAAGGTAAACAAGAACAGAAGAGAAAAAACTCTATGGAGCAAAAAAGAAAGTACACAATTACCGGAGTTATGGCTAACAGGTGATACCGATCATGAAGCTCAGGCCATCGTTGAAGAAATCCTTAAGCACCAATCGAGTGGTGGCCACTTAGGAGATATAGCTGTTCTGTATCGAAGCAATACTCAAGTGCCTCCTCTTGAAGATGAGCTTCGTATGTCACAAATTCCCTATTCAATAATTGGCGGTCAAAAACTTTATGAGAAAAAAGAAATTAAAGATCTTGTAGCCTATCTTTCTGTGATCCATAATCCAGCAGATCAGATGGCCATGCGTCGAGTTCTTAATGTTCCTCCAAGAGGGATTGGCACGGCAACCTTAAATAAGTTTCTCGAAAAATCACAAGAAGAAAAGATTGATCTTTTTGAAACTATGCGAATTCATACGAATTTAGCCCCGGCCAGAATGCAAAGTATAGATGAATTTATAAAATTAGTTGATTGGGCGAGAGAAAACTTTGCCTTACACCCCTTACCACAAGCCATAGGTCTGCTGGTAGAACGATTAGACTTTTTTAATTTTATTGATAAATCATATGACAACGTCAAGCAGGCAGAAAGAAGAAGAAATGATGTTATGTACTTTATTGACTCTGCCGAACGTTTTTTAAAATTTCGAGGAAAGAGCGCTAGTTTAGAGGACTTTGTTGAAAAAATTCTTTTACAAGACTCACAAGATAAGCGCGAAGAAGAAGATGAAGAAGAAGATGATGTTAGAAAAAATGAAGTTACATTAATGACTCTGCATTCATCAAAAGGGCTTGAATTTCGACAAGTCTATCTGGTAGGCATGGAAGAAGAGACTCTCCCCCACAAGAGAACAGTTAAAGAGGGTGACGATATAGGAGAAGAAAGACGACTTTGCTACGTTGGTATTACAAGAGCACAAGAACGTCTCATAATGACATACTGTAAAGAGCGTCAGTTATTTGGAAAGAAGACACCACGCTCTCCATCTCGCTTTATGAATGATCTGATGGAGCAAAATCTCTTTGTACACAAAGATGTCACTTCATTTGGTCACCTAAGTGTAGAAGAAGCTGATGCCTATAAAAAGGGTTTCTTTGCCAACCTAAGAGACTCTCTAGACGAATAAAATCAATAACTTAGCAATGAAAAGAGTCCGACTAAAGTTATCAGAGAATAGTCCGATAAATAGTCATGAGAATAGAAAAAATGGGCGAATACGCCAAATTCAATCTAAGAATGATTAACACTCAAGGCTCTCAAGCTGAGCAAACTAAACGCTTAGTTGAAAAGATGAAGCAGATGCAAGAGCAAGCATCTGCTAAACTAAGTGAACCAAGCGAGCATATGCAAAAGTTTAATAACTCGCTTAGAAAGCTAGATGTTATTTAGCCTTACGAGGCTCATTCCAACCGAACTCAATTGTCCACTGTGAAAAAAACGGGATGATGGAAATCATTTGATCCCAAAAGTCACTTTCTACACTAACTCTGATACTTTCTAATTTGAGGCAATCAGGAGCTTTAGCCTCTAGAAGAAGCTGATCAAGAGTAACTTCCTTTTGACCAATGCCAAACTCTCTTAATATAAACTTTTTCTCGCCTTGCGTTTTTTCATTCTTTAGCTTTAATTTAACCAGACCAGGACAACGACCTGGATTAATTTTCAATCCACTTGAACAAGATATAAAAAAGAAAAAAAATAACAATAAAAGCTTCATCAACGATCCTCGATAACTTTAGGCTTTTGAACAAAGCCTTCGGCCTGCCATTTTATAGGCCAGTACATTCCAAAGCTTAAAACTCTAGGCCACCAAACATCCCAGCCTGAAATTTCAGATACTGACAACTTGGAAATACTTGTAGCTCCTTCTTTCGCAAATGCTTTTTCAATCGATACAGGAAGTGGTGATTCAATCGCCCCCCACAAATACAATGGAACTATTCCTTGAACTCTAACGAAAGTATCGTGTCCGGGTTTAGCTCCCCAGAAGATTGGAATACTGCTTTCATTTTGAGCTGCGAAGTCTAAGCGTGAACAACTTAATAAAACAAAAAGTATAAGTAGGTATTTCATAAACCCTTAAAGTTCGCTTTTCTTTTTTCAAGCAGAGCATTCACGGCTTCTTTATGGTCCTGGGTTCTTTGAGTAATCGCTTGAAATGAAGCCAGAAGATCAAGTGCTTGAGATAGTTCCGCTTTTTGGGATAATTTAAGAGCTTTCTTGGTCATGGAAACTGCAATTGGGGCCATACCTAAGCATTCACTAGCAAGCTTTTTTACAGCATCTAACTCCTCTCCTTGAGAAGCCAAACGATTGATCATCCCCCAAGAAAGTGCCTCTGTGGCGCTGACTTTACGACCAGTTAAAAACATCTCCATAGCTCTAGGCCATCCAATGATACGTGGAAGAAAGTAGGTACCGCCATCGCCAGGAACAAGACCGAGCTTAGCAAAGGTTTCACTAAAAAAAGCTGCGCTACTAGCAACTCGCAAATCGGCCATACAAGCAAAATCGCAACCTGCTCCAACAGCAGCACCATTAACAAAAGCAATGATTGGCTTAGACAAGCTCTCCATCATCAAAGGAATTCTTTGAATACCTGCTTGATAACGCTTTCGAAGTTCATTAGAAGTTCCAGCAAACATTCCAGACTCATCTCTCATGGCCTTAATATCACCTCCGGCGCAAAAGTGTTTGCCAGCTCCTGTTATAATGAAAACACGAACTCGATCATCAGTATCTGCCAAAGGAAGAGCTGTAACAAGAGATTGAATCATCTCATCACTAAACGCATTACTGGCTTGTGGTCGATTTAATGTCACCCACAAACACCCGTCATCATCTAGTTTTAATTGGATATCTTCCCACGTTTTTGTTGACCAATCAGTCATGACTTCTCCGCTATAAGTGCATGGTAAGCTTTTGAGGCACTTGCACGACCTAGTTTCTGTAAAATAAAAGTTGAAGCAGCTGCAACTTTCTCTAAATTGACACCTGTATCAATCCCCATTAAATGAAACATTTGAACAACATCTTCGGTAGCAACATTACCACTGGCACCTTTAGCATATGGGCAACCTCCAAGACCTCCAGCAGAAGAATCAAAAGTTCTGGCACCTTCTTCGTAGGCTGCCATAATATTTGCTACGGCTACACCTCGTGTATCATGAAAGTGCCAAGCAATTTTAGACATATCAAATTTAGTGTTTAAAAAATTATAAATTTCTTTAACTTGTAAAGGGTGACCAATACCTATGGTATCGCCCAACGATATTTCATAACATCCAAGGCTAAAAAGTTTATTAAGAATTACTTCTAAGGTTGAGAGACTCGTTTTCCCTTCATAAGGACAGCCAAAAACAGTTGAGACATATCCTCTGATCTTCATTTTATAAGCTTTAGCTTTTAAACAAACCTCTTCAATTCGCTCTAAGCTTTCAGCAATAGAGGCATTAATATTTTTCTTGTTGAAGGCTTCGCTTGTAGCGGTGAATACTGCAATTTCTTTAACTCCAAGCTCGTGAGCAATTTCCAGTCCTTTAAGATTAGGAACAAGACAAGGAAATTTTTCTAATGAAAGAGAGTGATCAACTAATGATTGTATGAGAGCTTTGGCATCACTCATTTGAGGTATTTTCTCTGAACGAACAAAGCTAGTTGCTTCAATAGTACTGAATCCAGCATTCGAAAGCATTTCTATAAATTGTTGTTTAGTTGATGTATCAAGGATAGTTTTTTCATTCTGCAAACCATCTCTGGGCCCAACTTCTACAATTCGAACACTCACTTTTGCTCCTCAAGTTCAACTAGGATCAGTCCACCATCAACTTGCTGCCCTTCAGAAACATTGATTTTTGAAATAACTCCATCACTCGATGCCTTTATCGTATGTTCCATTTTCATGGCTTCCATAACAAGAATGGAGTCACCTTGAGCTATCGCTTGTCCTGGCCGCTTTAGTAGCTTTAAAATCTTACCAGGCATGGGAGAAACCATCGCCCCCAAAAGTGCAGCTCCAGAGACTCTATTTAAACTTGCGTCTTCCACGGAAAACGAACGACTCCCGACAGATATATAAGATTTGTTTCCATGCTTATAACTAAATACTTGATGGCGATTCGTAGTCGATTCATTATGTCTCGAAGAAATTGTGTTTGAGTCAGATCCTGTGAATGAGCACTTTTGCCCATCTAATATAAACACAACTTCTCCACCTTGCAGTTTGATTAAATCAATCTCGACTTCTTTATTATTTATCAGATATTTTTTATTCATAATCTAAACCCTATTAAACGTTCCCAAGCACAAGAGGACTTAACCATTTCATTAGAAAGCTTTCCTTCACTAAGTAGATGCCCGGCAAGTGCAAGAGACATCTCTTCAAAAGAAATATCTTTTGGTGACAAGTCATCTTTATTAGTTTCAACAAAGTGGGTAAAAGTCTCACCTTGAATGAACTTATCATGTTTTAAAATACGAGCTAAATAATCACGATTAGTTGTTAAGCCTAAGAAGGGAATATCATTAAGAGCTGACAATGCTGCACTGATGGCCTGAGACCGATTACTTCCATAAACAACAAGTTTGGCTAGCATCGGATCAAAACTGATCGTGACGGAGTTACCATCTTGATAGCCAGTATCTAGTCGAGCTTGGGTATTACCCACTTTAAATATTTTTCCAATAGATGGGAGAAAGTTATTATCTGGATCTTCAGCATAAATACGCAGCTCAATTGCATGACCTCGTTGTATCAAGTCATTTTGCTGATATGAAAGCTTACTTCCTGAAGCAACCTCAAGCTGAAGCTTGACTAGATCGAGGCCGGTGACTAATTCAGTTACAGGATGTTCAACTTGTAAGCGAGTATTCATCTCTAAGAAATAAAATGCTCCCGGGATATCACCATCAAGGATGAATTCAATAGTACCCGCACCTTCATAGTTTATAGCTTTTGTAATTTGAGTCGCGACCTGACACATTTGACTTCGAAGGTTATCGTCTAATGCCACAGAAGGTGATTCTTCAACGATTTTTTGGTGACGTCGTTGAATCGAGCACTCTCTTTCAAAAAGATGAGTATGATTTCCATGTTGATCGCTCATCACTTGAATTTCAATATGGCGTGGATTCTGGATATATTTTTCAATTAAAACACGATCATCGCCAAAAGCATTTAAGGCTTCTCGCTTTGCAGATGCTAATGCTTCATCAAATAATTTTTCAGCCTCAACGATTCGCATCCCCTTCCCGCCACCTCCGGCAGACGCCTTGACCAAGACTGGATAGCCGATCTTGGAAGCTTCTTTCTTTAAAAGCACTGAATTTTGCTCATCTCCGTGATAACCAGGAATAAGAGGAATTCCGACTTCCTCCATCTTTCTTTTAGAACCCGTTTTATCACCCATTAAAATCATCGATTCAGGTGAAGGGCCGATAAACTTTATATTTGCATCAGTAACTTTTTTACAAAAGGCTGCATTTTCAGACAGAAAACCATAGCCAGGGTGAATGCCATCAACTCCGAGGTCTTTACAAATTTTTATAATGAGATCTTGATTCAAATAAGTATCTTTTAAAGATCCAGAGCCAAGACAAACAAATTGATCACCCGCTTTGGAATGTGGCAGGTCTATCTCCTCTTGCGTGTATAAGGTTACACAAGGTATACCTAATTCTCGGCATGTTTTAACTACTCTAAGCGCGATTTCTCCGCGATTCGCAATAAGAATTTTTTTAAATTTAATATTCATTATTTTATCCAATTAGGCTTGCGCTTCTCTAAAAGTGCTCCCATTCCTTCTTGTCCTTCACTGCTTGCACGTAAGCGGGCAATTGTTTCACAAGTAAATTGAATTTGCTCATTTCTATTTTGTGATTTGGATTGCACACCTTTAATTAAAAGCTTTGCTTCTCTTGAAGCTTTAGGGCCTGCTTTTTTAAATTCTGTGATTATCTTTTCTAGTTCTTTTTCAAGCTGATCTTGATTACAAATCTGATGAACTAGTCCCATTTCCTTTGCCTCAAATGCACTAAATCTTCGACCCGATAAAAAAGTCGCTCTAGCATTAGACAGACCAATTTTTGCCATGACAAATGGGGATATCACCGCAGGCACTAATCCTAATCGAGCTTCTGTAAAACCATATACTGTGTTGTCTGCACTCAAAACATAGTCGCAAACGGAAACGAGTCCCGAACCTCCGCCAAGCGCGGCACCTTGAACGACTCCTATGACGGGCGCAGGACAATCATCAATAGCGCAAAATAAATCTGCAAGCTTATTTGCATCAGCGATATTTTCATCTTTTGAATATTCCACCATGCGTTTCATCCAGTTCAGGTCAGCACCAGCACAAAATGACTTACCTGCACCTCTAAGGACAACAACCTTTATATCTTGCCCAATCGTTTTAAAGCTTTGGATCAGTTCTTTAATTAACTCATCATTAAAAGCATTATGAATTTCAGGACGATTAAGGCTAATCGTTTGGACTCCAGCATCTATTTCTACTTGATGAAGCTTCATCACGATCTCCTACATTCTAAAGACACCAAAGCGTGTCTCTTCTATTTCACTATTTAAAGCTGCTTCTAGAGCTAAACCTAGAACATCTCTTGTTTTTGATGGGTCGATGACACCATCATCCCAAAGTCTTGCACTAGAATAATAAGCAGAACCTTCGGTTTCATACTTATCTAAAATCGGTTTTTGAAAAGCTTTTATTTCGCTATCAGACATATTCGCACCAGCATCCTGCTTAACAGTTGTTAAAACACCGGCGGCTTGCTCTCCACCCATGACAGAGATTCTGGCATTAGGCCACATCCATAAAAACCTTGGCGAATAAGCACGACCACACATACCGTAATTTCCGGCGCCAAAAGACCCGCCTACGACAACCGTGAACTTGGGAACTGAAACTGTAGAAACTGCGGTCACCATCTTAGCGCCATGTTTAGCAATCCCTTCAGACTCATACTTCTGTCCCACCATAAATCCTGTGATATTTTGCAAGAAGACCAAAGGTATTTTCCTCTGACCGCATAGTTCAATAAAATGTGCACCCTTTTGAGCAGACTCGGAAAACAAGATGCCATTATTGCCAACAATGCCAACTTGATGACCATGAATTTTCGCAAACCCACAAACTAGAGTCGTACCATAACTCGCCTTGAATTCATGAAAGCGACTACCATCAACTAAGCGTGCAATGATCTCACGAATATCATATGGCTTTCGAGTATCTTTGCTTACGATGCCGTAAACCTCTTCGATTGGATAAAGTGGTTCTTCATATCTTTCAATTTCTTTTTGACCTAGTTTTGATCCGGCAGATTTATAGTTAAGGTTTGCGACAATTTGTCTCGTAAGTACTAAGGCATGTTCTTCATTTTCGGCAAAATGATCTGCCACGCCTGACTCAGCAGTATGCACTCTGGCCCCGCCCAAATCTTCAGCACTCACTTCTTCACCGGTAGCAGCCTTAACTAACGGTGGGCCACCTAAGAAAATGGTTCCGTTGTCTTTTACAATAATTGTTTCATCAGACATGGCAGGGACATAGGCCCCCCCAGCTGTGCATGAGCCTAAGACAACAGCAATTTGCGGGATACCTTTTGCCGACATCTGTGCCTGATTATAAAAGATGCGTCCAAAGTGTTCCTTATCTGGAAAGACTTCATCTTGCATGGGCAAGAAAGCTCCACCTGAATCGACGAGATATATACAAGGTAATTTATTTTCAAGCGCGATCTCTTGTGCTCTTAAGTGCTTTTTTACAGTCAGTGGAAAGTAAGTGCCGCCTTTCACCGTTGCATCGTTTGCAACAAAAAGACATTCAATGCCGTGGACACGACCTATACCAGTTACAACTCCCGCACTAGGAACATCTATTTTATTATAAACACCATCTGCGGCAAGAGAGCTGAGTTCTAAAAATGGTGAACCTGGGTCAAGAATCGAATTGATACGATCTCGTGGCAGTAACTTTGCTCTGGCTTCATGTTTTTTGACTGAAGCTTCGCCGCCCCCAAGATAAACTCTTTCAAGCCGTTTTTTTAAATCTTCTTTTAGTTCAAGATGATGTGATTTATTAGCTTTAAAGTCAGCCGAATGAGGATCAACACTGCTCGTCAAAACATCCATAAAAAACCTAGGTTTTAGAGTCTAATTGGATGAAATTATGCAGTTTAATGGGACATTGTGACAAGACGGTAGGCGATAATCCTACCGTCAACATAGTATGAATTGTTATTCTATTTTCTGAGACTCATCTAAAGTGTCTTTAACGAAGTCCCAGCTGTAATTAAGAGCATCAATATTTTTTCTGCCAGCAGACTCAATTACTGGAGTTGCTTCAGAAGCCGGAGCCCTCTCTACAACTTGCTCTGGCTCTTCTTCGGCGACAACCTGCGTTGACTCTAAAGACAAATCAATCGTCTGAATTTTAACTTCGTCACCATCGATATAAACGATAACATCTTCGCCGTTTTGTTCCTGAACAATATATTCAGTAATCGACTTATTACCAATCGTATAAGCTGGCAGTGTTGATTCACGCCCACGCAATGCCGATTGAACTTCTAAGATAGCAGCTCTAATCAGATCTGCGCTATCTTCAAGAGACCTTCCGCCTAAATCAAGTTGTGGTCTTGCAATGCTAAGTTCATCAACAGAAAGAATAATTCCAGAATAAGGAATTGGTCCATAGCTTGCTGGCTCAAAGTTAGAGCTCGAAGAAGATGAAGCTATGCTTGCTGGGGCTCTTGAACTAGCTGAATCTGATGTAGATGAGTTGCCAGCAGATGAAGATAAATTATTTGAATTTCTAGATGTGTTATTTGATCCTACATTGGCATTAAAATTTGATGTGTCACTTTCCGACTGTGTTGCAACTGCATTACTTCCTCTGGCTGGACTAACGAAGCTTTGAGCAACTCGCTCTCTTTCTTCTAATGCATTACGCTCTTGAATTGCTTGTTCTCTTTGCCTTTCAATTCTTTCTCTTGTTCTTGCAAAGGCATCTGCCACATTCACAGTATTACCGTCTTCATCTTCAATCGTTGATATATTCATCTCTTGAAGTCGTGCATTTAGCTCATTATTTTTTCTTTCTAACTCTGCTAATTGTCTTAACAGTGTATCATTAGCCTCTATAGCACTTCTAGTTTGTTGAAGCTCTTGAGCAGCGTTGGCTGTATCAATGTCTTCGTTTGAAGAAAGGTCGCTGCTATCTGAAACTGCCGAAGATCTTGAGGCGAAAGTATTCATAAACGAGCTGGTTGCTTGTTCAATTCTTCTGTCTTCCATTGAGTTATAAAAATCACTTGCCTGAGAAGTTACTTCTTGCTGACTACGACTTTCAAGCTCTCTTCGTGTGTCTCTATTCATTGTTTCAAGGCCATTCGAATCTACGATTCCGGACCTAATGCCTTCATCTCTACTAGAACTTGAAGAGCCAGAACCTCCGCTAAAGAAACCTGCCCCCCGCAAGGCGGCCACTGTTTCTTGTGTCGTTTGGCTGCCTTCAATAATACTACCTCTATTTGAACTCGCAGTTACCTGAGACTCTCTAAAAGCATCGCCAAGATTGTAAGGAAGTTGAAAGTTCTCGTCATAAAGTAATCGCGATTCAGCACCAGCTCCTGAAGCAGCAAAGGGACTACAGTTATCAAATGTTGCTAAAACGTCTGCGCTTCTTGAACCTAGAAGAGCATTGTTTAAAACTTCAGGGTCATTAAATGGCTCCAGCAAGTTAGTGTGATAACCATTACCTTCACCTCTGTGTGCTAAAGCTTGATCTTTATCTGATGTCATCCCACCACTTTTATAGTGAATGGCACACATTAATGCCTGCATATCAGCAGCATTGGCTAAACTCTTGTTACTGGTTGCATTGATTATATGGATCCAGTTTTCAGAATTTAAATGGTTTCCAATAATTCCATCTTTAAGGACATTTGGATTTGCCACAGCAATTGATTCAGCAGCTGTCGTATCGAAAATAGATCCAGGGGTTAACATTTTACAAGTATTAGCAAATTCATTCGTCGTTCTGTTGCATTGTGATTCATTAGCACTTTGAAAGATCGAAAGAAGTTGATCTGTCTGTGCG
>CAYGQW010000092.1:0-10500 GCA_964352175.1 uncultured Halobacteriovorax sp.
TAACAACTTATCTTCTAGTTCCTTCATGGGACTCGGTCGGGTAGTATACATGAATACAACAACCATGGCGACAGGATTAGTTAATGCCTTATTTGTTTGGTCAACTTCAAGATGAAAAAACAGCGACCTTAATTTGTAAGCGACTAAGTGAACGCGGTATTACCGCGCAATATACTCGGACAAATGACGGCTCAATAGGTTTATTTGTAGAGCGCGAAGAAGAGTTTGCTCTAGCGCACGATCTTTATCGAGTCACTGTTGGCATGCCACCTAAATTTGAAATTGCAAAGGAAACAATCGAGATGGCTAAAATTCCATTTGGAATTTTAACTAAATCCGTCATTCTACTTTGTGTTTCGGTCTCAGTTTTAATGTGGCTTGGTGATGCTTCAGTCGTAAGATCTGCGCTACTCATCTCAAAATATACTCAAGGTCTTGATGAGATCATGAATGAAGGTCAGTGGTGGCGACTGTTTACACCTGCACTCGTTCATTTTGGAATCATGCATATTGTGTTTAATATGCTGTGGTTTAAAAGTCTTGGCAGCATGATCGAGTTTACGCGTGGAAAATATTTTTTTTCTGGGTTAATCCTTGCAAGTGGCGTCTTTTCAAACATTTTTCAGTGGTGGTTTAAAGGACCAAGTTTTGGCGGTATGAGTGGTGTTGTCTACTCACTATTAGGTTTTATATGGATGGTTAAAACATTTAACCCCAAAGAAGAGTTCTCTCTTCCTAAGCAAGATGTTTATATGATGATTGGCTGGTTTGTTCTATGCCTTACAGGATTACTTGGGCCAATCGCTAACTTTGCTCACGCCGGTGGCTTATTCGTTGGTATGGTTGCGGGGATTTGGGTGGGAGCGAGATCTTCTGAATCGATCAAAATTCTAGAACTTGTCAAATACGTATCATTTTCACTCATTGTTCTTGCGATGACTGTCTTTATTGAATTAATGATGGCGAAAGCATAGAGCTTTCGCCAAGATTGTAGATTAGAAATTATTTAAAAGTCGTGGATCAGTGACAAGCTGTCTTACACCGTGGCCATGATCTTCTTCAAACTTATTGTTAGCACACCATGCATGTAGGCTATTGATATCCATCTTCTGACACGTCTTAGAAACATTCCAAGTGACATGTAAAGGTGAACACTTAGACTGCGTATAGCTAGGTCCGGTTGTTGAACCTAAGAATGTTGCAGTCTCGATCGAAAGTGGTAACTCTCTTGCTTGAAAATATCCATCAACTCTTTCTTCCATAGCATCGAAGTCTTGCATATTGGCAGCAGTTTCATCGTTAACAAGAACAAAGACTTGTGTTTCAACACGAAGTTGTGGGTTAGGACAAGTCTCACTTAAACAAGACCCAAGACCAGGTCCTGGTGCCACTGGACAAGATGAATGAACCCAGTGAAGTTCAATGGTATCGCCAGGTTTAACATTGGTACAAATATTTTTTTGAACTGGACGAAGCTCATATTCTGAAAGAGTTGGAGTAATATCACATTTGTAACCACCATTATCTCCAGGGCCTGCATAAACACTGAATTCTGGACCTTTGTGTTCAGCATTCTTATGAAAGTGAATATTACAAAGATTCATCTTCTCTGCACTTGGAGCAGGTGAAAATAAAACAGTATTAAGACCATAAGAACTTGAAATATCTCTTGGGGTTTGAGGGCCAAAATTCGTACAAACATCTTGAGCAAATACTGGTAATGAAAGCATAAAGGCTAATAAAAATTTCATAAATCCTCCGTTTCAAATGTTATCTATTAAAAAATATCAAATAAAAATAAACGTCTAGTGTGTGTCTATGAATCGCTGCGCAGAGTAATATGAATTGTATCTTTTATGAAATATATAATATCGATTCAAACTATTGATTTAATCGATGAGAGGAAAATATGAAATGGCTTAATTATCATCATCTTATGTACTTTAGAGTTATAGCGAATGAAGGAACCATATCAAAGGCATCAGAAATTCTAAAAGTAGGACAACCGGCTTTAAGTTCTCAACTTAAAACTTTTGAAGAACATCTTGGCTATGAACTTTTTGATCGTAGTTATAGGATAATGTCTTTGACCGATGCAGGTAAGCTCGTACTTGATTATGCCAATCAAATTAATAGCCTTGGGCAAGAAATGATTAAGACGATTGAAGATGGAAAATCAGCAAAAAAAATTCATCTCTCTATTGGATCTCTTGATTGCATTCCCAAACATTTCATTAGCCATATCGTAGACTTTGCCTACAAAAAAACAGGATGTCGGTTATCTATTTTTGAAGGTGATAATTTTGAGTTGTTAAGACAATTAGATACTTTTCATATTGAAGCTTTTATTTCTGATCAAGACCATTCAAGTTTTTCTGGTTCAGAGGTATTTTCAAAAGAAATTTACTCATCTGATATTCACGTTTATGGAAATAAAAAAAGCAAACAAAATAAAATGAAATTAAAAGACTTAATTAAATCAACGCAATGTATTCTTCCTACTTATCACTCTAAGTTAAGAAAGGATTTGGATAATTATTTTTCGCTTAATCAAGTATTCCCAGACATCATTGCTCAGACTCAGGATACAGCACTTCAAAAGATCTTAGCTTCTAAAGGCGAGGGTCTTGTTTTTCTACCTAAGTTTGCCGCATACGATTTTTTAAAGCTTGGAACGCTTCATGATTTTGGTAAACTTTCAGGAGTAAAAGCCAATTATTTTCTTATTTATAAAGAAAGAATGATTCAAAATCCAGCCTTGAAAGTTCTACTTGAAGAGGATTTAAAAAATAAAAGGCCAAGTTAACCTTGGCCCAACCTCTACTAACGACTCATTTTGAATAGGAAATTCGATACTTTTTGAGTTTAGTTTGGGTTAGTTAAATGATCTTGTTTTATCAAATTTCTTGATCGCAATATGCTGCTTTTGCCTGAACTGGTTCATTTGAATTCCATCGGCAAGTATTATTAATTTTTGGATAACCAAGTAGAAAGTAATAGGCATTAAGCATAAGATTAAAAAAATAATTTCATTCATTGCAATCTCCTGTGTCTCTTTGGACGCAAGATAAATTATCAAGCCGGAAAGGATCTTTATAATTTATAATATTGAATCAGATTATTGATTTAATCGATGGAACACTGTGAGATCCACTTACCATTTAGAAAATGAGCATATCCCCAAAACCACAAAATTTGATCATGAGTAGATTTTATTTCAATCTCATTGGCATAGATTTCAGGAATAATATCATTATAAGAAAAACACCAACCGTAAGATTTAATTTCTTGATCACTAATAATTACTAAAGCATCAAGTCCTACAGGTGAATTTAAAACAGAATTTAATCCCAGTTCACTGCCTTGATAGTCCACTTGATATAGATCAAGCATTTCAATCGTTAACTGACCTAAAGATTTACCAAGGTCAGATTGCTTCAATGGTAGGTTAAAAGCATGCGCACCATCATGAGAAACTAAGCTTAGTGTGGCACTCGCATTTAGAGTGAAAAAGAAAGCAGCAAGTAGTGTAAGAGTTTTCATAGACTGCTTGATAATACGACAAGCAGAGCTAGTAAAGCAGTAATTTCTTATATACAAAACTTGACTATATATTACATTCTCTTTGGTGCAGTAATGCCAATGGCTGCGAGACCATGCTCTAGAATACTACCTGTAGCTTTTGCTAGAGCAAGTCTTGCTTGTTTTAATTCGTTTGTTTCAGCTTTACCAATTGGGCACTCGACATAAAAACTATTAAATAGCTTTGAAAGGTCATAGAGGTATGAGCAAAGACCAATTGTCTTTAAATCATTCCAGCCCTTTTCTAAAACATCATTGTAACGAGAAATTTTAGACGCCAGCATTAGTTCTGAGTTTGTTTTAAGCTGGGAGAAATCGATTTGAGCTTCAACAGGTCCGAGTTTTTCAACAAGTGACTTAATTCTAGCATTTGCATACTGAAGATAGGGGCCGGTCTCACCATCAAGTTTTAACCATTCATCCATATCAAAAACAATTTTACGGTTATTATCAACACGAACCATGCCATAGATAATAGCTCCACCGGCAACAGCGTGAGCAGTCTGTTTGATCTCTTCATCACTCCAGTCTCCACGATATTTCTCGAGGTAGTCAGTAGTTATTCTCGCTTCCATTTGCTCTACAAGGTCCATCAAAGGAACAATATTTCCTTTTCTTGAGCTCATAGCACCGTCAGGAAGTTCCACTACATCATAAGCTAAATGAAAGCAGTCTTTGGCCTGATCAAAACCAATTTTTTCCAGTACTTTAAAGACTTGCTTAAAATGATGGCTTTGACGGTTATCAACGATATAGACAGATTTTTTTACTTTAAATTCTTCAAACTTCACTTTAGCGAGCTGAACATCTTTAGTCGCATATAATCCGTTGCCATCGCTTTTAACCAGAAGACAAAACCCAAGTTTATCGTCATTTAGGTCCATACCAATGGCGCCGTCATCTTTTACTAGCTTTCCTTGTTCAAAAAGCTCATTAATAAATTTAAGCGAAGGAGCATCGACTTCACTTTCAAAAAACCAACGATCAAATTTAACATCGGCCCAAGCATAAGCCTTTTCCATTAAACGAAGTGACCACTCTCTGGTTTCACGCCAAAGATCAAAGTATTCACCACTGCCAGATTCAAGCTGCTTAAGTATTGCGGTCAATTCGACGCGATTTTGTGCTTCTTGATCAGAGCCTAATTCATCGTCGAGTTTATGTGAGGCAAGAGTATAGATTTGTCCGAGCCAGGCTCCTTTAGTTTCAGGTGATCCTTCTGGAATCGGAGAGTTGTTATGCTTTTTTAAATACCAAAGGCATTTGGCTACGTGAGTGCCCACATCTCCAGGATAAGTAACAGATATAATATCGGCATTTATTGATCTGCCCATTTTAATCAGAGCATTACCAAGACATAAATTTCTCATATGTCCTACGTGCAAAACTTTATGGGTATTAGGTTGAGAGTACTCAATCATTGTCTTTGGATTTTGATCTAAAATATCTCGATTAAAATAACTTGAATCTAAAACAGGCTTGATCACAAGATCGCCATAAGCTTTAGCTGAAATAATAAAGTTCAAATATGGGCCAGCAGCTGTGACTTTTTCAAGCATTTCATCGCTATGAATCTTATTCGCGAGTTCAGTTGCAATAGCAGGTGGAGCTTTCTTCATGGCCTTGGCCAAACGAAAGCACCCAAAGGCAAAATGTCCCATCTCGAACTGAGGCGGTTCAACAATTGCGGCATAGGCTTCTTCAAGAGTTAGTGGGGCACCAAGCTCAAGGGCAGCCTTTTCGACGCGCTTTGCTAGTTCAAGAATTAGGTGATTGTGAGTTTTCATATGTTATAATTAACACGGAGCTTACCCCATGAGAATGCTGTTATTACATTTCTTTGCTTTTTTCCTCATCCAAAACCAAGTCTTGGCACAGGTCTCTATTGATGTTTCTACAGAGCGTGAGTTACGTGAATTGGAAAAATTAAAAAGCGGCGATAATGGCCCTAAAGACTTCTTGTCTGGCACGGGAATTCGTCTGTCGACAAGATATTTTAAGGGCGAAATTTTAGTTTATGACTGCGTCGATAGGCATTTTGTTTGTACCAGTCTAGTAAGCGCGACCGAGTGTCGTGAAGAGCGTGATCGATTCCTAGCAAAGAATAGATTTGAGCTTCCGTGTGCACCAATAAAAGCATTTAAAAGCCATGAAGAATGCTCAGAAGAACAATACAAGCGTGTGCATAGTATTCCAGATCGTATTTGGTGCTTTAACGAGAAAAAGTTAAGATTTTAGATTTTTCGAAACATCAGTAAATGCTCGCCAATCACTGGCACTTCAAACACATCACCAAAAGAAGTAAATCCCGTTTTTTCATAAAAACCGACGGCACTGACACGGGCATTACACCAAACTAAAGAGCAGAAATTTTGTTTGATAATAGGAAAGGCTGTACGAAGTAGAGCTCTTGAGTGCCCACCACCGCGGTGATCTTCAAGGGTGGCCATGCCACGCAAGCGATATTGATCAACATCTTCAAAAGCTGGATTTCTTTCGTAAAAAAATGAAGCGACACTTACGAGTTTTGTTTCAACAAATGCCCCTAAGTGAAAAGTTTGATCATCTTCATCACCAGGGAAATAACATTCTTCAATAGGGCGACCTTGGCGTAAAACTTTATGCCTTAGGGAGTGAGTATCTCTTGCGCTGATCTGTAGAACTTTCATAAGAATGCAATTATGCATGGCCTAAGTATGTTTGTCACAATTTACTTGAAAACCTGAAAATACGCTCCATTGCGGCTTTTCCGAGGTTTTTAGAAAAGAATTCAAAAATAGAATCAGGAATACTTGAGCTAGGCCCATTCCAATTAGCGGTCCCAATGAATAAGCACTTAGATTTTTCTTCTTTAACGGTAATTGTGCCGACCAAACCCTTTAAAAAACCTTTTTCAAATAAAAATTCATACATTCCTGGCTGCTCGATGCGTGGCAATTTGAAGCTTAAAAGCATGTCATAGGGCAAAAGAATGGAGCTAAAATCAAAAAAAACGGTTTGTGACTCTTCGCTGTATGAACTTTTTTTTACAAAATCGATAAAAGTTGAATATTTTTCGTAACGGCTTATTTTTTTTAGAGCAAAGCCACATTTTCTGGGATGGAGTCCATAAATTTTATAGTCGAGGCTTTGGGCCTCTGGGCCCAGCTCTTTTGAGCTTTCAACGTCGCTATAAGCAAGAATGTAGCCCTCTTTGAGCTTTTTCCACATATCAGAATCAATCTGTGCGCTATGCAGCGAAGTTGAAACCAAGAATATCAATAAAAGTTTAATATGGCGCATCGTTCCTTTTCTGGGCCCCTGTGGCCCTTTAACCTAGGAAACACGTTACTAAAATCAGAGACTTATTGCTAGGTAATATAAATATGGCCGAAATTGAAAAAGTGAAACGTCGCGGAAAAACTAAAGACGCTGAAATTGAGAGCAAAGATCAGCGCTGGCACGTTAGAAATCGTCTAACTTTAGTTTTTGGTTCAAACGATATTGAAGACCTTGAAACTTACACATACACCGATAAAGGTGTTGAGTTTAAAACTGTACCATTTCACCAAGCAAAATCAAAAGCGATTGAAGAGCTCTTAGACAACTGTATCGATGAGTATTACCGTGGCCACGTGTCTGAAATCCATACAACGCTTTCTGCTGATGGCAAGACAGTGATTGTGCGTGATAACGGTATTGGATTTCCACTCAATAAAGTGGAACAGGTCTATACAGAGTTTAGAACTGGTTCAAAGTTTAAAGATGAAGAGACTGATGAAAAAGGTTTTTTACACAGAACGCTTGGGCAAAACGGTCTAGGCGCTGCAGCCACATGTTTAACTTCAGATTTATTTAAAGTAACTGTAAAGCACTATAATTCAGGAAAAGAGCAGACATATACTTTTACTGATGGTGCTCTTAAAAAAAGTAAGAGTAAACCAAAGCCCTTCAAAGGTGCTTCTGGTGTTCAAGTTGAAATACAACTTTCAAAGCAAGTTTATAAAAATGATATTGTTAATGCTGAACTGCTTAGAAAAAGAATTATTGATCTTGCCTATAATAATCCAGGCTTAACATTCACTTTTAACAAAGAAAAATTTCTGTTTAAAAAGGGTGTGTTAGAGCTTTGTGAGCGTGTTGACTCTACAAATGCTCAACTTCTTGGTGAAGATTCTTATGTATATGAGACCACCAATGTTAAGGGAAAAAAAGTTAGGGGTAAAATCGATTTAACTGTGGCTTTAGCTGTAGATCCTGATAGCGATGATCGCGAACGTTTTATTTCTTTTGTTAATTCAACACCTACTTACGACGGTGGATTTCACCACGACAAAGTTAAGCGTCTTTTCATTAACTCGATTAAAGAAAAGCTTGAAAGGGTGGCTAAAAAAGAAAAAATTAGCTTCGTTGATAATGATATTTTGGCAGGTGCGACCTTCGTTATTGGCTTGACCATGCCCAATCCACGCTTTGAATCACAAACTAAGCGAAAGTTAGTACGTGATCTTAATCTAGAAAAATGTCTAGAAGGCTTTATGAGTAAGGCCATGGATAAATTCATTCGTAAAAATAAAGATATGATGGATGCTTTTGTAGAGAGAGCTAAGTCACGAACGAAATACCAGGTGTTAAAAGAGGCTTCTAAGAAAGGTAAAAAACTTAAGAAGCAAAAAGTTGAAAAACTACTTGATGCCAATGAAAGAAAAGATCGTTCTATGTGTACGCTGTTTATATGTGAAGGAGACTCGGCTATTGGAGGCCTTCGTTCAGCTAGAAATAAGCTTTATCAAGGGGGTATCGCACTTCGCGGTAAACCGATGAACGTTTCACAGTCTACAATTTCAGATATCTTAGAAAACCAAGAATTCATGGATATTACTGCTTCGGTTGGATTAACCATTGGCCAGCCAGCTGAGCCAAAAGATCTGCGCTATTCGAAGATTGTATTTTTAGCTGACTCTGATGTTGATGGTGGTCATATCAACACGCTCTTAACCAATTTCTTCTATCATTTTTGGCCAGAGCTCTTTGATCAAGGTGCTATTCAGTTAGCGAAAGCACCACTTTTTGAAGTGGTGACTGATAAAGCTGTTCTTTATGCTGAAACTCCTGACGAGTTAGAGTCAATGAAGAAAAAGGGCATGAAAATTAAAGAAATCCACCGCAACAAAGGTCTAGGAGAGATGTCTCCAGAGGCTTGGAAGCATCTGCTTCAGCGAGAGAACTTTACTAGAATTGATGTGGTAGATAAGAAAAATGCTCGTCAAATGCTGCACGTTTGTTTTGGAAAAGACGCCAATCTAAGAAAAGATTTATTAATGGACAGCTCCAGCTCTAGAAGTAGTGAGCAAATTTCTGTCTCATCTACTTCGGGTGGAGCTAGAAAGTCTAAAGCGATGTCGACTAAGTCACCAACTGCAAAGAAAGTGGCTAAGAAGACTGCCAAGAAAGTTGCTAAAAAAACGGCAAAAAAAACGGCTAAGAAAGCAGTTGCGACTAAGAAAGTAACAAAAAAGAAAACGATTAAAAAAGCAAAGTAAAAGGTAGAAGATGGACAATTTCCTGCATTCAATGGAGTCAATTCCGCTAACGGATATCGTTAAGGAAGAATACCGCAATTATCAGATCTATACGTTAATGGATCGCGCGATTCCTTACTTGCAGGACGGTCTTAAGCCAGGTCAGCGTAGGATTTTGTATACTCTTTGGCGAAACCAATCAAAAGGTCTTACGAAAGTTAGTTCAGCTACTGGTCTTGTTTTAACTCTACACCCACACGGACCTGCTTCGATTGAAAGCGCGATCGTGAATATGGCCCAGGATTATACATTTTCTAATAACTATCCATTGATCGATAAGAAAGGTTACTTCGGGGAGCGAATGGAAACAGCTCCAGCCGCCGGTCGTTATATCGAATGTCGCCTGGGTAAAGTCTCTGAGTTTTTACTTTTTGATGACATGAACCAAGTTCAAATGGTCCCAAACTACGATGAAACTGTGATGGAGCCAGTTGCTCTCTTACCAAAACTTCCAATCATGCTACTTAATGGAGCTGAAGGAATTGGAACTGGTTTTAGTTCTGTTATTCCTAGTTTTAATCACAAAGATATTTGCGCTTCTTTGCAGACTTATCTTGAGATTGGCAAAGCTAAAAAACTTAAGCCTTATGTTCACTACTACGATGAAAAAATTGATGTTGATAAAAAAGGCCGAATGGTCTTTAGCATGCGTTTTGAAGAAATCGGTGGATCCATTTATATCACTGAACTTCCTCGTGGCTATGACGCTCAAAAAATTTACCGCTTACTGACTAAGCATATTGATAACGATTATCTCAAAGATTTTATCGATAGCTCTGTTTCTAACGAAATCAAAATAGAGCTAATTTTTAAGCGTGGCCAACAGCCAACTCTTGAAGAAGTTCAGGAGAAAATTGGGGTTCAGTCCTCAATGGTTCCAAATTACACCTTAATTTCTGAGCGAGGGGTACGAATTTTTGATGCTCCTGAGGAAATAATCGAAATTTTTGCCGAGCAAAGGCTTGTCGTAGTTCGTCGTCGCTACGAACTTTTATCAGATGAGTATGAGAAAAAAATTCGTCAAAATAACGAAATCATCAAGTTTATTAAGCAAAAAGAATATGAGATAGCAACCAAGTCGGCTAATAGAAAAACGTATGTCGAATATCTTGTAAAAAGGAAGTTCACTTTTGCTGAATATCTGGCCGACATGCCGATCTACCGCATGACTAAGGAAGAAGTGGCCAAGCGTGAACTACTCGTGAAAAACGATACAGCTAAGCTTAAAGAGTTCCAAAAAATTGCTAGTTCTCCTAAATTAGTGAGATCAAAATTGGTGGAAGAGCTCAAAGAAGTCGATGAATTTCTGACTGAATGGCTCAAGAATAAAGACAGAGAACAAGCCAATTTATACAAG
>CAYGQW010000093.1:0-10421 GCA_964352175.1 uncultured Halobacteriovorax sp.
ATAATGACGAGTCTGAAAAGTCTAATTTATTTTATCCGTCGGTTTTAGAAAAAAAGAGCAGGGACTGGGTCAGTGACTATATTTTAACGCCTAAGAATTTTAAGAAAAATTCTGTGATGCCGGCTTTTTCCAAGGTCTTTCAAGATAGAGTTGAACTTGAAGATATTATCAATTACTTAGACTACCGCTATGATCCAGGAAGTTTTGAAAAACGATCACTAATCAGGCTTAATCGTACATTAAACGAAATGAAGAGCGAATAACCGACTTTTTCGTTTTTAAAGTCAGAACTTGTTTGTGCCCATCCTTAATATCCTTTTCTATGATGGCTCTACCAAACCATCGGATAAGGATTGAAAAATGAAATTAAAGTTATTCGCTTGTATCGCCTTAATGGCACTAATTTCACAAGCACACGCAACTGAAAGACTTGTTGTTAAAATGAAGGATGCTGGAAATGCCCCTTTTGTTTCTTCAGCAAAAAGCATTAAACATTTCTTCGGACAGTACTATATTGTAAGAAGTGAGAATGCTGCACAAACAAAAGCAGAACTAGAATCACTTGATAATGTTCTTCGTGTTGACTTCAATGCTAAGGCCGGAAAAAGAAAACTTCCACAACCTACTCAAACTGAAATGTTGCCAAAAGTTTTTAGTAAGTCTGATAAAGGATTTAACGATCCAGGACTATCTAGACTATGGGGATTTAATTCAGCTGAAAGCGGTGGAATGGCCGTTAACGATGCTTACGATACTCTTGGATCAAATAAAGGCGAAAAGATTATTGTCGCTGTAGTTGATACAGGTGTTGATTATAATCACGAAGATCTAAAAGATGTTATGTGGACAAACGAAGGCGAGATTGCTGGTAACGGTATTGATGATGACAATAACGGTTATATTGATGACGTTCACGGAATCAATACTCTTGTTCGTGATTCAAACGGTGTTGCTACAGGTGATCCAATGGATGCTCACTCTCATGGAACTCACGTTTCTGGATCAATCGGTGCTAAACAGAACAATGGTATCGGTGTAGCAGGTGTTGCTTCTAATGTTGCTATTATGGCGATTAGAACTGTTCCTAATAGAGGTGATGAAACTGATGTTGATGTTGCCGAATCTTTTCTTTATGCAGCTAAGCACGGTGCAAAGATCATTAACTGCTCTTTTGGTAAATCTAATAATGAAGGTGGCGATCTCGTAAAAGATACTATCGATCATATTGGTGCTGAATATGGGGTATTAGTTGTAGCTGCTGCTGGTAACTCTTCTCAAGATATCGATAGTAGATTAACTTACCCAGCATCATTTGATTCAGAAACACTCATGGTTGTTGCTGCCACAACTTCTTCAGGTGGCATGGCTTATTTTTCTAACTACGGTTTAGTGAATGTTGATCTGGCTGCTCCAGGTTCAGGAATCTATTCAACAACTCCTGGTAACCGCTATAGCAATATGTCTGGTACTTCAATGGCTTCACCTAACTCTGCTGGCGTAGCTGCAGAAGTTCTTTCACGCAACCCAGAGTTAAGCCCTGTTCAGCTTAAGCAGGTTCTTATGGATAACGTAACTAAAGTATCTCGTTACGGTTCAAGAATGGTTTCTGGAGGAAGAATTAATCTTCTTCAAACGCTTCAGGGTCTATAAGATTTAAAAGACATTTTTAAAAAGAAAGGCCACTCGAAAGAGTGGCTTTTTTTATAGGCTCTGATTTACTTCGTCGATCTGATCATTCAGTGTCCATAGATCATAAAGCCAACCAAGACCAAATAATCCACCTGTTGCTAGCCATAAAATACCGGTTAGGATCTTGCCCATATAAAAACGGTGAATACCTAAAAAGCCTAGGAAGGTTAGTAGCGCCCAGCAAATATTGTAATCAATAGGCCCGGTTTTAAACTTACGATCAGCGTCAGCGTCCATGCTTTGAATTAAGAATAAATCAACGATCCAACCAATACCCATTACACCAAGTGTTAAAAACCAGATTGTTCCAGTGACTGGCTTACCAAAGTAAAACCTATGTGAGCCCATGAATCCAAAGATCCAAAGGATGTAACCTACTGTAGTGCTGTGGGAATTGTTCATAAGTTAATCTTTTACTCTTGTGGCACGTATACTAAAATCCATGCGTGTTAAACATATTTGTATTACTCATATCTCTTTTTTTTAGCGGTTCGGCCAGTGCCGAAGAACGTGTATTTACACGAAATTTTGAAACTGATATCTGCACTGCATGGCTAAATAGACTAGGCGATAAAGACTGGTCTCACTGCTGTGTTGAACATGATCTTTATTTATGGGCAGGCGGAAAAAGAGACGAGCTTAAAAACTCTAACTTAAGGCTTCATGCCTGTGTAAAGGCTACAGGCGCTTCACTAATGGCAGATATCATGCTTTTTGGTATTCGTATCGGAGGCTTATCTCCCTTTAAGCTTGAATCTAAAAAGTTTGGAAATGCTTGGGGAGAGTCAAACACCGATTCAATACTAACTGCTTATGAATTGAGGCAACTGATCAAATCGTTAACACTTGAACAACTAACAAACTACGAGTACTTAAGAGCTCCCTTTATAGAAAACTTAAAAAAGATCAACCTCTAAATGGCAACTCTTCTAACACTACAGAATCTGACCTTATCTCATCCTCATAAGCAGCTTTTTAAGGATGTGACCTTTACCCTTAATGAAGGGGACCGTATTGGTATATTAGGACTTAATGGCCATGGAAAATCATCACTTTTTAAAGTGATCATGGGACTACAGGCACCAGATATAACAGTGCCAGCATTTATCTATGATAAAAGTCGTGATCTTTCGATTTTTTATGTTCCTCAAGAACTTTTGCCTCCTGGAGAGTTAAACATTGAGGACTATCTTTATGAGTATTACCCAAAGTTCAAAGAGCTAAAGAAAAAGCTTAACGTTATCAATGAAAAACTTGCTCTTGGCGAAGAAGATTTTGAAAAATTACTAGAGAAGCAACAGGTAGTTTTTGAAGAGCTGGCTCATGAAGGTGAAGATCGCATTTATAATTCCTTTGTCAGCTACCTTAAAGGTTTTGGCATTGAAGATTTGTCGCTTAAAGTAAAAAGTCTCTCTGGTGGCGAGCAAAGAAAAATCGCTTTATCTCTTGGCCTGTCTTGTCCTCATCAAGTCGTGCTTTGGGATGAGCCAACCAACCACCTTGATTTAAAAACAATTCAAAAATTTGAAGAAGAACTTACAAACGTGAAAAAAACCTTCATGGTGATTTCCCACGATAGAAGTTTATTAAATAATGTGGTTGAGCGAATCGTTCATATTCAAAGTGGAAAGCTCGTTAGTTTTCAAGGTACTTATGCCGATTATTTAATCCATTTGCAAAATGAAGATGCAAGACGTGTTAAAGAATTAGATCGACTTGAAAATAGCAATAGAAGAGAGACGGCTTGGATTCGTCGAGGCGCTAAGGCGAGAAGAACTAAAAGTAAAAAACGTATTGCAGATTACGATTCATTGCAATCAAGTATTTCGGAACTCAAAGCCCTCGCTTCTAAAACAGTGAACTTAAACCTCAAAAGTTCCGGTCGAAAAAGTAAGGTTCTGGTTGAATCAGAGTCAGTTGATATTGGCTATGGCGACAAAGTACTTATAAAAGACTTTAAATTTGCATTGGCCAAGGGTGATAAGATCGCCTTGATGGGGAATAACGGCGCAGGTAAAAGTTCTTTGTTAAAAGTCCTTATGGGAGAACAAGAGCCACTTTCTGGTAAAGTAAGAAGACTCGACGGCCTTGATATTGGACATTTTTCACAAAAAAGAGAATCTCTTCCCAACGATATTACACCATGGCAACTTGTAGGTGAGGGAATTGATTTTGTGATGTCTAATACAGGTGAAAAGCGTCACGTTGCAAGTTACCTTGACGGCTTCCTGTTTAAGACGGAAGAAATTAAAAGACCAATTCATACGTTTTCTGGTGGTGAAAAAAATAGACTACAACTTGCACAGTTTATGAAACACGCTCGAGATCTGTGGATTTTCGATGAACCAACCAATGACCTTGACCTTGAAACCATTGGCATCCTAGAAGAAGAATTACGTGCTTACGAAGGTGCCTTAATTATCGTCGGCCACGATAGAACTTTTATTGAAAATGTCACAGATAAGTGTTGGCTCATTTATGATGAGCATATTGAAATTTTCGAAGCTGGATGGCCTCAAGCCGAGATATACCTTGAGACTCAAGAATTAGAAAAAGAACTCAACAAAATTAAACCAAATAAAGGTTCAGCAAGCTCAAAGCCTTCAGCTGGTTTATCGAATAAAGAAAGACTAAGACTTGAAAAGATCGAACAAGAAATTGCCGATCAAGAATCGAAGGTTGAAGGTCTTGAAGCAAAGCTTGCTGCCATTGATTATTCTCAAGCAGATTCTGCTAAAAAAACAAGCCAGCTCCAAAGCCAGCTTGATTTAGAAAAAAAGAACCTTGAAAATCTATTAGAAGAGTGGACCGTGTTAGAATCTAAATCTAATTAAGAATTACTTGCTTTTTAATACTACAATATCTAGATGAGATAGAGCCACCTGAGCCAGGATGCTGAATACTGCTATTATTTTTACTGCGACAAATTTTTACTGAAATTGTTTGTCCACGTAAAAGTAAAAGCTCCTCAACAGTGAATTCCTGAAGTCCTGTAGTTAGCCCTTCATCAAGCGATTTTGTCATCGATCCGTTGTCATGACTAAGATAAATTATCATTGAATCTGCCAGGTCACTTGCTTCTGTTACATTCCAATTGATTAAAAGATTTTCATCTGATTCAATTGAAGTTGGGGCACTTAACGAAACTGCTGAAGGTAGCGTGATATTGTTGATAAAAATGTCTTCATCACTATTGGTATATTTAAACTGATAATTTAAGGCAGTACTATGTGTCGTGTTCTTTTTATAAACATAGCTAACTTGTCCAAACAAATTGATATCAAAGGTCGCCGTCAATCCATTAATCTTTAAATTACTATTACCATCCAAGACAACATAGGTAGGACTTATTCCACCTATCGTAAATCTTCCCGATGCCTCGAGTTGTGTAGTCTGAGCATCGTAGTTTAATAAGTAATTGGTCTTAATGATATCTTGATCAATATCTTCAGATGAGACCTGACCACATGAAGCAAAAATAGTTGTTAATGATATTAGTAATAGTAAATGTTTCATCGTGAACCTCCGTTAATTCTTTATCGCTTAGACGGGGTTCAGAATCTATGTTTTTTGGAACAAAGTGTTCCAAAAATGGATTATGTCAGTATAAGTGTCTAATATTACTTAAATTCATACTTTAAACTTAGACCTATATAATTTCTCGATTCAAGACCAATAAACTGATCATTGATAGACATCATTGAACCTTTACTCTCGGAATCGATAACTTGGTGATAATAGATCTTATAACTAAGTTCACTAAATTTGTGTTCGAAGATTGGGCCAATGGCAAGAACCGAAGAGCGACTTGTTTTGGGGTGGATTTTTATATCATTGGCACCAATTAAGTTCAGGTCAATAAATCCACCGAAAAGCTTATTGTTTTTTTGATAAAAAACTTGCGAGTTTAAATTTGTAATAGAACCTAGATCGAACTCATAGGTCTGTGAGTTTAAATTACGCTTATCTTTACGTTGCCAGGTATAGTTAATTGAATTTTCAAAATGCAAAGATCCCTTTTTCTTTTTTAAATTGACCCCTGTCTTGAATGAGTCTCTGCTTATCATGTAATTTACAAATTCGTTTGAGTCACTTAGCGCTCTATTCCAAAGAGCATAGAAGGATAAATCAAATCCTCTTAAAGTAAATAAGTCTACACTTAGAAAAAATCCTAATGTGCCTAAAGTTGTACGTCTTTCATTTTTCCTATAATTTAAATCTATTCCAAGACCTAACAAACTCCAAGTATTATCAAATGGGTAGATCCTATTAGTCAGTTGATAATTTTGTCTTTCAGGAGAAAAAGTACCTGTTTTATTAGTCCCCACTAAACCTTTATTACTTAACTCGAGATAGGAGTCATGGTCTTTAAAGTGACCCTTATAGTATCCCGTATAATCATCAATTTTCTTGCTGGTAACTTCTTTGACTTGATCATGGCTTGCCAAGGGGCTAACTATGGCTAAGGTGATTTCGCTTACAATTTTCTCATCTTCTCTAAATGCTTCTGGTAAAGCTCTATGAAGTGCTTCGTGAATGTGTAAGGCTATCAACTGATTTGAGTCTAGTGATTCTGCTGCTGGAAAAAACCTTGTAACGGCATACGGCCTTGCAATTGTTCTGGCATAGATAAACTTATTTTCACCAGAATGAAAAGCACCAAGTTCCTGCAAGCGCTCTGCTGATATATTTTTTTCTACCATATACATTTTTGTATTTTCTAATTCAGGCGTTAAATTACCTAGGTGATTAATGCCTTGAACATTTAATCGCTTTAAAATTGCTAAAGCTTCAGAATGAGCCGATAGAATTTTCTTAGATACTAGTGGTTTGAAATTCTCAAGGTCACTACCGTCATCGCCATTTCCTACAATTGTCGGGCCTGCGAAAACTTGTGAATTGAGAAGAATGAAGAGACATATTACTTTATTCATTTTTTACCTGTTAGTCTAAAAAGAGCTAGTTCTAGATGATAAACTTCACTACGTTTACCTTTGCAATACTTATCAATTAAGAGATGTTGAAAATCTTGAATATCTTTCTTTATAAGTTTTAAGTCTTTGGGATTAATTGCTAGAGAAAGTCCTGTGATCTCTCTTTCGTTAATCGTCTGCATTTCCAAAGCATCTTGGGCTTTTTGCAGTAGTGTGTGATGATACGTTCGTACGGCTGCTGAAGGAATATCGTCAGGTGAAAGAACAGTGTCATCAGTCGCTTGATATGAAGTCTTTGTTTTTTCTATAAGGCCAACTCGTACCAAAAGGGCAATTGCTTCTTGTGCCATAAATGGAGTGATTCCGAGTCGTTTACCGATCCAAGTGGCTGACCACTTGAAGTCATCGCAATCTGCTAAGTTTAAAATGGCAAAATAATACCAATTCGAAATGAGTGAGAAAATATCATCATCAAGCTGCTTTTGTTTACGACTTTTAGTTTGTTTTTCATGATCAACAGAATCATCTATAAGCTTGACGAAATTCTGAGTATCTATTTTTGATAATCCTAGAGCATTTGCAATCTTAAGCGCATTTTTATAAGTGAGCTTTCTTTTACCACCCATAATTTCGGACAAAGCACCGGGACTTATTCCTAATTGTTTTGCAAAAGCACGTTTAGAGTACAAGGGATTTGCTTGCATACGCCTTGCAAGTTCTTTTTCTAGCCAAGTGATATATGCTTCGTTTTCCATGAGCTAGCATATCTCAAGTTTGAAAATTATGGAACAATGTGTTCCATAATTATTTCCAACCCATTAACCATAACTCATTGTTTTTTAGATCACGCCAATTGATAGGGTATTCATTTTTTGTAAAGACGGCTTGAATAATACAGTCGATAACGTTTTGAGTATCATCAAATTCGACTTTGATAATTTCAAAATGTTTTTCTTTGTTTTGAGTGCTCACCTTGGTCCAATGACTCCCGAGAAGTTTCTTGGGATGAATCCTATTCAAACAAAGGCTCGTCGGAAATATTCATCAGCGTAAACTCGTTTTGCATGATTTTCTTATCATTAACTTCGATGAATGCTTTAAAACGAAAACTATTTTCTAACTGATCAGTGAGTGAAACTTTAATATTAAGCACTTGATCTGGTCTGGCCATATTTTTGTACTTGGCCATATGAATGGCTCTAAGCACTCCAAGTGCGAACCCTTTCGTTGTATCTGAATTGTAATTTTCAACAGGTGAGTAGAACTTTGTAAGTAATATCCCTGCCGCTTGAGTCGTCATTTCCTGCATCATGGCGCCAGGAACTATGGGGGCTCCTGGAAAATGCCCTTGAAGATAAAAGTCATTCATAGATGGTTGGGCCACTGCATGAATCGAATGTTTATTAACTTCAATTACCTCATTAACTAAAAGGTATGGGGCACGATGATGTAAGAGAGTGGCGATTTCTGTTTTATTCATGATGCTACTTTATATAAAAAAGACGACTTTATAACTTAGACTACTTCTAGATTTCATCAAAAGAACGTATTTGGTCATAGGAAGAGTATACAGGATCTTTTCTTATTAATTGTATGACATGCATACCACTTTCACTGGCAGCAGCTAATTCTTCGCTAATATCTGATAGAAAGAGAACTTCATCTGCACTTAGATTGAGATCATTTAAGATATTGGTATAGGATTGCTTCTCACGCTTATGACCAATTTTTGTGTCAAAATTAGCTTCAATCATTTGATCTTGATCACCAAATTTTGAGTGAGTAAAAAGTAGTTTTTGTGCAAGAACTGATCCCGAAGAGTAGATGCCAAGACTTAATCCTTGTTGCTTCCAGCGCTTAAAGGCTACGGGCACATCATCATAGAGATGTCCTTTAAGTTCACCTCTCTCATATCCCTCTTTCCAAATAAGACCTTGAATAGTTTTAAGAAGAGGTTCTTTTTTATCTTCTTTAATCCATTGCTTTAAAATTTTCGCAGGATCACCAAGACTTGTTACGAGCTCAGGATTAGCTTTAATAAAGCTCTCCATTTTGTCATAGGAATATGGAAAAAGGACTTCGTGGACAAAGTCGATTGATGTCGTCGTTCCTTCCACGTCCATAAGAATGAACTTTACTTTATTTATTATATTTTTCATCAATACCTGATCCAGTATAGTTCGCGACCCATCCTTCCATTGTAGAAAAAATTCTAATCGCTTTGACGTGGTATTTAGGCGCTAGATCAAACCAATGCTTGTAACCACTTGGAACAGATAGAAAATCCCCCCGCTCACAAGTTAAACAAACGACGTCTTTTTCACCAAAGTTGAACCAAAATTTTCCTTCACCATCGACAAAAAAACGTACTTCATCTTCTGAATGAGTATGTTCTTTTAAGAATTTCTGGCGGATTGCTTCGATATTTTCAGTATTAGGATGCACGTTAATAACATCAGCACTCATAAACCCTTTCTTTTGCATAAATGGTTTTAGCTCATGCTCATAAGCCGAAAGTATTTCTTCTTGAGTCGATTCATCATGAAGCTCTTTTGAAGCACTCCATCTTGAAAAATCTACACCATGTTCATCTAAATACTTTGTAATTAATGAAAGATCTGAGATCGTTTCATTTTTATCAGCAAGAAAAAGAGTAGTCATAACTTAAGTCCTCTGAGAGCCAGTTCATACTTAAAGAGATATTCAAAAACTTCTAAGTGGCGCTTGGCCACCTTAACGCTATCTCCCCAAACATACATACCATGTCCTCTAAGGATAATGGAATAACTGCGCTGTGAATTGATAGTCGGCTGAACCTCTTTTGCAAGCGTTTCAATATCTTGGGTATTTTCAAAACAAGGAATAATGACTTCAGTTTCATGGGTTTTAATACCATCAAGGCCTTTGAGTAATTCCATGCCACTTAATTTTAGCGTATTTTGATTTTTAAAAAGCTCAGCAAATAATATGGCATCAAGCATATGACTATGAAGCACACAGTTAGCATCTGTCGCTTTATAGATAGCGAGGTGTAAAGCCGTTTCGTCGGACGATTTTTTTCCTAAGCCCTCAAAAATATCGTGCTGTTTAGCCGATTCAATATTGACCAGAATCAGGTTATCTTCTTGAAAGGTACTTTTATCGATACCGGACTCTGAAACTAAAGCGTAACCTGTTTTTGTTTTTGATCGCAGAGAATAGTTTCCACTGGTCGCTGGATTGTGACCGGTTAGATTTAGTGTTCTAACCAGTTTGGATAAATCTTGAGCTTCAGACAGATCTGATGGGTTAAGCGCTATAGTCATATTGTTCCTCGTAAAAGCTAATATTTACGAAAAAATACAACCATGCGTCAAGCTTAGGTGGTGCTTTCTCGACTTCTTCTTTGGTATTCGCGGCTCATCATCCAAGCTGAAAAGGTTGCAAGTGCTGCCGTAACGGTTAAGACTTGGAAAACCTCACCCCAACCAAAGACATCAGAGAGTTTGCCTGCGCCCCAAACTGCAATAGAGCCACCAACATAGCCAAGAAAATCAATCATGCCAGACGCGCTACCAGCACCATTTGGACCAGCGATATCTAGAGTTAAGCATCCACTACTCATCGAATAAGGACCAAGGAGAAAAAAGCCGCAAGCACCAAGAAGAATAACAATTGTATCGTTCATACCACCGACTTGAATGCAATAGACGACTCCTAAAAGTGAAGCGATTAGACCAGTTAGCATGATCCAAGTAGCCTTAGCGCGATCACCATTTTTTGCATATTTATCCGTATACCAGCCTAATAGGATGGTTC
>CAYGQW010000094.1:0-10264 GCA_964352175.1 uncultured Halobacteriovorax sp.
GTGGAATGCGCTTACCGTATTCACGTTCAAATTTTTTAAAAGCAAAAATAGCTGCTTTTAAATTGAGTGTATCAAAAGTCGTCTCTGGTAAAATGATGTCAGCACCAGCCGACATGAGATCTTTGATTTGCTCATAATAATTTTCAGCGAGCTCATCAAAAGTGATGGCACGAAAAGCTGGATTATTTACATCAGGAGAAAGTGAAGCCGTTCTATTGGTCGGGCCTAAAGAACCGGCGACGAAACATTTTCGACTTGGATCTTCTTTCATGACTATGTCACAAGCTTCGCGAGCAAGTTTAGCTGATTCAAGGTTAATCAGTGAGACGGCTTCTTCAAGTCCATAGTCAGCTTGAGCAATCTTGGTGGCAGAAAAAGTATTAGTTTCAATGATATCCGCGCCAGCACGAAGATATTCTAAATGGATGTCGCGAATAATCTCAGGTCGAGTAATGGAGAGAAGATCGTTATTACCTTTTAAATCTTTTTTAGCATCTTTAAAGTGAGACCCTCTAAAGTCTTCTTCTTCAAGTTTATGCTGTTGGATCATAGTGCCCATGGCACCGTCCATGATTAATAGACGCTGACTGATGAGCTGTTCAAGTTCTTGGAATGCTTTTGATTTATTCACCTAAAATCTTTCACCACGTTTAAGACATTGTCTGCATCGTTCATAATATAAAAGTGAACACTTGGAACACCGTAGTTGAGTAAGCCCTCAACTTGCTTTTTAGTATGGGCCAAACCAATCTCTTTAGCGTGCTTGGGGTTTTCCATCATCTCGTTAACAAATGAATCTGGAAAATTGATATAGAAGTTTCTTGGAATGGTTCGTAGCTGACTAACGGATTTAATAATTTTTAAGCCTGGAATGATAGGAACGTTGATTCCAGCTTTCCTACACTCTTCTACAAAATGAAAGTAGTGATCGTTATTAAAAAACATCTGAGTTGTAATATAGTCAGCACCAGCATCAACTTTCTTTTTAAGATTTTGAATATCGATAGTTAGATTTGGAGCTTCAAAGTGTTTTTCTGGGTAACCGGCAACGCCGATACAAAAGTTCAATGGTTGGGCTTCTGAAAGATCACTTGTGTAATGTCCTTCTCTAAGTCCAACAACCTGTTCAACCAACTCACTGGCGTATTTATTTATACTTCTTCCTGTTGTAATTTTTTTATCATAATTGAGACCATCACCACGAAGGGCAAGTACGTTTTCAACTCCAAGATAACCTAGCTCAATTAAAGCGTCCTCGGTTTCTTCTTTAGTAAAACCGTGACAAAGCAAGTGAACAACAGTGTCGATTTTAAAACGATTTTGGATAATGCCACAGATTCCGATGGTGCCTGGACGTTTTTTAAAAACCTTTCGCTCAATTGTGCCATCGGGGTTTTCAGAATAATAAGCACCAGCAGAGTGTGCCGTAACATCAATCCAAGGAGGATTAAAAGGCTCGAGTTTTTTTACGACCTCGACGACGTCTTTAACTGTACGTCCTCTAGGTGGAGGGACAATCTCGTAGCTAAATAGTGGGTCTTTGGCGCGCTCGATATGCTCGATGACTTTCATGCTTGTCTCAATCTTTCACAATTAACTAAAGCAGTATCGTAACAGATTTGAGCCCTTGAAGGCTAGAAATCTAATAAATGTTCAGACTCGTTAGGCTGATTCCAACTGGGATTTTTAGAGTTTAGCTGTTCACCAGCAATGACCTTTTTATAAAGCTCGACATAACTTAGTGTAAGTTTTGTTATAGCAAAATTATCTTCCACATAACGGCGAATTTGCTCAGCATCAAAACTCTGATTTTGACTGATAGCTGCTTCTAGTTCTTGGTAGTTGTTCACGATCAAGCCAGTCTCTCTTGTAACTAACTCAGGTAAGCTTCCATAAGGGGAAGCTATAACGGCTAAGCCAAGGGCCATGGCCTCTATTACCGCGATACCAAAGGGCTCGTGCCATCTAACTGGCCACAAGAGCGCATCACATTTATTCATGATGGCGAGTTTTTCGTCACCGCCAACCATGCCGTAACTGTGCATATACTTTGATGGTAGGAGGGCTTTGCCTCCGCCGATATGAAGATGTTTTTTAGCTCTTTTACAAGATTTAATGCAGTGCTTGAGATTTTTAACTTTCCAAGAGCCTTTCGCCATAAAAAGAAAGTTATCCCATGACTTAGGCTTAACGAGCTTACTCCATGGGTATTCATCAAAATCAAGCGCGTTATAAACGTAAACATCACTGCCATGAAGTGCGGCATGTTTCTTAGTTAGAAAAACAGTATTTTTTGAAAAAACTTCTCCTGGTTGCCCATTGCCTTGAATCGTAATCAAGGTTGGAAACTCCTTGAATTCTACATTCATAAACATATGCACAATATCTGTGTCTTTAGGAATTTGATTTTGCCAATGATCAGAATCCCAGGGAATGAGTTCAATGCCATGGCGCGAAACATCGCTATTTGGATGACCAATCAAGACAACTTTATGCCCTTGCCGAGCAAGCTCTTTCATATGCCAGAATAAAATACGTTCACTGCCGCCGTATTTAAGCACTGGAAGAGGATTTGGATGGCAGAAGGTAACTTTCATCCTAGTAAAAATACCTTATGGTCACTAGAATGGGAACGCTTAAGGGGAAATCAAATGAATATAATAGTCACCGGTGGCGCTGGTTATATCGGCTCTCATATTGTTCTACTTCTCGGAAAACTTGGTCACGATGTGACAGTCGTTGACAATCTTTCTACCGGAAGACGTGAATCAGTAATCGGTGCTGAACTCATCGTTGGTGAAATTGCTGACTCAGTTTTTTTAGACAAAGTGATGAACTCTAAAAAGTTTGATGCTTGTGTTCACTTTGCTGGAAGTATTATTATTCCAGAGTCAGTCACAGATCCTACTAAGTACTACGATAATAATACGGCTAATTCACTTAACCTTATTCAAGCTTGCCTTAGAAACAAAATTTCAAAATTTTTATTCTCTTCAACCGCAGCTGTTTATGGACTTCCTAGTGGAGGAGAATGTCTTGAGTCCACTCCAGTGATGCCGATTAATCCCTACGGAAAAAGTAAGCTGATGACTGAGTGGATGTTAGAAGATACAGCGGCAGCTCATAAAAATTTTAGTTACGTAGCTCTTCGTTATTTCAATGTGGCCGGTGGAAATGTTGAAGGCCTGGTCGGTCAATGTTCTCCATTTTCAACTCACTTAATTAAAATTGCGTGTGAAACTGCTCTTGCTAAAAGAGAGTCTATGAGTGTTTTTGGTGATGACTATAATACGCCCGATGGAACTTGTGTTAGAGACTATATTCACACCGATGATCTCGCTCAGGCTCATATCGATTCGATTGAATATCTAGTCGCCGGTGGGAAATCGGATATATTTAATTGCGGCTATGGCCATGGCTACTCGGTTAAAGAAGTAATTGAAACAGTGAAGAAGGTCTCTGGCATTGACTTTGACGTTACCAAGGCGTCTAGAAGATATGGTGATGCTCCGAGTCTTATCGCAGTCTCTGACAAAATAAGAAAAACGCTCGGTTGGAAGCCTAAGTACGATGATCTATCATTGATAGTGAGAACAGCTCTCGATTGGGAGAGAAACCTCAAGTAACAGATGGAGCCAAATCTTGGCCGAGCTTTTAGAAATTAGTAGTGAGTTTATATGCGCTAAGTTTTCTCCTCATGGAGCGGAACTTAAAAGTCTATCTGACTTTGAATCTGGTATTGAATACATTTGGCAAGGCGACGAAAAATTTTGGAAGCGCTCAGCCCCATGGCTTTTTCCTATTGTTGGAAAGTTGCGTGATGACCAGTACTGGCTAAGATCAAAGTTTTATAAATTAGCTCAACATGGTTTTGCTCGCGATATGAACTTTGAAGTGGTTGAGCATGAAAAGGATTTGATTTCATTTAGACTTGAAAGTAGTGATAAAACAAAAAAAAATTATCCGTTTCTATTTCGATTTAATATAAAATACAAAGTTTACGGCCCAAAACTCTTAATTGAGTGTGAAGTTAGAAATGTTGATAAAAAAGAGATGCTTTTCTCGCTAGGTTTTCATCCAGCCTTTAATATTCCAATGAATAAAGGTGAAAAGTTTGAAGACTATTATCTTGAATTCAGTGATAGTGAAACTCGTGGCGTTCATAGACTCTACAATGGTCTAGTAAACTTTCACGAGCCTGATAATAAGCGTGTCTTTCATCCATCCGGTGTAATCTCTTTTAAGCAAAAACTTTTTAATGATGATGCGCTTATTCTGTCTGATCCTGATTCTGAGAGTGTGACTCTTCGCTCTCAAAAACATGATAACTATGTTCGCCTACAATTTGGTTCCGTTCCTTACCTGGGTCTTTGGTCAGCTAAAGATGCACCATTTGTTTGTATTGAACCTTGGTATGGTGTTGCCGATGCTGTTGATAGCAATGGTGATTTCTATGAAAAAGAAGGACTTATTGTTTTAGAGGCAGGGGATAACTTTAAAGCGAACTTTGAACTTCACTTAGGCTAAAAAAATGGAATAAAGGCCCATTTGAAATGGGCCCAGTTAAACAACCTTATTTAATGATTGAAACGTTAAAACGATATCCATCGCTTGAGCGTGAACAGCTTCTAAGTCCGCTAACATTTGTGATTTTGAAAGAAGAGCGAACACCATTAAAGATTTCTTTTACAAGATGACAGTTTCTAAAACCGCGAAATTCAATAGTTTGCTCAGTGCCAGTTGTTGGAGCGTCAAAAGTTGCGCTGACAAAAGCTTCAGTTGAAAATCCACCCCATGGATCAAGTCCGCCGCGACAAGCGGCACTTACGCCTGTAGCTCCAAGTCTTTCAAGAAGAGCTTCAGTTTCAGATTCAACAGAGTCACAGTTGTAATAAGTACGCCCACCAAAATCTAGATTGGAGTTGATGCGAAAGTTAGTACGAGTTGTTTCGAAAGCAAATACAGAATGAGTTAAAAATAAAAGAGCGACGGCTAGAAGTTTCATAGCATCTCCTTGAAAGGTTGAATTAATTATATGCAGCATATAAGAGTCAAAACTTAGACGTCAAGGTAAGTAGAGGATCATATAACAAGCTTAAATCTCTTACATTATAAGAGGTTGCAGAGCTTTTGAAATCTTAAACATCCCTTATTATGAGATTCTATATTGGAATTAGTTTAAATTTGATGCGTTCCTCCAAAAAGGTTTGTAATTTAGGGACTTATTTCATTTTCCAATTCAAAGTCATTACTCTTTAATAGCCATTGCTTTTTAATCGTAGTTTTAAGCTCTTTGTGGATTGATAGAAAATTAATGAGAGGATGAAGAGAGTGAGTAATGCTAGTTCAAGTGAAGATAGCTTCAAGTATAGACCGGATATTGATGGATTAAGAGCTATATGCGTAATAAGTGTAATTCTATACCATCTTAAAATCAGTTATTTCAGCGGTGGATTTTTAGGTGTTGATATATTCTTTGTTATCTCTGGATATTTGATTACCTCATTATTACTTATCGAACTTAAAAACACACGTACAATAAGTTTTCAAGCATTTTACTCAAGACGTTTAAAAAGATTACTTCCAGCAATTTTAATTCTCCTATTGTTTAGTATTGGTATCTGGCTGATTTACTTTTTTAGGCTAGATAATGAAACGGATAAATTTTTTGAATCTGTCCGTTATGGAATTTTTGGATTTGCTAATATTTTCTTTAAAAAAAATATTGGCAATTACTTTGACTCTTCCACAGATCAAATGCCACTTTTACACCTTTGGAGCCTTGGTGTTGAGGAACAATTTTACTTTATATGGCCATTATTAATTTTAGGGGTTTATTGCATATCAAAAAATAATTTTGGTAGAAATTTATTTGTAACCTTGTCCTTAATTTCTGTCGCATCGTTTGGAGATTCCCTTTGGAATATTTATACACATCATCAAACAAGAGCATTCTATTCAATGCAACATCGATCATGGGAATTGGGTATCGGCTCAATTGTTGCAATTCTTTTTTATTTCAAAAAAGATTTATTTATAAGGTTAAGTAAATATAACAATGCTTTATCATTTTTAGGCTTAGCTCTTATTATTTATTCAATTAGATATTTTAGTGAAAACTCTTACTTTCCTGGATGGAGAGCTCTTTTTCCAACACTAGGAGCGGCATTAATAATAAGTTTTTCTAGAAAAGGCACAATCGTTTTCAAGATCTTATCCACTAAAACGCTAGTATTTATTGGACTTATTTCCTATGGACTATATCTATATCATTGGCCGTTTATAGCGTTTTTGAATATTTATTTTAATGGAAGTAGTATTTCATTGTTTCTGAAAACCGCAATTGTTCTCATTAGTTTCTTAATGGCAGTAATGTCTTACTACTTTATAGAGAAACCTATTCAACGATCTAATTTTTTAAAAAAACGTCCTTATAAATTAACGATTGCGTCTGGCTTGGCGATTTGTTCTTTGTTTTTTTTGATAACAAAAAGTATTGGGAGACAACATGATAAACTTCTTCTCTCTGAGCCACTAAAAGAGTTCTATTCTCAGATAAATGAACGCCCCAACTTTAGCGAAGGATGTTATGGCGCAGTTTCAAATTTTAAATACGAAAGCTGTATTATAGCTTCTTCCCCAATTAAAGATGATTCAAAAGATAAAAATATAATAGTTATTTGGGGAGATTCTATAACAAGAGCAACAGCCAATCTTCTTGACGAATATGTTATAGATAAACCCAATATTTCCATTGTTGCTATTTCAAATTTTGGTCATCCCTTTCCGATTGTTCCTTTATTAAATATAGAACAACTATGGGTAGGTGAAAATTGGGCTGATAGAGCGAATGAAATTAATAGTAATTTTGAACAGCAGTTTAAAAAGATGATTTCCGATGGCTACAATGTTTCGATCATATTT
The DNA here is from genome assembly GCA_964352175.1 of uncultured Halobacteriovorax sp. GTDB lineage: Bacteria > Bdellovibrionota > Bacteriovoracia > Bacteriovoracales > Bacteriovoracaceae > UBA4207. The sequence goes on from CAYGQW010000094.1 coordinate 6,925, forward strand.
AATGCATTTTGGCCTGGGCATATAATTTTTATGAGTAATGATGAGGATAACACTAAACAACATGTTGAGTTTAAAAGAGTATTAGATTTAACAATAGATAAGTTAACAAAAGTAGGAGTTGCCAAAATTTTATTTTTTAATAATTATCCTATGTTTAATTTTAACATTTCTCAATGCGTCCAACTTCATGGCGATAGTAATTGCTTCGCTGATAAATTGAAGTTGAAGGAAGACTTTAAGATTACAGATCAAGCAATTGAAGAAGTCACTTTAAGACATTCAAATACAAAGCTAATTGATGTTTTCTCAATCGTTTGCCCCAATGATAAAAAATGCATGGTACAACTTAAAGACATTAATAACAAAAAAATGCCTCTAGTTTGGGATGCTATTCATCCAACTTCGTCAGCTAGTCGATATATTGGAAGAAAAATAAAGAGTGATCTTGATTGGTTGTTATCTGACTAAAATAATGATTTTACTTTTGATGATTAGTTTGAAAATCTTCTATGGCCAATCGAAGCCCATCTTCAAGAGAAATTGAGGGTGACCAGCCTAAAGACTTTATCTTACTTATATCGAGTAGCTTTCTTGGAGTACCATCAGGCTTTGATTGATCGAAGATGAATTCACCTTTAAAGCCCATGATTTTACCAATCAGCTCAGCGAGTTCTCTAATGGTTAGATCATTACCTGATCCAACGTTGACCCAGTCAAATTTGATTTCAGGCATACTCATGACATGAACACAGGCTCGTGCCAGATCATCAACGTTTAGGAATTCACGTTTTGGTGTACCACTGCCCCAGACAGTAAAAGTTGAAAGTTTCTTTTCAATAGTTTCATGCATTCTTCGAATCAGTGCGGGAATAACGTGAGAGTTTTCTGGGTGATAATTATCACCTAGGCCATAGAGATTCGTTGGCATTAGTGAGTGAAAGTCGTCACCATATTGCTTTTTATAGTTCTCTGCCATTTTGAGTCCAGCTATTTTGGCAATAGCGTAGGGCTCGTTGGTTTGCTCAAGCTCACCTGTTAAAAGATATTCTTCTTTAATTGGTTGAGGGCAGAGCTTTGGGTAGATACAAGAGCTACCTAAAAACTGTAGGCGTTTAACCTTAAAATCATGGCATGCTTTTGTAACATTAGCCGCGATTAAAATATTGTTCATGATGAAGTCGGCGCGGTAAGTGTTGTTGGCATGAATGCCTCCGACTTTAGCCGCCGCCATAAAAACGTATTCAGGTCTATTCTTTTTAAAATAATCGATTGTTTGGGCTTGATTGGTGAGATCGAGATCAGCACTCTTAGGGCAAAGAATATTTTCAAAGCCTTGAGCATCAAGCAGTCGTTTGATGGCAGAGCCAACCATTCCTCTTGCGCCTAGAATAAGAACTTTTGAGTTTTTATCTTGCATTTTTCTTTATTGCCACTAGATCGCTTTCAACCATAATTCGTGCAAGTTCATCAACTGTAGTTTTTGCACTCCAGCCTAGCTTTGTTTTAGCTTTAGTTGGATCGCCAATAAGAAGATCAACTTCTGTTGGTCTAAAATATTCTGGATCAACTTTGATAATTGTTTTTCCCGATTTTTTATCTACACCGTACTCAGTGACTGTTCCTGCTTCACCTTTCCATTCGAGATCAATCCCAGCGTATTTGAATGACATGGTAACGAAGTCTCTAACTTTTGTTGTAACACCCGTAGCGATTACAAAATCTTCAGGCTTATCTTGCTGAAGCATTAACCACATGGCTTCAACGTATTCTTTGGCATAGCCCCAGTCACGTTTAGAATCAAGATTTCCTAAGTAAAGGCAGTCTTGCATTCCTTGTGAGATAGCTGCAGCGGCCATTGTGATTTTACGAGTTACAAAGGTTTCACCACGAATAGGGGATTCATGGTTAAAGAGAATACCATTACAAGCGAACATTCCGTAAGCTTCACGGTAATTGACCGTGATCCAGTAGGCGTACATCTTGGCAACAGCGTAAGGACTTCTTGGATAAAAAGGAGTTGTCTCTTTTTGAGGAACTTCTTGAACAAGACCATAAAGCTCTGAAGTAGAAGCTTGGTAAATCTTGGTTTTTTTCTCTAGACCACAAATGCGGATGGCTTCGAGGAGTCTAAGAGTACCTGTGCCATCAACGTTAGCCGTATATTCGGGTGTATCAAATGAAACTTTGACGTGACTCATGGCGCCAAGGTTGTAGATTTCATCAGGTCTGACTTCTTGAATGATGCGAATCAAATTTGTGCTATCCGTTAGATCCCCATAATGCAGAATAAAGTCTGGAGAATCGTGTGGGTCTTCATAGAGATGGTCAATTCTTTGGGTATTAAAGCTGGAGGATCTACGCTTAATGCCGTGGACCTCATACCCTTTTTCAAGAAGAAGTTCCGCTAGGTAGGCGCCATCTTGGCCGGTAACTCCAGTGATAAGTGCTTTCTTCATTTCTATTCCGTTTAGATAGTCAAAACTGGTCTCGATACTATATATAATTTAAAAGATGTTCAATCTAAGAAAAATAACACTTTGAGGCATAAAGCTAGGAAATATAGGCTAATTATCGTTCTTTCTCATTCTATAATATTAGCTCGTAGCAAGCCATTAATACTCTCAAGCTTAGGGTGTCTTTGTACAAACTCAAAGAGCTGATCCTTGATTTTTGGTATTGATTTGACGTAGTCTTTCAGTTTACTGGGGTTAGGTTTTAGTTTAAACGTAGGTCATATACCTTTCAGTTATAATCTTGAGGAGGGATCTATTTTTTTATCAAAAGGTTTAGATCAGTAAATGCAACATCGTATAATAGTCACCGGCGGAGCGGGCTTCATCGGCTCAGCCGTAGTAAAATGTTTACTAGAAAATACTAATTCTCTTGTAATTAACTTAGACTGCTTGACCTATGCAGGAAACCTTAGCTCGCTATCTGATATTCAAAATAATAAAAACTATATATTTGAAAAAATTAATATCTGCGACAGAGACTCTTTAAAGACAGTTTTTAAGAAACACAACCCAACAGGCATTATGCATTTGGCAGCTGAAAGCCATGTCGACAGATCTATTGACTCCCCCTCTGACTTCATAAATACGAATATTATCGGAACATACAATCTACTAGAAGAAGCTAGGCAATATTGGGAAAATATTGAGAATACAAACTTAAGAGATCGCTTTTGCTTTCATCATGTGAGTACAGATGAAGTGTATGGAGACTTAAGTGAAAGTGATCCTCCTTTTAGCGAAACAAATCCTTACAAACCTAGTAGTCCTTATTCAGCCACCAAAGCATCAAGCGATCACTTGGTCCGTTCTTGGAATAGAACCTATGG
>CAYGQW010000095.1:0-10208 GCA_964352175.1 uncultured Halobacteriovorax sp.
CACCCAACAGAAGTTAAAGCTACTCTCAATGCTGTCTGTGAAAGTCGAAATAAAAAACCCGTCGTCATTTTTGAGCCTCACCGCTATTCAAGAACCAAGCTATGTTGGAATCAATTTGTTCAAAGCTTTGATGATGTGGATGAAGTTTATTTGTGTGAAATTTATCCTGCTTCTGAAGCTCCAATAGAAGGAGTGACTTCAGCTGCACTGGCGCTTGAGATTAACCAAAGAAATCCTGGTACTTGTAAAGTTCTTGAAAATAAAAAAGAACTTTTTGAAAAATTAAGCGAGCTTCAAGCTCGAGGTGAAATTGTGGTATCATTAGGTGCAGGCTCCATAGGTAAAAATGTAAGAGAGTGGGTTCAATTTAGTGTTTAAAGCTATTGAAAATTTAGAGTTCCATGAAAATATCGATCTCTCTCGATATTCAACGATGAAATTAAAATGCATAGGTACACTGGCAATCGCTAAAACTGTTGTTGCAGTTCAAGATTTTATTAAACATGCTTATGAATTAAAGCAAGACTATCGAGTTGTAGGTTGGGGGGCGAACCAGCTTTTAGTGGATCATGCTCCCTTTATCTATCTCCACCTCGATTTACCTACTGATTACAGTATTTTCGAGCGGTCACATGACTTCTATGAATTACCAGCATCAATCTCGCTTGCAAAGCTCACGTCCCACGCTGCGAGATTCGGTCTGTCTGGTTGGGAAGTTTTTACGGGAATACCTGCTAGTTTGGGTGGCGCTATTTATATGAATGCAGGAACGAATCTTGGTGAGATAGGTGAGATCACAAAAGAAGTTAGTATAGTTAGAAGAAGTGGAGAGCTTGAGAAAGTTGCGATCACTAAAGATAGTTTTAGATATAGATCAAATTCAATCTGTAAGGAAGGAGATGTTATTGTCTCAGCAAAATTGGTGCATAACGGTTTAGATGAATCGATAAAGACTAAAATTACAGAGTATTTAAAACTTAGAAATGACACGCAGCCGCTAAACCAAGCCACATGTGGTTGTATGTACAAGAATATTGAAAAAGACGGAATGACTTGCCGTGCCGGACTTTCCCTCGATATAATGGGATTAAAAGGACTTAGAGTTGGTGGTGTTCGAGTTAGCCGTAAGCATGCAAACTTTATGGAAAACTTCGATCAGGCATCACGAGAGGAAGTCCTTGAGCTGTCTAGAATGGTTCAATCAGAGTTGGCGCTAACGTTAGGTCTAGATTTTGAACTTGAAGTGTTTACGGGAGAAAAATAATTTTGAAGCGTAGTCAAATGTCGCTTATATTTTTCAGCTTAATGAGTGTCTTGTTTTTACTAGACTCAGATGCCATTACTTCGATGACTCCAGGTTTAACAGAGGTTAGATACAGAACATCATTTGGTAGCTGTCCATCGCGTGCAGTTGGTAAGATGACTCTTCAGCTTGTGAAAGCATTTGAAGATTCGGGCTCACTAAGATCTTTAAAGGAAATGATTGTTAAGGATAAGCTTGATGAAAGATCCTTTATTTCTAGTTATTCCGTTAGCTATGATCCGCTTAGAAAATATTTGAACTTTAAGTACGATTGCCCAGATCCATTGATGAAAGTTCAGATTTATAAGAACAATGGACTTGAGTCCTATGAAGCAATATTGGTCGATAATGGTCAGCTTTACGACCCAACATACGAAGTATTACTTAGAACAGATAAAAAGTTGAGCGGTGAACTCCCCTTTTTGGCCCTACCGGTTGGTAATATGGACGACGATGTTCAAAGGCAAATTACCAAAATTGTCTCAGGCATGGACCCCACATTTAGAAAGAAGTTATCAGAAGTAATACTTAATGAATCTGGTGAGTTGACAGTTATTTTATCAGTTAAAGGTCATCCATCTTCGGTCTTTTTAGGTAAAGATGAGTGGAATGATAAGGTAATAAAACTCGGAAGATTAGTAACTTACATGGAATCTAAAAATAAGGTCCCGGCCATTATAAACCTTACAAACTCTAAGAAAGTGGTTGTCAAGTTTAACGACCGGTTCTAAAATTTTTTTATCGGACTTTTTATTTGAAAGTCTAGATACTTATAGCTTGGGAAGGATGTCCCCGGCGGAGTGAGAAAGGAATCTCATGAACGATAAAAATGTCATAGTCGGACTCGATATTGGTACAACCAAAGTTTGTACTATTGTGGGTCTCGTACACCCCCAGCCAAATGCCGTTGACCATGTTGAAATTATTGGAATTGGAACACATCCAAGTCACGGTTTGAAAAAAGGCTCGGTTGTTAATATTGAAAAAACAGTGAAGTCAATTCAAAACTCATTAGAAGAAGCTAGGCTTATGTCTGGTGTGAATATTGATCGCGCAACAATCGGTGTGGCCGGCAGTCATATCTATAGTTTTAATTCTTCGGGTGTCGTCGCAGTTAAAGGTCATGAAATAACTCAAGAAGATGTTGATAGAGTATTAGAAGCTGCAAAAGCAGTGGTCATTCCATCTGATCGTGAAACCATTCACGTTATTCCTCAAGAGTTTAGAGTAGATAATACAACTGGAATTAAAGATCCGGTTGGTATGTGCGGCGTACGGCTTGAAGCGCACGTTCATATTGTGACCGGATCAATTTCCCTCATTCAAAACTTAATCAAATGTGTCGAAGCGACGGGAATACAAGCTGAACATATTACCTTGCAGCCAATCGCCTCTTCTCGCTCAGTGCTTTCAACTGAAGAAAAAGAAATGGGCGTCGTGTTGGTTGATATTGGTGGTGGAACTACCGACATTGCAATCTGGAAAGATGGATCACTCGTACATTCTCAAATTATTCCAGTGGGCGGTAATCATTTCACAAATGATCTAGCAGTAGCTTTAAAAATTCCACATGCTGAAGCCGAAAGAATTAAAATCAATCACGGCTCTGTGCTTGCCGAAAAATTAAATCAAAGTGCCCATATAACAGTTCAAGGTCTATCGGGAACAAAATCTAGAGAAGTACAACTATCTTTAGTTGCCCAAGTCTTGGGGGCGAGAGCAGAGGAGCTGTTCGGAATAATAAAAAATATTCTAGATGAAAAAGGCTATAACTACGATATCACTGGGGGCTTAGTCTTAACCGGTGGCGGTGCCTTGATAAAGGGCTTACAGGAACTTGGTGAATATATAACTGAGCGTCCAACAAAAATTGGATATCCTGCGCCGTTTGGTGGAATGACAAACCTAATGCAAAATCCAAAATTCTCAACAGTTTTAGGGTTAATGCTTGAGTCGAAAGAAAGAAATTCATTTAATTTTAAACAACCTGTGGTTGTTGAAAATCAATCAGATTTAATTGGTCGTTTATCGGACTCACTTAAATCAGTTTTTAAAGAAATCTTCTAGTAAGGGGGAACTTATGTTCGAGATTTCAGATAATGCGGAAAAAAACCGCACAGATGGTGCCAAGATCAAGGTAATTGGTGTTGGCGGTGGTGGATGTAACGCTGTAAATACAATGATTCGAGCTGGCTTAACTGGCGTTGAGTATGTTGTAGCAAATACAGATTCACAGGCACTAATTGCAAGCTTAGCTCCAACTAAGATTCAATTGGGAACAGATCTTACAAAAGGTCTAGGCGCTGGGGCAAATCCAGAAGTTGGTCGAAAGGCCGCACTTGATGATTATGAAAGACTTTCAGAAATCATTGAAGGTGCAGATATGGTCTTTATTACTGCCGGAATGGGTGGTGGTACTGGAACCGGGGCAGCTCCTGTTATTGCAAAACTAGCAAAAGAGCTAGGAGTGCTAACTGTTGGAGTCGTTACAAAGCCATTTATTTTTGAAGGCAAAAAACGCTTTCGCCAAGCTGAAGCTGGTATTCAGGTGTTGGAAGAAAGTGTTGATTCACTGATTACGATTCCAAATCAAAGACTTCTGTATATTGCGGGCGAGAACCTTTCACTTGTTGATACATTCAAAAAAGCAGATGAAGTCCTCTTGAATGCCGTAAGAGGTATTAGTGATTTAATTAATCATACTGGTCATATTAACGCTGACTTTGCAGACGTTAAAACCGTTATGGCGAATAAAGGTCTATCACTAATGGGAACAGGTACATGTTCTGGACCGGATCGTGCAATTAAAGCAGCGACAGAAGCAATTAGCTCTCCGCTACTTGAAGACATCACTATTGATGGCGCTACTGGAATCATTATCAATATTACCGGTAATGAATCACTGACAATGCATGAAACGAATGAAGCTGTAACATTGATTATGGAAGCTGCAGATGAAGACGCTGAAATAATTTTCGGAACAGTCATTGATGATTCAATGGAAGATGAAGTGAAAGTAACAGTAATCGCAACTGGTCTTGGTGGAATGGAGCGAGTTTCTGTGGCCTCTCATGAAACACTTAGACAAACAACTCAAGTTCAACGTGAAGTAGCTCCTGTACAGGCTGCAACCGAAGCACCGAGAGCTAGATCTATGCCAGAAACTCCTAGAGTTGAAGCTAGAGAAGAAAGAGTTGAAAGAACAGAAAGAGAAGAAAGAGAAGAATTAAGAAGAGATGTTTCTTTTGAGCAACCTGTTCGTGAAGCAGAAGTAAGAGTTTCTAGCGAAGTTAGAACAGATGACGGCGAAGAGAGAACTAGTAACTTGATTAATACAATTCGTCAGGCAGCAAGTAAGTATGAAGGCGCGAAGCCTGAGCAAAGAAACTCAATTCCGGCTCAAGGTGCTTCAGCAAGCAGAACTCAGCAGCCAAATCGAGCGAAGTCGATTGCTGAAAGACTTGGCTTTATTAACTTTGATGAAGAAGAGCTTGATACTCCAAGCTACCTCAGAAAAGAAGAACCTAACGAGAATACAAAAGCAAATGGGTCTTCACGTCCGTTGGATTTGTGAGGAATTGAGTTCCCCCAACTCAAAAGAAGAGCACCTTAGGGTGCTCTTTTTTTTTAGTGAATATCAACTTTAAATCGCATTGATAATTGATCCGCTTCTTCTTCGCGCGCATATAGCTTGACCCAGCTTTCAACGAAGTCACCATCAACATTAATTTTGTAATGTGTTACTAGATAGGTCGGTACATTCTCATCTGACCAAAGCTTGTTCTTAAACTCATAGAGTTGATGACCTTTTTCAGGAGATTTAGGATTTGTTTGTATCTCGGCAACTTCTTGCCAATTGTGAAGTGAGTAGAGTCCGAAATGATCTGGGCATAAATGAATACCATCCCAGTCCTTGTGACAATGTTCACATATAGATCCTTCGCATATTGCGCAAGTTGCGACAGCGTTTTGATCATGATGATTGATGCAAGTAAAAGCTTCTTCAACGCTTTTGCCATGAAAGAGTGATTTATTTTGCTTGTCATCTTTTTTAAAAAGATTTGTACGAAATAAAAGATAAATTAAAATAGCAAATAGAGCGATAACAAGAATTGTTAAAACTACAAGTATCGCCATTAAAAAGAATTCGTTATTCATTTAGCGATTATATTACTTTCCTAAAGTATGAACAAATACAACAGGGCGGTAGCCAAATTCTGCCTGCAAAAGACGTCTCGCACCAACTCGAACTTCCTCAGCTGCCTGAGATAATGTACCTCTAGCTTCAAGAACTAATCGTTCAAGCTTTTTGTTAAGCTCACTTGGGAAATCAGGAAGGCCTGTTGAGGAAATTTCATAAATCTTTTTCGGTCCAACAGAAATAAAGACGGCCCCAGCCTGTGCAATTTTTCGCCTCTGAGAGATTGCTGCTTTGGGAATTTCACCCTTGCCTTGAATCATAAGCGGATGCTTTTGATTGCCAATAATTATTTCCCAGTCATCTTTTAAAAGAGTTAGCGTATCAAAATTATACATGACAGCGGACTCTGCACTTGGATAAAGCTCTTCAACGGCATCAGCGTGTCTGTTAAGAAAAGAGCTTTCACCGTGAATTGGAATCAGTACATTTGGTTTATAAGACTCACATAAAATTTTAAGATCTTCTTTGCCTGGGTGCCCAGATGCATGAATTAGAGCATCACCGTCAGTGACAGCATTAGCGCCAAGCTCATAAATTCCATTTATGAGTGAATTAACACTCTTTTCATTTCCGGGAATCGCTTTTGAACTAAAAATTACAAGATCTGATTTTTGTAAAGAGAAGTGTCTGTCACTGCCGTTAACAATACGATTCATGGCAGATCTAAAGTCACCTTGGCAACCAGACGCAATAACAACAATATCCTTCCGGTGTGGCTCAATACTCTCAGGATCACGAAGAGTTTTCGAATCAAAATTTAAAATACCTAGTCTATGTGCAATCTCACTATAATTTCTCATGCTGCGGCCATAGAGAACGACTTTCTTTTTATTTTTTTCGGCCAAAGAAATAATTGTTTGAATGCGATGAATATTTGAAGCAAAGGTAGTGATAAAAATTCTACCCTTATGACTTTCAAATAATGTACCAAGCTCAGGGATAAGATCCGCTTCAGATGTAGTTTTTAATTTTTTTGATAAAATATTAGTGCTGTCTGCTAGTAAGAAGCGAAGTTCACAATCCTTTGATAAATTTCTTAATCGATCAAAATCAAATGGCGGCTCATAAGGAGAATTGAAATCTACTTTAAAGTCAGACACGTAAAATAAGCCCCAGCGATCAGCTGGATTAGTTGGCTTAAAGAATAAACCATAGGTATCAGGGATAGAGTGATTCACAGCAATAGGATGAATATCAAAATCTTTAAACTCTATCTTATCTTTTGCTCCGTAACTTATAATTTTTGCCGTTAAAGCATCTTCTCTAAGCTTTAACCTCATAAGTTCAATGGCAAATGGTGGCGCATGGATAGGAACTTTAGGAAAACGCTTAACAAAATGAACGATTGCTCCAATGTGATCTTCATGGCCATGACTAATGATCAAGGCCTCTGGTTCATCTAGGTCGGAATAATCAGGAATGAGATAATTGATGTCGAAACTATCATCGTCGGGAAAAAGAATTCCACAGTCAAGAATGATGTGAGTTAGCTCGCTTTTAAACTCGACCATATTGGAGCCGATCTGCTTAAGTCCTCCAAAGGGTCTTACTTCAAGGAGTGGCGTTTTTTTACGAGCCATGAAGGTCTTCTTGTTGATCAATTCCACAGCGCTCTAGTCCAACAGCGCTTAGGTTATGCTCACCATTATACTTTAGAAGCTCGTTAATTTTTGCGGCTAAAATAGATGCAGCTATATCTGTTTCTTCACCAACGATAAAGTCTGCATATTGCTTTTGTGGATCTAGAAACTTCATATACATGGGTCTTACGGTTTCATAGTACTGAGCAATGACACTATCCATAGATCTGCCACGTTCTTGAACATCTCGATGAAGTCTTCTTGTAAACCTTATGTCTGCATCAACGTGCAAAAAGCACATAATTTCTAGTAACTCTCTAATGGCAGGGTCATATAAGCTAAAGATTCCTTCGAATAAAACAACAGGTGTTGCCTCAACTTTTTCTGATTCACTTGTGCGTGAATTATTTTTGAAATCGTAGACTGGAGAATCAATGCTTTGACCTGACTTAAGTTGAGATAAATGCAATTTAAGGAGATCCCAGTCAAATGCATCAGGATGGTCAAAGTTAGGTTTAGAAGACTTAGTGCAAAGATGTTCTGGGGGAGAGGGTAAATAGTATGAGTCCATATGAAGGACACTTACATTAGTGCTTAAGCGTGATTGAATCTTTTCGGTAAAAGTTGTTTTTCCGGACCCAGAGCCTCCGGCAATTCCAATCATATACAAGGCGTACCCCTTTGAGCTTTTATAGGTCATATCATAGAATAGTACGACGCCCAAGGAGTAGACTATTAGCAGTGTAAATTATAAATCCGTTATTTGGCTGGCAATGGCAATGCTGCTCCGAGTTGCAAGTGCCAGTGAGTTAAATGTAGCAATTGGTTCATCGCCAAATAATCTTGATCCCTATTATGCAACTGATGCAAACTCACAAGATATAAACAGACTCATCCACTTATCTCTAGTTGATGCATCTATAGATATGCAAACGATTTGTAGAGCCTGTTTAGAGTTTGAAAGTACTAAATTAGAAAGTGGAAAGCATCGAATAAGGTTTTGGATAAAAAATAACCTATTGTTTCAAGATCAATCATTAGTGAAAGTCACAGATATAGTAGAGAGTGTTAAAAGATTAAAATCAAAAAGCGATGCACCTATTCCCGCACTTTTTCAAAACCTCATTGAGGCGAAAGAGTATGGCCCTCAAGTTGTAGATCTATTTTTTGAAGACTATAGGCCAGAAAACCTCACGAACTTATCTCTTTTAAAAATAGAAAAATGGAGGGGAGATAAAAGAATTCCAGCTGGTGACTATTCGGTAATTAACAAGACTGAGAATGAAATCATTATCAGCAATAATAAACTAACGATTAACTTTAAAGTCGTCGGCGATGAAACAACTGCCGCACTAAAAATTCTTAACAATGAAATTGAACTAATCGCGACGACAATATCTCCACGAAAATCTTTTTGGCTAAGTCAGCAAGACAAGATCATACAGTTCGAAAAAGAAGGATCAAATTACGTTTACATCAGTCCACAACATAAGCATCCAGACTTAAAACATAGAAATGTAAGACGAGCTTTGTCTCACTTAATTCCAAGAGCTCTACTGGCAAAGTATAAAATGAAAGGCACGGTAGCTTTATCTCAAGGCATGTTCTCAAAGGCATTTGTGGATTTAAACTTGGCTGACAAACCGGTTGAATTTGATACAGCTAAAGCCGAACAGCTATTAAAAAAAGAAGGATATACCAAAGTAAAAGGAAAGTGGATTAAAGGGGAACGAGTTCTAAAATTCACCCTAAAAGTCTCTAATAAAAAACATATCATCGAGTTGGCTAAAGCTATTGCGCCTTATTGGAAAGATTTTGGAATAGATCTAAGTATCCAGTCTCTAGAGTGGGGATCATTTTATCGAGACTTAAAACTTGGTAACTATGATCTTGCCTTAGGTCAGTGGATTGGATTTGTAGGGCCAGACCAAATGGGCTTTACCTTTTTAAGGTCGAGTATACCCCCGGGAGGGGCTAACAGAGGTTTTTATGAAGATGAGCTCTTTGATAAGACTTATAATCAAGCACTAGCTGCACCAAGTGAAGAAAAAGCATTGGAACTTTACAAAAAAGCTTATAAAAGATTGATTGAAAGTGAGGCATATATAAGCCTATGGCATCCAAAGATTATTTGGCTGGCAAGAGACTGCATAAAAAAGCTAGAACTCTATCCAACGGGTAATTTCTTAGCCTTTGAAACGTTGGAGCACGATTGTCACAAGTAAAATACTACACCCTAAAGGTTGTTTTAGATGATGCAGACCATGCACTCCTAAGTGAACTAGCCCACGACGGTGTTCAAGAGTATGCCATTGATGAAGAAGAGGTAGATAGGCTCCTTGGTGAAAAAGCCTTTTCTGGTGGTGACGTCGATGAAAATACGATTGCGCTTATAGAGTCACAATTAGAGAGTAATCGATATTTGGTTTATTTCCACAATGAAGATGCACAAGGTCGTGCTCAAAATGCCCAATCTCTTTTAAGTGAGAACGGTATTAAGTCTGAATTATCTCAGCATGATGAGCAGGACTGGAATGAAAAGTGGAGAGAAGGATATGAGACTGTTGAGATTTCAAATGAACTTTGGGTAATTCCATCATGGCACCGAGAGAAAATATCTGTGCCTAAAGAAGTGACTCCCTTATACCTTTATCCTGGTCAAGGTTTTGGAACCGGCCGTCATGAAACAACCTCTTTGTGCCTAAAGCTTTTCGAAAACAAGAAGTACAATAACAAAAGTGTCTTAGACTTTGGTTGTGGCTCGGGTATTTTAGGTATAGCGGCAAAGCTTAAATATAAATGCGATGTCGACTATATGGACATCGATCAATCCGCCCTAGAAAATACGAAGCAAAATTTAGAGGAAAATAATCTAGCTATAGATAATAAAAAAATAATTATTAGAAGCGATTTCACTCCAGATAAAAAGTACGATTTAGTTTTTGCCAATATTCTTTTAGAGATATTAATTAAAGAAAAAGTCAGCTTGCTTGAAAGTTTACATAAACAATCGACACTTATAGTTTCGGGTTTACTAAACGAGCATAAAGAAGCTTTTATCAATCAGTTTCCAGAGCTTAACCTTGTCAACGAAGTTAGCGACGGTGACTGGTGCGCCTTAGAG
>CAYGQW010000096.1:0-10203 GCA_964352175.1 uncultured Halobacteriovorax sp.
ATCTTGTGGAGTAGCAGATGTTCTAATAAGACCAAGATCAGAACCGCAGCCAGGTTCAGTTAAACACATAGAGCCGCTTAACTCTCCAGAGACAATCTTTGGAACTAAGCGATCAGCAGTTTCATCATCGCATAAACGGTGGATCATTTCGCCAATTGAGGTAAAGAAGGCGAGTTGAGTTGAGGAAGCTACGCAGGCTCGAGAAAGTTGTCCTAAGACGACCATATGAAGTGAAGCTGGGACTCCCATACCACCATGTTTTGTAGGAAGACTAATGCCATAAAGTTGTAACTCTTTAGCTTCTTGGTAAAGGGCTGCAAGGGATTCACTTGGGATAGTTTTTCCATCTACAACTTTGCCGGCTCCTTCATCATCAAGTTTAGCGGCGCGATCATTGACTGATGTTCCACACCATTCACCTGTGCTTGACATTAGTTCTTCAAAAAATTGTAGAGCTTCTTCCTTGGAGTTGAGTCCATCTTCTGTCGGAAATGACTTGTAATAGAGAGGGATGATGGTGTCCCAATCAATGCCGTGGCGAAATAGCCATTGCCATTCTTTTTCATCGCTAAAGTAATTCACAGATGCTCCTTAGATGTTTAAGCACCGAAATTATATCAGAAATTTAACGGGTATTGGATAGATATTAGTAGTTAACTTATGGATCAATTTGATAGTCAAAAAACTGATCAACTTTATCGGATGATAGGTCGACAGGTCTAGTTTCAGTTTCTTCTGCGCCAAGTTGTAACCCTTGGTTATTATCTCTTACACTTTCTCTAAGGCTATCAGCATAATTAGCATTAAAGTTTATGGCTTGGTCGCCCATTGCAGCGGCTCCCTCTAGGTTTGCAACATTTTCTAACTCTAAATCTAAGACACGTACGTTTGTTTGTCCGTTCTCTAGAGTAAGATAACCAGAGATTACATTATTAAAATGCATGAGTTGCACATAGTCATTTCCTCTGTCAGATAGTTTGTCGACAGCAGATGTTGTTCTGTTTTGGAGTTGGTCCGGATCATTTTCTTCTAGCTCTTGAACTCGAGATGATAGGCTTCTAACTAAGGCATCTCTTTCATTCGTAAACGATTCTCTTAACCGCTCAATTTGTTCTTTAACACCTGTTTCTAGATTTGCAGAAGGATCGAGTCTTCTTAGAATTAATTTTTGCTCGTCTGGTGATAAACTTTCAAGATTGTCTTCAGATATTTTTTCTTTGATGACTTCGGTTTCGAGCATAAAGGCGACACCAGAATTTCTAATACGTTCTTTTTCTTCATCAGTATCGGCTACAAGGCTTGCACATTGTTCATCTTGTGCGTTTTCTTTGCAATCTTGTAAGCGTTGTTGTTGCGCTTGAATTTCTTTGTAATAGCTTCCTTCTGCAACAACATCACCGGAAGTGACAGTAGTTAAGCGATCGAAGTCTACATCTCCCATTATGCGACCTGTTTTTTCTGTCTGTATTCTGGCATTTGATTTAATGTTTTCGTTAGTGTTTAAAATTTCTGCTACTCTTTCTGTCGCTTTGAGTTGTCTTCTCAGTCCATCAACAAAAGCGGTAATTTCGCAGGCGCGCTGTTGGCTTTCTTTTTTAAGACTCTCTGTTGACTGCCCAGTGGTTATATTCACTCCATTTTCGTCTTTAACATTTTTTCTTGTAATAGATAAAATCGGACTATCATCTGGAATCGAATAGTTTTTATAATCGATTTCTACGGGTTGACTGTTATTATCGGTACTTATGCTATTGGCATCTTCGGTCTGTGTATTTGGGTTTGCAGAGGGTGTAAAAGTTCCTTTTTGCTCACGGCAAACCATGATCAACTGAGGTACACAGTTGAAAAAACCACTCGTTAGTTTTTTCCCTGCAGTTCCATCTTGATCACCGACAGTCGTTTGTAATGCATTTATATTTTCTTTTCTAACAGCTTTTTGTCTGTCTGTTCCACTTTTGAAAATAACTAACTTATCACCAACAAAACCTGCATCGATACATACTGAACTCCAGGCTGAAAGAATGTTTTTTCCAATTTGAGTCTTGGCCAACTGAAAGTAGACGCTCTGATCGGTGATGTTAAGTCGATCATCTGTAGTTTTAAAAGCTTCATCAAGACGAGTTTGATAAAAATCTCCAAGTTTTTTCAAAGCTTGTCGCTCGAGACTATCTTCCGGACTAGCAGCGACACTATTGATATCAACTCCATTTAGAGTATTACTAATTCTCGATCCTTCTGTTGGATTGTTATTAGCTTGTGCTTCTTGAGCTTGCTCAATTTGAGTTCTTACTAGGTTTTTTTCATTATCATCAAGGCTATTCCACAAGCAGGTAGAGACAGGAACTGTATCGCTCTCATTTGGTTTATAAGCGTCATAGCAAAGATTGAGCTGCGTTTGCAATTGAGGGTTAGCTTCAATCACAGCTTGCAGAGTCTCTGGATTGGCTTGACCTGACACTGTCCCAGGCGAGCCTGCTATTGCGCCATCTTGACCCATGGCCATAATGTTCATGCTAATAGCAAGGCTTATCAATGTGAGAAACGTGCCTATTTTCATAGTGTTATTATGACATAAACCCCAGGATTGACATAATTCTAGGGTGTTATCATTCCGACCATGCCACTCATTGCTGGCAATAGGGGATTAATAGCGATCACCTGATCTAAGAGCAGGGTAGTGATGTTTCTTTTCTTCTAAGTTATTCTTCTTCTCTTGAGCAACAGAGCGACCTGTTGATGAACAAGATTGAAAAAGAGCGAGTAATCCTAACATACAAATAGCTGTAAATTTTCTCATGCAGCACTCCTATTTAATTGATTTTGATCGAGTAAAGTTTCAAGCATATCTTCTTGTGCGACCATGCCGATGACTTCAGCATAATCGTCAACGATTAAGGCGATTTCACAATCTCTAGTTCTAAATTTTGTTAGTAATTTTCTGGCTCGCATATTATGTGGAACGGTTAAGATTTTACGAGCAAGCTTTCGAACAGATTGTTTGCCATAATTATTAAGTATAGCTTCGGCCAGGTCGGAGCGCTTAACGTAGCCAACTGTTTCATTATGATCGTCACCAAAAAGTGGAAATTTATTATTAGGTGATTTTTTGATAATTTCGTGGGCTTCAGCGATTGTAAGATCTGGATCAAGTGAGCAAAGATCACCTCTTTTAGTCATGATATCGACTAGACGCCAGCGTTTAAACTCTAGAACATTGTTGAGAAGATTATATTCACTGGCTTCGATGGCACCATCTTTAAAGCCTTGCTCGGTGATTGTTTCAATTTCAGAGCGGATTACAGGTTCTTGATAGCGAGTAAGTCCAAATTTTTGAACAATCTTAGACATTAAGCTAAACGGTGCTGCGAAAAGTTTGATTGCCGGTAACACATTGACTGTAAACTGACATAAGTTTTGCCAATAATGATTTGCAATCGCTCTAGGTAAAACTTGAGTTAAGGCTACCATCGTAATCGCTGAGACAAACGCAGCCATCGGTACAGCTGTACTTCCGTAGATATCCGAAACTTGAACACCAATAAGGGCCGAACCGAAGACAATTAATAAAGTACTTACGCCGGCAAGTGCAGATTGGTTGTGTTCAAATTGATTATTTAATTCTTTTAGTTTAGCTGAGAGTGTTGGATTACTTTTATGAATTCTACGTAAAAATGAAGGCGAGATATTGATCAAAGTTGTTTCGACCAGTGCGCAGATAAAGCTAGTTGCGATTGTCGTAATAATAAGAGTGGCAAAGATAAACATGATATCTTTTCGGCATGTTTAGCTGAATACTTGAGCGAAAAGCTTTTAAATGCTAAGTGGCTAAATTTTAAAGAATTGAGTTATAGTTTTATTTTGCATTAGTTAGATTAACCATTGTTTCTGTTTCTTTGGTAAATGAAGGCTTAATAATACTTTCGATAGCGAACATTGATTTAACAGCACTGATATTCGTTGTTATGACTAAGGTTGCTTCTCCATCTAGATCATAATGGCGAGTTAAGCTAATTCCCGCGTTCGTATATTTTGAAAATTTATGAATACGACGAAAGATTGTAGAGTCTGCTTGCCCCAGAGTTCCGTCTAGTCTTTTAGCTCGATCAATTGCTTCGATTACGGCCGAATCATTAGCGGTACTTACTATTTCAGAATCATATTCCATATCTAATTGGTAGCTGTAACCAAATAAGCCTCGAGTGCTAACTTTAAAACTTCTTTCGGAGAGTTTCTTCACAGTTGCATGAGGCATGAGTCGTTTAATTTCGTTAAAATTTGAGACTTGTTGATAGTTAAAAAACTGCACCGGTTTTTTGATAATATAAGCGACTTTATTATAAAGAATCTTGGAACCAGGGATTTGTGTGATTCCTAAGGTATCGACAGCAGCAATATCGTTAGGGAGTCTGCTGGCATCCATAAGTGAAAAAGAGTAGTGAATGTCACCCTTATTCAACTCAGCATAATTGATCGAAAAATTTAGCTCTGGTTTTTCTACCATCTTGGCCTGAGCCAAATTAATAAGGGCCCAAGCGGCTAATATAAGACCAAAAACTAGCTTTTTCATTCACAATCTCCTGATTATGGCGGCATCTTAACACGTTGCATTGGCCTTATCAGCTGCTTTGTAAATCTTACTGGGGCATTTGTTGTCAATTGATGGGGTTTAGCTATAACCTATTAATATTCTATAGTTTTTGAACCTTTTACAGGGAGTTTTAAAATGAAAACATTTCTTATTATTGGATTATTAGCAGTATCTGGCTTGGTGCAGGCTCAGGCATTACGTGAGCTTCGTTGTGAATCATTCGTAGATCGTGTTGAGCTCAATCTGGACTTTGGCTTTAGTCGTGGTCTACGTACGGCAAATGCGGAGCTATATGTAGATCGTAACTTGGTTGAGAGATCATTCATGAATCTTCGTGGAAATTTCGGTCAATATGAGTATAGATATATGGGTTCATTTGGAACAGAATTTGTTCTTGATACATGGCCAGATCTTAAGCCTCAATGGGGTCGTTCATATCGTGGTGAACTTAGAAGCCGTAACTTGAACTCAAGAAATCTTCGCTGTCAGTTCTGGTACTAAAGACCAATATAGCTTAAATCGGGCTCAGATAGCTGTAAAAAGCCTCCCCTGAGTCTACCCCACATAAGGGTATTTATGTGGGGTAAGTTCTAGCTTTTTTAAAATCACTCTCACTTCCCTTCGATTTTTAACTTAAACCTGACTTGGTTGAGCTTCTTCATAACGTTACTATCTTAGCTTTATTCTAATATCTTCAAGGACGATTCATGCGCTTGTTTTTACCAATTTTATTTCTTTTATTAGCTTGTTCTTCGCTGAGTCCCTTTGATCAAAGCTTGTCATTTTCGGAAGATTTAAGAGAATTGAACTACCCCTATAAAGTTCAATATTTTGATGTTCAAAATAGCAAAATGGCCTATATGGATGTTGCGGCCAAAAATCGACCTAAAGGCGTTGTTGTGTTATTTCATGGTAAGAACTTTAATGGAGCTTACTGGCATAAGACTGCTGAAGATCTATCTAAAGCTGGATTAAGAGTCATTATCCCTGATCAGCTTGGTTTTGGAAAATCTGACAAACCTACCGATTATCAGTATTCCTTTCACGCATTGGCCTCTAATACTGCAGCGTTATTGGATTCACTCAATATTGATAAGGTAAGTCTTGTAGGTCATTCCATGGGAGGTATGCTTGCCACTCGATTTTCCATAATGTTTCCAAAACGTGTAACAAAGCTATCTCTAGTGAATCCCATAGGACTTGAGGATTGGAAGCGTGTTGTTCCCTACGTTTCAATTGATAAAAGATTACAAGCAGAACTTAAACAAACGCGAGAATCGGTTATAGCTTATCAGCAAGCATCATATTACGACGGTCAATGGAAACCGGAATATGAAGCAGTAGCAGCTCATCTGATTGGTTGGGTTCAAGGTCCAGACAAAGAGAAAATGGCCCTAATCTCGGCCCTGACTTACGAGATGGTTTTCACACAGCCCGTCTTATATGAGTTTGATCTTTTAACTATGCCTACCCTGCTTATTATTGGAGAAAGAGATCGTACCGCCATTGGCAAAAACCTAGTTTCTAAAGAAGTAGCGAAAAAATTAGGAAGATACGATTTATTAGGACAAAAAACCTGCAATAAAATCCAAAAATGTGAAATCGTGCACCTAAAGGCTATCGGTCATCTGCCACAAATTGAAGCTTATGCGGAGTATATTCGGGCGTTAAAAAATTTCCTTAATTAAATTGAAATTGATGAAATCTTAATTACAAGCCCCTTCAATCTTTTGCATAAGCTCAAATGATCCACCTGGTGAGATCTGTCCCACAGGAGCAAGTTCATGCAAAACTTCACAGCGCTGTAATTTATTACAAGTTGCTTGTCTTATCTGGGAGCTATTCATTTCATGGTAGTTATAACGCATACCCTGAACTGTTACATGATATTTTTGATTACTTAAAAAGCCCTTAAGTACAGTCTCTTTTACACGACATTCAAAAAGACCAAGATGGTTGCAGCTATTTAGAGCTCTGATTCTTGCAGTATTCTCATCGCTATCGTGCACTTCTTTAAAAGTAACAGCAGTTTTTTCAATAATTGATGTATCTATGATGACAGAACACCAGGGTGCCACATGTTCGGGTTGATCATCTACAGGTGATCTAAAGATTTCAAAATTTGAATACTGGATGATGATATCTTCTTCGGAAATGTTAATTTGAGCAGCTTGGTAGATAAGTCTTAAGATTTCAAAACGTGGATCAAGTTGACCTGATAATAATCCATTATCTTCATCCCATGCATCACTATCTAAAAAAATATATCCTTCAGACGCTAGAGCTTTAAAGGAAACTAATTCACCTGATATTTCACTTTGAAGATTCTTTACAGCTATAATGCGATTGATATCAAGAACAGGCTTGATCTCACTGACTAAAGACTGATCAGGAATTTGCTGTAAAATACCTTGAGCAACTTTAAGGAAATATTGGCGCAGGTTATCTCCCCCATTTCCCACATCATCACCGCCCTCGGCTTGTTCAAGTTTTTCTTTTAAGCGTTTTGCAAAATCTTCGGGCTTTTCGTTCATATTTTGAAAGCGAATGTTTTCTAAATTAAAATAATTCTGATTCACAGTTGGTGCTTTCGGCTTATTTGAAAAATGCACAACAATATCGATATTAGGGATATTCGTAATATCTTCGAGCGACTTCTCTTTTTCTTGTGCTAACGAAACATTCGCAAGTGACAAAATGAAAAATAGTATAGATATAAAATAGGTGCTCATTGGCATCTCCAGTCGCTTTCTAATTTATCTAATTCTTCTTCATCGTCGCTTGATAGTGAAACGGTATTAGCATGACGATGAAATTCTCGACAAAGTGAAACCTTCTTACAAATTTCATTTTGTTGATCTTTACGTTTTCGACGTACAGCTTTAAATCTGTAACATGTTCCCTTTAAAGAAACTTTTACTTCGCTACGACTAAAGCCATTTGTATTTCTATTCTCGTACGAGGAATAACCACTGACATTACGAATGCCATCGCTATAACCTTTAGCTTCACATTTCTCCTGAAGGTCTTTTAAGGCGTTGTCATTAGCTTCTTTCATTGGGTTGTTGCTCACATTAAAACCATTCGCTCTCAGGTTCTCAGCAGCTGCGCCAGTAGCAAAAAAGATACTACCGTTTGACTCCGCAGGAGCTCCAAAGCCGACTGCTTTTACTCGTTTCGTTTCCTCTTTTTTGGTTGTTAAAGAAAAACGCAAATTACAGTATGGGCGTAATTGGGCTGCAGGTGGTGAAAGGATAGGCAGATACAAAAATGAAACAACATAATTATCATCATCAATTTGGGCCATACGTAGAACTTCGTGAAGTACCAGTAGCCTTACATCACGTCCTTCTTTTATAAAGTTAGACCATCTTTCGAAAGATAAAGTAACACTTCCCGGAACACCAATGGCGTCTACGAGTGAACCGGTATTGTCGATTAATTCTTGATTTGAAATTGAAATATTAGCATTTGTAAGAACTTTGTTTAAATCACCATGGTTCAGTTCACCTAGATTTTCTTCTAGTTGTGATCCGATCTCATTGATAACCTGTAATGCCTGATCCATAAAATATGTTTTAATTCTTTCTTTTCGCAGTTGCTCAATGCTTTCATTTGCGAATGAAAGACTAGAAGATAAAAAGATTAAAAGTATTAAGTAAATC
Organism: uncultured Halobacteriovorax sp.; assembly: GCA_964352175.1. Lineage (GTDB taxonomy): Bacteria > Bdellovibrionota > Bacteriovoracia > Bacteriovoracales > Bacteriovoracaceae > UBA4207. The sequence goes on from CAYGQW010000096.1 coordinate 8,254, forward strand.
TTCATTCTATAATCCCCTATCTTGGGGAAAAAGTTGAATGTTTAAACTATAAACTCTCTCGCCTTTGCTGCCGTCCTTCAAAAAAGACGATAGTTCTTTTCTGAAATTTCTTATTCGTTTTTTTGCTTCTTCTAATTTTTCTTTATCAAGAGGCATCATTATGGACGTAATGTCTCGTTCTTCAATATCAGTTTCATCAATTGAATCGAGAGCGCGATTGATGTTTTGGCGATGAAAATTTCTAATAGCAAGTGACGGGATATCTGAGGGAGTTTCTAGGTTTTGTACTGTACGAACAAAATTTCCATCAACCTCTTCCATCAACCCAAGTCGAACAAGGCGATCAATTGCTTCGTTACATTGCTTTAAAGAAATACCCAACTCTTTAGAGATCCATTTTTTATTACTTTTAAATCTACTAAGAAGTGACAAATTTAGAATACCAAGATGATGCCAATCACTTATGATTGCAAATTGATCCAGTTTAAGTTGAACATATTGTAATTTATCTTCGAGCTTCTTTGCCTGTTTTTCGGTTGGATCAAGACGCAGATGATTTTCAAGTGTTATCGCTTCTAGAAAAGACTTACGAGTATCTGTATCTAGACTAAGTTTTGATGCCCAGTCTAAGGCATTATCTAACGTTAACGGACGATTGCCTTTAAAAAACAGAGATAGACTTGTTGGTGAAGTTCCTAAGTCTCTGGCTAAGGCACGTAAAGAATAAGAAGCATTGCGCTCCTTACGCTTATCCCATTCGTTTTTAACGATGGTAATTATCTTATCCTTAGGTTTTGTATCCATGGGCTCATCTTACTGGGAAATTTGTAGGAGTTGGTAAAGCATGTATTTATTATGCGATGCATTGGTCTCCTAACTATCTGATTATAAATAGAAATAAGAAAGGGCCCCATTACTGGAGCCCTCTTCTGTTCACCTTGAGTTTTGGTCAATCTAAATATCTGATGCTGGTTCAAGTTCAGCAAAAGTACAGATAGCCAAGAAAATCAATATTGGACACATGACTATAGAAGCACATCCAACGATAGCAACACCAAGTAGAAGTCCATTTGATGCACGATCATTTAGATTGTCTTCAATAACACCTTCAAACTCAGTTTTAATATTTTGATCAGCATACAGTCTCAACGTTGAAGCTTGCTCAGAATATCCAGCTTCTTCAAGTTTGTTGGCCTGAGTTTTCATATAGACTTCAAACTCCAGGCCTGACATCTGCTTCACTTTTTCTAGTTCAACTGCCGTTTGAGCAATTTGAGTATCAACAGAAGATTGAGTTAGGTCTTTGGCATGTGAAACCGTAGACAGGCTAAGCAGAGCAACCGATAAAACTAGTGACATAAACTCTTTCATATTTCCTCCTTAAGGAATGTTTGGTGACAAATATTATTTGAAACACCGTTGTTAAAAAAATAGTATCAAAGGCAGTTAGAATTCTAGATTTAGTGTTTTCTCGCAAACCTTAGTCTGAAATCTAGATCTATAAACATACCCCTGAGTTGTATTGAGATACCCACACTACGTTGATGTGCACTTGCACCATACGCAGCACAGTACTTTTCAATATATAATTCATCGATGTTAAAAGTTGATCGACTATTGGTACTGTAACCGTTTGAAGTTGTGTGCCACCTCACGGCCGCACTTGAAGTATGTGGATTAACGCCTATAACTCTACCAACAAAGCCATTATCTGAAGCTACACTATCGTCAATACACAAACCATTTACGCAACCTAAGCCAATACTTAGATCTTTAATCTTTACAGTTGAGCGGCTATTGGTGCTGTAGCCATTTGAGGTTGTGTGCCACTTCACGGCCGCACTCGAAGTATAGGGATTAACTCCTATAACATTACCAACGAAGCCATTTCTTCAATCTACAGTGTCGACAACACAGAAGTAACCAAGACAGAATCTCAAAAAACTTAGA
>CAYGQW010000097.1:0-10151 GCA_964352175.1 uncultured Halobacteriovorax sp.
GGCTTTATAATCGGCACCTTGTACGATTGTTGCTCTGCCACCAGGAAGGCCAATTGGACTTTGGTCAAAGCCAAAAAATTGGGGAATTTTTCCCTGAAAAAAAAGGTTGTTCATTGAAATCGTATTGACTTGTCCCCAGGGTAATAACTGATAGGAATTAGATTTTGATAATGTTATTGATAAACACTTTTGAAACATTTCTTTTCTTTTTTCATATCCACCAAACCATAACTCCAGAACGTCGTCATCTTGTGAAAGGAGAATTCTGTCAAAGAGATAGTAGTAATCAGTAATGGTGGAGGTCTCATTAAGAATATACTTTAGAGTGCTTGCACCAAAAAAATTATCCCCAAAAGACTCAAGGAGAAGATTTTTGTAAAATGCCTCAAATAAAGTGGCCTCTATACTTTCTACAGAATAACAGTAGTCCCATGACTTTAAAGTTTGCCCTAGTGGTGTTTCAGGAAATTCGCCTTCTAATATTTCTAAGAATTGCTCTGCCTGCAAAGAATAAAGGTCATTTTGCAAAGTTTTCATTGATTCTATGTCGATATCATTTAGTCCACTTAGGACATCTTTAATCCGATCATTACGATAAGGACCCATTGGTAAATTGATCAACTGTGATTTACATTTTGTATTGATGATTTCATTGTTTGCAGTTGATAAATATCCTTCGCTAGGGTTTTTAGAAGTTTCAAGCTCGCTTGGAGGAATAAAACCTTTCCATAGATTTTCTTTTTTCCATGCTTCGAGTGGAACTAAACCATGTCCTTTTCGTTTTGGCGCAGTACCTGATTGTTGATAAGCAATTTGTCCTAGATTATCAGCGACAAGCCAATTGGCAGAGATAGCTATATTAGCGGCATAATTTGTAAATTCATCAATATCTTTTGCCTCTTGAATATTCATTATTGACTCGACTGTCTCACCCATTCCTCCTCTATGATTCGTCCATGCTCGTGAGAGGTATAGTCCATCATCAATTTTCGCTTTTGCCGGAATTTCAATGATCCCGATTTGTGTCTCATATATTGGATGAAGAAGGGGTGTTTTACCTTTTCGCTTAATTGTTTCGGTCCGTTTATTGAGTTCTCTAGGGCCATTTTCACTAATCGATTTTCCATCTTTAATTTCTTCAATAAAAAAATCAATCATGTCCATAAACCCATAGGTAAAGCTAAAACTTAGGTGCTTACTTCGACCCATTAGAAAACCAGGCACACCAGGCATTGTTATGCCTGCCATCTCATTACCTTTTATAGCAGCACTTGCTTCGTACCATACTGCAGGTAAGCGATTAACTTCCAAATGAGGGTCACTACACATGATGGACTGTCTTTTTTTGGCTTTTGAAGGAGCTATCACCCAATTATTACTAGCTAAGAGTTTTGGTAAATAACTTAAAGTTTTAATTTCTATTGGAAGTCTTTGTCTTAGATATTTCAAACTTTTTATCTTTTCTATAATACCTACATTAAGCTCTTCTAGATAAGGATGGAATAAATCTTTAAGTTTATTTATATCGATTCCATCTTGCACAGATTGAATAATCAACCTTTCGATGTCTTCTTGTGTTTGTGCAAGTCCAATATAAGACATAAGTTTTACAGTTAGAAGAGTATGTTCTGGTTTCCATTTTTCTAGCTTATGCCTAGCTAACTTAAATTCCCAAGGAGTCTTCTCATTTTCCCAAACATAATTAACTCCGTTAGAATATGATTGTAGATAAGATAAAACTCTACTATTAATTTGTGAGACTTCTTTTTTGGCTTCGTATGAAAGGCCAACTTCGCGCATGAAAATATCGATAGCTTCAGTTTCATCATCACATTTAAGACATTCGCTTAGTCTTCCTTGGCCAGCTAGTCTTGCTAGCTCCATTTGTAATGATCTATCTCGTGCGTGTGCGATACCTAACCCGAAGGCAATATCTTCTATGGTTTGACCTTTAATAAAGCTAACAGCTGAGGTTAGGCGACGTAGCTCGCATGAATTTTCATCTTTTCTAAAAGTTACTGATATGGTTGAGAGATCTTTTTCCATAAGTCTATCTTAATGAAATCCAGTGATTAGGGTCGTCGCATTGCAGTAGAGTCATCTTTGCTTCTTCCAAGCAGGTATACTCCTCCAGCTAAAGAAAATCTACTTTCCACCAAATACTGACAGCATCTTGATCCGATTGTAGTAGTGTAGTTTTTTTGATTTTAGCTCTTACAAGTTCAATTCCAAAACTCGACTGCTTATCAAAATTATATTCTTGCTTTAGAGCGAATCCGGTTCGATTGGTATGACCATATAGGGCAGAGTTGTAATAACCAATGACAGCATCAGATTGAATATCAAACCAAGATATAGAACTTTGGTGTTTATCTAAACCTATAATTAAATTTGATTGAATTGCTTGATTTCTTTCGTCGGGTGCACCATCGTTAAAAATATAGTCACCACCTATTGCCCAGTTAAACGAACCTACTAATCCTTTTAGATTCACTCTTCCAGCATAACCTCTAAAGCTATAAGCTAAATTTGTATTCGCGCTTCCAATTCCGACTGTTTGGTTTCCCATGAAACCACTTTGAAAAGCAACATTTCCATTAACGTCGCTATATCCCCACAGATAGCCTTGTATATTAATACCTAAAATATCGCCGGGTAAGTCTAGGGCAACTCCACTTTGCCAATAACTTGGAGTGCCTTCTGATACACCTCCCAAGCGATTAGTTAACTCTTGATTCGAAGGAATTGCCCCCAATGTTTTGAAGGTCAAAGAAGCTTGTGACCAAAGTGGAAAGGCTTGAACAAAAGAGATACCAAAAAACCTTGTTGCACTTATATGGATTTCTGGAGTCCATTTAGACATTGGTAGAGCACCAAGATTAAAATGTGTCATTTTCCATGGCGAGTAATCAAAGAACGCATAGTTTAAAACTACTTGTTGGGCAGGTTTAAATTCATCCAATAAAGTCCCTTTATGTGAGCCAGTCTCAAGTAATGCAGATGATTGACTAAAAAACTTGAACTCTTCGCTAATTTTTAAATCAATGATGACACTAGGTGAAATACCAAAACTTCTCGCTTGCTGTGTTGGACTTTCAATATAGGTAATATTTGAGCCAAGTGAAAAACGATAATCGTATTCGATTGCAAAGACATTGGTAATGGTGATTACAAAAAATAAAAAAGATCGGATAATAAACATTTGAACTCCTAAAGATATCTCTATTTTAAGGATAGCAGGAGCCGATTGCCAATGATTTGTCTTAGGTGGTGAAGCTTGCCGCAAAGACATATAAACTTTCGCAGTTAATAATGAATTATGATTAAAATTCATGAAGTTCAAAAGAGCTTTGGTCCTACCAAAGTTATTCCAAATATGTCTTTGAATATCCCTTTAGGTGAGACTCATATTTTGTTGGGTTCAAGTGGTTGCGGCAAAACAACACTTCTTAGGATGATGGCCGGTTTATGTGCAGTTGATGCAGGTGAGGTGAGTTTAAATGGAGATGATGTTTCGAAACTAAGTCCCTATGAAATTTCAAATAGAGTAGGATATGTTATTCAGGAAGGTGGACTCATGCCTCACCTAAATGCCATCGATAATATACTATTGCCTATTAAAGTTCGAAGAGCAGATATGAATGTTGCTAAAGAAAGATTAAATAATTTTGCTCGTTCGGTTGAATTAACACAACAGCAACTTAAACGATTTCCCCATGAACTTTCAGGTGGACAAAGGCAAAGAGTGGCACTCATCAGGGGGCTCATTCTTAATCAACCAATAATTTTATTGGATGAGCCCTTGTCTGCACTTGATCCTGTTGTACGAATGAATCTTCAAATTCATCTAAAAAAACTCTTTAATAAATTAGAAAAAACAGTCGTTTTAGTTACGCACGATCTCAATGTTGCGTCTTATTTAGGAGATAGGATCTCTTTGCTTGATAAAGGACGTATTGTTCAACAAGGACGTTATATAGACTTGTTAGAAAAACCAAAAAATGATTTTGTACGAGATTTTGTCAGAGCACAAACTCCTAATCAAAGGGATGTCTTGTGAAAGTTTTATTTTTGATAATTTGCTTCTATCATTTACCACTTTTTTCAAAAACACTAACCATTGGTTCTAAAAATTTTACGGAGAGTTATATTCTCGCAGAAATAATGTCTCAGTTAGCTACTAAAGTAGGTGAAGCTGAAGTTATTAAAAAGTTTGGACTTGGTGGAACAGGGATTACCTTCCAAGCTTTACAAAAAAGTGAAATAGATTTGTATCCTGAATACACCGGAACCATTAGCGAAGCGATTCTAAAAAATAATCAACTAAATGATTGGAAGTCTCTAACTGAAGAATTAGAGGCTATTAATCTTAGCATTAGTCTCAGTCTTGGATTTAACAACACATATGCAATTGCAATGACAAAAAACAAGATGGCACAATTAGGTTTTTCAAAACTCTCCGAGTTGAAACGCTTTAGTCATCTGCCCGCAGCTTTTTCTCACGAATTTGTAAAACGTAGAGATGGTCTAAAGAATCTCTCATTGCATTATGGTTTTAATCTAAAGAATATTAAAACGATGGAACATAGCTTGGCTTATCAGGCTTTATCTGAAAATAAAGTAGATTTAGTTGAAGTTTACTCAACAGATGCAAAAATAGAAAAATATAAATTAAACCTGCTTGAAGATGATCTAAATTACTTTCCTTCATATTTGGCAGTCATTCTTAGCAAAAGTGATTTAAAAGAAAAACATCCTTTAACATGGCAGTCTTTTGAGGATAACTTAATAGGCAAAATTGATAATAAAACAATGACCAAACTCAATGCCTTAGTAGAACTAGAAGGTTATTCATTTTCTCAGGCGGCTACATATTTTCTTGAAGGAAAAGTTTCCAAAGAAGTGAACTTTAATTGGGATTGGAGTAAAATTTTTAAGCGAACAAAAGAACATTTATTTCTAGTAGTGATTTCTTTGTTTTTTGCAATATTGATAGGAATTCCACTTGGGATATTATCTTCTAAAAATAAATTACTTGGTCAGTTTCTCTTAGGTACTAATGCATTAATTCAAACAATTCCATCACTTGCTCTTCTTTGTCTGTTGATTCCATTTTTAGGCATTGGCCCTAAACCTGCTACTTTCGCTTTATTTCTTTATGCACTTCTGCCTATCGTTAGAGGAACATATACTGGGCTTAAAGCTATCGATATAAAATTAAAAGAAAGTTCAATATTGATGGGGCTTAACGGTATACAACGTCTACGATATATTCTTCTACCTTTAGCTAGCCCTTCAATAATGTCTGGGATTAAAACTTCAGCAATTATTAATGTCGGCACGGCCACATTGGCTGCATTTATTGGAGCAGGCGGATTAGGTCAAATTATCGTCACTGGACTTGCTCTAAATGATCAGCAAATGATCCTTCAGGGAGCTATTCCGGCAGGTGTATTAGCTATCGTTGTGCATATTTTATTTGAGTTGCTTGATAAAATGATAGTGCCAGTAGCATTAAGACATGATTAGAAGTTAAGTGTTTGAAATTACTTGGGATCGGGAACACCGAATCCTGCTCCCCAAAAGCCGAATCATGGGATAATAATGTGTAATAATTTGGGGAAAAAGTTTGGGAGAGTCCATGCCGACTAATGTTCATAACAGAGAAAAACCTAGTAGTATTTTAGCTCCAACAATGGAGCAACATCGTCAGTTTAAGAATGATGAATTTTGGCGAGCAATTCCAGGATACGCCGAAGTTTCAAGAGAAGAGTTTGCTGATGCTAGATGGCAGCTCAAACATTCAATACGTAAAGTTGATCAGGCCAAGAAAATTTTAGGCCCACTACTGTCTGAAGAAGTATACCAAGATATGATTCAAGGGCAGCATATCACTCCAATGAATATCAGAATTACTCCTTATATTTTTGCGCTTATTGATTGGAATAATCCTATAGACGATCCACTTCGAAAACAATTCCTTCCACTTGGGAGTCAGTTTCTACCCGATCATCCTTATTATGCTGAAGATTCTTTAGCAGAAGATGAAGATTCTCCAGTTGAGGAGTTGACTCATCGATATCATGACAAAGTTCTCTTCTTACCAACAACGCTTTGTCCGGTTTATTGTTCTTATTGCACTCGTTCACGTCTGATCGGTGGCTCGACGGAGTCAGTTGAAAAGGAGACCTATGGAGTTAATAAGAAAAAATGGGAAGCCGTCTTTGAATATATAAAAACTCAACCTCAAGTAGAGGATGTTGTTTTATCTGGTGGTGATGCCACAATGCTGACTGCTGCTCAGTTAACAGAGGTAGGGGAGAGTCTTCTTCACATACCAAATATTCGTAGGATTCGTATAGCGACTAAAGGTATCGCTATCTACCCACAAAAGTTTCTTACAGATGATGCTTGGTTTGATGCCCTGACAGGTCTTCATAAACTTGGTCGTGAAATGGGCAAGCAAGTTGTAGTGCACACTCACTTTTCTTGTACCCATGAAATCACAGATTGGAGTAAGCAGGCTTGCGATAGATTATTTGAAAATGGGATTATAGTTAGAAACCAAGCAGTTCTTCAGGCAGGCGTAAATAATTCTGTTGAAGAGATGGTCATGCTCACTAGGAAATTAGCCTATATGAATGTGCAACCATATTATGTATATATGCACGACATGGTTCCAGGCTGTGAGCATTTTAGAACGACGATCAAAGAAGGCGAGGAATTAGAAAAAGCAGTTCGTGGAACAACGGCTGGATTTAATACTCCAACATTTGTTTGTGACCTTCCTGGTGGTGGCGGTAAACGTCACATTGCTAGCTACGAATATTACGATCAAGAAAATGGTATTTCAGTTTGGAGTGCTCCAAATGTTAAACCTGGAAAATTATTTACATATTTTGATCCGATTCATCGCTTGTCAAAAGATGCACAAGCAAGATGGATGGATGAAAAAACTCGTCAGGCCATGGTCGAAGAGGCCATCAAGAAAGTTGAATAATCGCCATAAATTCTGGTCAGTTACATTTCTTGTAACTGACTAGATTTATTTATCTTCTCATCTGTATTCTTCTAAATACAAAGGCTTCGGTTAAGCTTTGATTATAACTTGCCGATACTTTTAGTCGACTATTGTCTTGAGAGATTTATGAAACCTATTTTTGTATTATCCACACTATTAATATCGTTGAGTTCATTTGCAATGGATTACACGCTTGAGAAATGTGAAAAGGTCAATAAAGAAGATGTTCTTAAAGAAGCTGTTGTTCATGAAATGCTTGGGGCGTCCTTATCTGCCAAGCCTAAGTGTCTGAGTAAATATCCATTTAAATACACTAAAGTTGCTTGGTTTCCCCCAAGTGACGAAGAAAGAATATTTGATTATGGAGTAGACCTTACCTCTTTAAAAATTTTAAAATCTGAGTTGGTTGAAGAATTTACGGGCCAATATAAAGTTACTTTTCAAATTACTTCGACAAAACAATTTGGCTCAAAAGTCTTTGAAGATTCGATGCTTATTGCCACTAGACTAGGGGCTTCAATACATAAAGAACAAGGCTGCTCAATGATGATGGGTAAACCACAAAACTATTATCTTGCATCGTCTTGCTACACAAAAGTAAATGGTAAGGGGAATTAGTGATGAAATACCTAATCATATTATTGATCTTCTTTGCTAGTTTTGGCGTTCATGCTGTTGAGGGCATAAAGCCTCCTAAAAAAGAATCTTCGCTCTATAGCAATCTGGCTAACCGAACATGGACCTTCATGCAACAAATTGGTCTTGTCGAAAATGAAGAAGATCTTTCTGAAGATTACCTCGAACAACAACGAGAAGCCGCAATCAGACTGATGGATCAGACTTCTAATATGGCTTTTGGATCACAAGGGCTAACATCAATTCTAGGTACAGGTACTTGTAATGCGGCAAACTATTCAATCCCTCAAGGTAATAATGATTCAGTACGTGGAGCTCGGCTTCTTTTAGCTACTATGTATCAAAGTTGTGAGGCACCTAATATAACAGTACCTAATGACCTTAGATCATACTCAAGTCCAGTATCAGGTAACCCTCGTTCTCTTATCAATCGAAGTAGAGTCGCAAGCTATGTTCAGTTCAATCCATACCTTAGTAATTCTGGCGTAAACGCAGGATGTTTTGATGTCAATGCTCAGCCACCAGTCTATGGCTATGGAGCAAAACCTTCAGTGAGTAATGGAAGTATCAATTTACATAGAGATCAATCGTCTCGTTCATTATGTGGCAGAACTGGTAGAAGTGGAATTAATTGTACTTCACAGCCTGTCACGGCCATCGATTGTTCAGGATTTATTACAGGAGCACTTAGGAGAATGGGGCTTAACCTATCTCCTAATCAACAATTTCGTCCTGATATGATTAATACTTCAGGTTTAAATAGTGCAACGGCAAGAGGAGGCTCTTGTCTTGAGTTTGCTGTTATTGGCCCTGATTTTTCAATTGGTCCAGGAGATATTATTAATATTGGCGCTAACCATGTCGTGATGGTTGATGAAATTGGAGAAGATCCACTTGGTATTATGGAGCACTCGAGGAATGGAACTTGTAGAGATATAGGTGTAGATGATTTCGATTTCAAATTCTTGCATAGCGGAGCTCTTGGTAACCTAGGCCCAGCTAGAGCAGATGTTCAACATCCAGAAATTGAACCATTCATGCGACGTTTAGCCATTCAGGCCATGGTTGCCTGTAACGATTTTAGAAACGGAAGTACTTCAACTGTTTTGGCCGGATCTTCTGGCAGTGACCTCTCAGTTATACGACATAAAGGTGATAAGCTTGATGGTTGTAAAGGTGAACCAGAACAGTTTGCGAACGAAAGCTGTGTGAGCCAATGCGGAATTTTATAGTATATTTTCAAATACTTAGCTTAGATACAAACCTAAACTGTTTTAGCTAGCTGACCGATAAGGTCTATATTGAAGCTCATTAAAGAGGTTGAGCGGGTGGTATATTTGCGCACATTACTATTAATTTTAATCTGTCTTGCTTCAGGTGGATTAAGCGCGCAAAATTTAATGTCGACGCCAATCTCAGTTGCACCTTTTTATTTTAATGCCACTCCCACAAGTTATCCACCAATGAGTATTCCTTATCAGTTGCCACCTTATTGGCAACAACAAAGCTTTAATCCATGGGCTTCGCTAGTTCCTGCTTTTTCACAGTTTGCGAATACTTTTGCAGATGATCTATCTCGCCCTAGTGATGACATTATCTACGCTGAGGATTTCGAGCCTCGTAGAAGTCGATATAGTATTAGCGGAGACTTCCTATACGAGAGAGAATCTAGAGCTGCAAGGCGAACGCCAAATACTAGAGCAAGTACTTCTCCTCCTGAGCCAGCATCAACTTCAGCATCAACTTCAGCACCAACTTCAACTCCAACACCTGTGCAAACGGCAGCCCCAGTTGCCACAAACGATCAATGTGATGAATGTTTAAGTAATGGCAATAATTCAACTGATGATGTTATTGCTCCTCAGACTAGAGATATTGCTGCAGTCATTAGTGAAATTAGTAATAACGTACTTGATGAATCACTTACTCAATATCAGGAATCTGATCAAGTTCAAACGATGGTCCGCTCAATACGGGAAGGATCATTAAAGCGTAGAGATAGACGTAGGCAAATTATTGGAAGAAAAACATCAGAGGAGTCTTTAGGTCGATGCTTGATGTATGTTAAATTTGCCATGCTAGAAGCAGGTTACTTTGGTGCCTATCCAGGTGGCATGTACGCCTCAGATTTTTCACCTGCACTTGAATCTAGAGGATTTCAAAATTTGATGACTCATGATGCATACAATATGACTGATCCAGAAGATGCACCTATTGGTTCCATTATTGTTTATGAAAATACACCAGGCAGCACAAGACCTGGCCATATTGAAGTTAAGCTTGATAATGGCGAATATGGCAGCGATTATATTGATGATCAGGCTAGATCGGAAACATCGAGCAACAGAAAAATTATTGGAATTTATGCCAAATTGCCGGAGAGTGAATCATGAAAACTTTTCTAGTGATTCTTCTTGTAAGCTTTGGGGCAAGCGGCAAAGTTACGCTAACAAAAGAGACATTAAAGTCTCATTATCAGCAAATTGAGAAGAAA
>CAYGQW010000098.1:0-7966 GCA_964352175.1 uncultured Halobacteriovorax sp.
GCGGTAAAGTGATTTTTAAAATGCCTAAATCTTTTAGACGTAAAGTTAAGATTGGCATAGCGAAACCACTTGCTGCATCTGATTTTGATATTAAAAAATTAGAAGATTGGATTACTTCGAATGTTGAAGACTACCACCATCAATTTATAACAAAAGCTGAGGCATAAGCATGCAAGTTCAAAAAGGTGAGAAGGGTTGGAGTGTTAGACTTGATATTAATCAGCCCTTGTTTGCAAGTTTAGAAAATATAGCAGAAGAACATAACTGGAAAAGCGGTTTTATCTGGGGACTAGGTGCTCTTAAAAACTGTGAACTTGGATTTTATCATCTACATGAAAAAACTTACGATAGAAAAATGTTTAAAGAGGAGGCTGAGTTACTCTCTTTAACGGGAAATCTTGCCATACTTGAAGGAAAACCATTCTTTCATCTTCATGCGGTCTTAGGTGGTAGTGATTTTAAATGTTTTGGCGGTCATCTTTTTAGTGCTGATATTGCAGTGACTTGTGAGCTGTTCTTTAGTGAGCAAAATATCCCTGCAACAAGAGTTGATAACCCGGTCATTGGTTTAAAGCATCTTGATTTTTGTGCTATCAAATGAAGAAAGCCATCATCGTAGATATTGATGGAACGCTAGCCGATGTTGAACACCGTGTTCATCACGTTAACAAAGATGAAAAAGATTGGAAGTCGTTTCACGATTCGATGGATCAGGACAGACTCAATCATTGGTGCGCGAAACTTATTGAAGGTATGAAACATCAAGGTTTTGATATTCTCTTTGTAACTGGACGAGATGAAGATTATCGTACAAAAACTGAATCATGGATGAAACGGCATCAAATCAATTACGATAAACTTTATATGCGAGCTGCTGTGGACTTTAGATCAGACGCAGTCGTTAAAAAAGAAATCTACGAGCAACATATTAAAGATCACTGGCAAGTAGCCTTTGTTGTGGATGACAGACTTTCGGTGGTTAAAATGTGGCGTGAGCAGCTTGGCTTAGTATGTTTGCAATGCGATTGGGGTGATTTTTAACCGAATTAGTCGGCCATGTGGGTATATTTTTCTAGCATGTCGCTTTGAGCGATAAAATGCAAAAATAGAAATGGTTTATGCTAACAGGGAGCTGTGTATTAAGACCTCATCTATATTGATCATTTTGTCATTTGTTTTAACCTCATGTAGTAATTTCTCCAACTTTAGAGGCTTAGCTTCTAGCGGAAGAGACCTAAATGGAACAATACTTGGAGTTGTTAAATACGAAAAAGAAGTTAGAAGACCTAAGTATGTTGCCGGGAAAAGACGTGGTACAGAAATGGTCACGAAGAAAAAGTACAAAGCATCAAGACTTTATATGCATGAGATTGAATCTGAGCCTGGTAGCTATCATGCCGTCGTTCTTGAGTATGTGAACCTATTGAAAATGGCACCTAAATATATCGCATCTAATAAGATGCCATGGTTAGCTCGTAAAATCGGATTCCTTAATGCCATCACAGACAGAATTACTGTCTATAAGGTAACCCCGACCGATGATGTTAACTCCTACGAAATGCAAAAACTTAAAGTAGAGGGTAGCGAGATCGTTGCGGATAAGAGTGAAGAGCCTAGCTATCTCGTTCTTGCCCCTGAGAGCGCAGATAAAGGTCCTTTAGAAGGTGCAACCATAACAGCTGCTGCAGGTGGAGAACCAACCGAGTTGTATTTCCCTATGCTTGAAAATGACGATAAGTATGGAGCTCAATATGCTCTTGCTACATTTACTTATAAGAAAGCTAAACTTGAATCGACTTGGCGTAAAGAGTTTTTGCCAGGTCCATATCTAGGTGCTTATGGCGACAAAAGAGATCTAGTTCTTGATCTAGATAAAGCTTCAGAAAATACAGCTCAATTTATCATTAATCCAGATCGTGCTCATCTATCAGACAAGAAAAGAGAAAATCAATTAACAAATCCTAAGTCTGCTCATATTGAGGGAAGCTATACTGTTACAGAGCCGGCTGATGGAATGTTTATATTTAATCCAGTTACTGAGGGTCAACCTGGCGCCGAGTATGTAAAGGGTCGTATTGGCTTATTTATTGATGTCTTTGATGCGACAGTATCACTTAATCAAGATGTGGTTGAGCTGGTTTTAGTCGATTCAGAGTTTCCCGATGACTTTCTGATGTATTACGAACATCCAGATAACGGCGAAGGTGAATTAAAATAAATCAAAACCACCTAAGGGTGGTTTTTTTTGTTTAAAAATGAGCTTAAGCTCTTGCTTCTCTTTTACAGTAACCAATATCAAGCTTTGCGCGATGAAGACATCCTCCAATTCGCATCCTTTTGCTGGTTGAGCTTATTAGGGGGCAATCTGAGCTCACATGATCGCTTCTAAGCCTATTCATCTGAGTTTCCTATGCTTATGTTGTCTTGGATTGTCAGCACTTATTAGACGCTATTTTGAGCTTAAGACTGTAGATAAAAAAAGTGTAGAAAGCTATTTCGCATTGATAGGATTTGACAATAAATCCGGCGCGGAACCTAGCCAAGTTGATTTCAAAACTTACGATAAAGCTAGCGTCCTATGATGGACATAGGACGCTAGTAGATAATCTATTCTTTCCAGGGAGCGAATGCAGTCTTAAGTCCCTTCATTTTCGACTTAAGTTCTGGCATATGACGACTAATTACTTTATGCATGAAGCCTTCATCGTCAATCCAATCAAGTCCTGCTTTTGTATAATAATCTTTATTATAATTTTCAGTATAGAACTTATCGGCCATAAGACGACGAGATGCCATTAAGATAAAGATTTGGAAAGGAGTTTCACCAAAGCCAAATCCTTCAGGTCTTACCTCTTCAGCAAGAGTTCCAACTAAAAGATCGATACTCTCAACATTATCGTTTCCGTTTTCATCTTTGCCATAGATCGTATTGAATTTTTCGAGAATTTTCACTTGGCGAGCATCAAGCTCTTTATCAGCCGGGAAAAAGTCACTGTAGCTTGTAATTGGCTTAAGATTAATGGCTCTTCTGAATTGGTTATAACGAGGAGTTCCTCTTTCACGATCTCTCAAAATATCAACCATGGCCAAGTCCATATCTCCTAGGCCAGGAATTTTTAGCTCCTGCATGAATTTAGGAAAGTTATTAAGAACAAGTTGACCAGGATGCTGAGTTCCAAAGGAGTAGAACAGATCTTTTAAATCATATTGCTTCATTAACCCATAAGAAAGCTCATTTCTAGTCGCAGCCATATCAACAGCATTAACCTCAGACTTATTTGAAAGTCTTTTGAAATTAAGCTTCTCAGGTAAGAGAGAATGGAGTCGATAAACTGAAGTAAATTCTTCGGTAATACTGTAAGGTACGCCGTAGTCCTTAGTCTTGCTCCCAACGATACCACCGACAAGATAGCCAGCATCGGCATTTTTAAACCAATCTGTATTATTCAAGCCAGGAATATGCTTAATAAGTTTTGACCAAGTTTGTGGGTTAGCAATGCCGTACCAATTCGTATACATGGCAAATCGCAATGTTTTGTTTGCAAGAATAGCTGGAGTCCACTCGATAGTGTGAATTTTAGCTAGAACTGCAGCATTGATTAGTCTTGATACTTGAAAGATATGCTCATCGAGTTCTTTGTCGTTCATCAGAATGGCATGTTTGTCATTCTTTCTGAACAAGTCAGTGAATTTCTTTAGAACACCAGCATCACTCCATTTCCAAAGTCCAGATTTCTTATCTTTTTTGACATACTTCTTGATCAACATTTCAGCGATTGCATTGTGTTCTTTTACAAAAAGTGTGTGAAGCATACTAAGCCCAACCCACCAATTATCATTAAAGCCAGTAACTTCTGTACCTTGATTTTGTCTGTTATTAAGAGGGTTAAAATTATCAACTCTCTCAGGCAATAATTCTTTACCTTGATACTTAACAGTTCTTAATTTACCCATTGAGAAAGAGCGAACTTGATCTTGTTGCTCTTGATTACTGCCGTAGATTTGTGATCCATCCCACCAGTGGGTAACTTCATTAATCGTTGTTTTGCCATAATCACTAGAGTACATCGAATCATTTGCAACATTTTCTTGTGTACGCTCGACCATCTCATCGTCTTTACCTTCAACTTCTACCTTATAAGGCTTGCTTTCAGCATTCTTACCATGAGTTAGCCAGTCATGATTCATGAATTGAATCCAACTCGCTGCAAGCATGTTTAAAAATGGAACTGGTTTAAATTCGTCTCTGGTAAAAAAAGCATCTGAAACAACTTTAGGATTTGGCTCCATTAGCTTTTCTTTTGCATCTTTATCAATCATTTCAGGTGGGATATTGCGACCAAAAGCTGTTCCGGCTGCACCTACAAAAGGGGCATCAGTAACATAACAAGTTCCGTCAGCGCTACGATATAAGTCACTTTTGTCATCACAAGTGATGTCACGATCATAGCCCTCATAGTTGATGTGCGGATCGTGAAGATTATTTTCAAGCAGGTCGCTTCTAATATGACTAAGTACTAAAAGAGCACTGACCTTTGTCCCTTTTCTTGACCAGGTTGTCCAAGGGTCCTCTACAGCTTCACTGCCAGGATTTCTTTGTGGATCGACTGCTGTTTTTTGGGCGCATGCCGATATTAAGATCGCGAATAAAGCGATTGATAACTTCCCTAACTTTCTATCCATGTAAACTCCTTCTTACATTCCCAGAACAATAACTCATCGCTATTTTATGCTTTTTTTATTTAACTTCGCACGTAAAAACTGACCATTTATAGTAAAAGAATTGGAGAATAGGAGAGTAAAATATTTTAAAGAGTTTTTATCACCATATTACAATAACTAACCATATCGTCTTGATGAAATTTGTCAGATATGGGCAATGAAAAATATAATCTAAAACTACTTTACTCGGGCAATGATTGCCGACAATGATATCTTCATTAGAAATAATTGATAATGATTCTAGCTAAATCTTCTTTAGTGGTGGGGATTAATGAAATTTAAAAAATTAAGAAACATGCTTTATATTTCAATTTTACTTGTTGGATTTACAAACTTGCAGGCTGGTACTTTAGAGAATTATCAAAATTTGAAAGCATGCGAGAAGCAAGCTGATTTATGGCAGCAGGTAGAAGCTTCTAAGTATAATGAGTTACCAAAATTAAGTAAGTTAGGTCTCTTTCAATTTTTAAAAATGAACTTTCAAAAATTAACAAAGAAAGTGGCGCTAAACTCAGACGTTTCACCTGAGGGGTGGAAAAAGTTTTTACATCGCCGTGGGGCTATGGCCAAAGTTAAAATCGTTCCGGCCAAGGATCAGCCTTATACAGGAATCTTTCAAGGAGCTGATTGTGCTCTTTTACGACTGTCTCTGACATATAATCCCAAAGGTGAGAAACCTGTTGCCCCGGGACTAGCTCTCAAAGTTCTTCGCGATGGCGTTCCAAGCGCTAATATTTCTGCATTATATGCTTTAGACGGACAGGGTAAGGATTACAACTTCTTTAAAAATTCTCTCTCAAATATAGTTCCGACAGGAGAAGACTTTGGGCAAAAATTAATGCACAAACTTTTTAAAAAAGTAACAAGCTATCCAGAGCAGCTAAAAGTTGAAGATATGGCCGCTTTAGATAAGCATGGTGAAAGTGCAGAAAATATTGTCAGTCCTGCTCAAATATTTTTTGTTCCAAATGAAAAAATTCAATTTGAATCTTCTGAGCATGAATTTAGAGATGACTTATTAAAAGTCGCTGTTGATAGTGTCGTTTACCGTATATACGCAATGGCAAATATTCCTAGTGACTTTGATTATGATGACTATTCTCAAGAGAAAGCTAAAGAATTCTTGTCACAATCTCAGCTGATTGGGGAAATTATAACAACCTCTGAATTTATCGCCTCAGAATTTGGTGATGATGGCATCTTTTTTCGGCACGAGGTCCATCCTAAAAAGGATGATTAATCATAAACGGTTAAAATCTTATAAAACTGTGTAGGGGCAACTTTTCTGCACAAAATATCTCACTTTCTATTTAAGCATCCGGTCAGGAATTTAAGTTCTAAGAACTTGAACCGTGTACTTTTGACAAGGTCTTCCTAAGCTATCTACAATTTTGATAGAACAAGAACTAAGGAAGGTTTATGTCGTTTAAGTCAATCATCATTTTATTGGTTGCTGTCACTCTTGTTGGCTGTAAGCTTTCAAAACAAAAAAGTCCAGAGACGAACCAGATTCCTGGTTATAGGGTCGGAGACACAATTCGTGATCCAAGATTTTTAGACTCAACTGAAAAAATTAGCGCTAGTAGAATTTGTCGTGATTTAAGATCAAAGAGAAATCGTTGGGAAGTAAGTCGTGATAGCGTTAATTTTAATTATAACGTTAGATCTAGGTCAACATGTTCAGGCTCTCTTGCAAGTTATGAGCTTAATGCGGGTGTCGAAATTTCCGGTGGCGACTTGGTTTTGGATACGACATCGGGTGCAAAATTTGTAACTGAAGTCTTGACTGATTTTCATCCTGCTTTAAAAAATATTTGTGATGAAGTCTTGGCTGATGAAGCTGATATTGAAAATACTGTAGAAATCGCAGGTACTCGCTACCAGGCAACATTCTATGAATATAATAGTAGCTTTTATTCGCTTATAACTCGCTTCCTAAAAGAGGGAGATACTTGGCGAGCAGTCCTTGTCGACGAGTCACTTGTTATTGTTAATGAAAGAACTAGTAATGGTAGCTTAGTTGGGGTTGTTGGATCTAGAACGCAAGAAGCGAGCTGTACAAGTGGTGGATCAACTTACGTTACTCAGTCTATTCGTTAGAATTCAAACTTAAAGCCAGACTGAGCAATTAGAGCAATGATCACAAAGGTAAGTACAAGCACTACAATTGGTGTGTACTTCAACCAATTTAAAGATCGTTCTTGATTCTTAAAAAATTTCATGTCGGCCTCATATCAATATTCAAAGAAAGAATAAGCAAGATATAGGCCAAGCAATTGGTGCCTTTTTGACTCCAATTTGATTCGATTCTAAGAAAATATAAAATAATTTCAATTGAGTGGAGTCAATTTGACCCTGATTTATCGCACCAGCTCTGCAGCAGCAGCGACAATTCCGTCAACGCCAATTCCAAACTTATCGTAAAGTTCATCTGCAGTATAAGCAGATTGCCCAAACTCACCATTGATACCCATAATCGTTACAGATGGATGTATTCCTTCTTTTGCTAAGGCTGAGACCCAAAGTTGTCCCATTCCAGAGATCGTTTGATGATCTTCAACTGTGACTAAGCGGTTACCACACTTTTCTAAAAGTGGCATAAGCTCTTCAGTATCTGGCTTATTAGCAAAAGGAGTATTTACAACAGCTGCACTGATACCATCACGAGCTAATTGCTCTCTAGCTTGAAGCGCTTTAGGGATCATTGGTCCACAAGCTAAAATGACAACATCTTGTCCATCGGCGATTGTCTGTATTTTTCCCCATTTATATTTAACATCAGCGCCATAAAAAACTGGATGATTTTCGCGGCCAAAAAAGAAAATGACACTATCTGCTGCTTCGCCATTTTCACGAGCTTTGGCAATTTTTTGAATAGCTAGAAGCAGAAATGTTTCGGCTTCTTGTGAGCACGAACAAACCACTGCAGTGACATGGGGAATTGAACCTACGGCCGAAAGATAAGAAGTAGCTTGGTGAGATGCTCCGTCTGCCGCATCTTGAAAACCTGCGTGAGAGAATAAACCAATGATGGGTGCTTGTGATAATCCGGCCATTATTAATGGTAGATTCCCTTTTGTAATTCCAAATTGTGCAAAAGTATCAACGATAGGAATAATACCTGCCTTAGACATTCCTACAGCCGTTGAAACCATGTTGGATTCAGCTACTCCGATATCCAGAGATTGATCGGGAAACTCTTTATGAAAAGGAGCAATTCCTGTTGATCCTTGTAAATCAGCGG
>CAYGQW010000098.1:7976-10129 GCA_964352175.1 uncultured Halobacteriovorax sp.
GAAATAGAAAAAACGGGAAGTCCTTGCCTGGCAGCTTCGATGGCTGCTTTGGCAAAACCAACTTGAACTTTTTCCGTTGGAACTCCACCCGATTGCTTAGTAGAAGGAGCCGGAGTCGAATCTAAGATTTCTCTCGCCCATGTTCTAAATTCGCTTGGTAATTCGCTACCAAGATAAACTTCTTCTAAATAAGGGAGTAGCTTATCGTCATATGCCTTAAGAGGGTAGCCATGTCCACCAGAGCTTGATTCTTCTGTGGCCTTAATTCCTTTGCCCTTAATTGTTTTAAAAAGAATGGCAATTGGCATATTTGGATTAGCATTCGCGTCAATGATGGCTTGTTCGATTGTTTGGTGAACTGTTTGTAAGTCATGCCCATCATCGACAACTCTTAGGTCCCAGCCCAGAGTGGCCAAAGATTTAAAAGTCGGTTCCATTGAAAAGCTATCTTTATCAATACGCCCAGATAGCTTTGTATTATTATCTGAAATTGCCATGATAAAAGGAGCTATCTTACCTTTAGAAGCAAGACCTGGAATCGCAGCGAAAGATTCCTTAGCTTCACCTTCCATGGCCGCACCATCAGAGATGGTACAGATCGTCGTCCTTTGTCTGCCTAAAATTTTATCTGCCAAGGCCAAACCTTGTGCTTGAGGCAAGCCTGAACCAAGTGGTCCATTCGAAATTAGTACGCCTTCAGGATTGAGATGTCCTTCTCCATGACCTGTTAGCTTACTTTCAATTGAGCGAAACTTTTTAAGAGCTTGATTATCAAGGCCATCAAAGTTGTAGAGTGATCGGAGCGCATAGATTCCATTTTCACAGTGACCAGCATCGTTTACAAAATTAAATTGCTCATGCCATTCATAGCTACCTTGTCCTTGTCTGAACATGATTGCATGAATCGAAGACATGATTTCGGCAAAGGCAGCAGGCCCACCCCAATGGCAAGCAGCGCCACCAATAACTGCATGTTGATTCATCAGAAGAAGTAATGCCCTAACTGCTCTTGGGTCCGCCAATTGCTCCTCACCGCCTTGAACACTTTTTAAGCTAGTTGCAAGCCTAGGTGGCTGGGTTGGAGTTGGGGCTAATTTTGAATGCAAGTTTAGTGAACGCATGAACCTATGTCCTAGTCTTAAAATGTAAGTATTTAATCTCACATATTGTGCCAATATTCATTAGCACTTGGAAAGAAACTCTATGCCATTGAAAGGCAAAATAAAAAAAGTGATATTGATCTAATTTTATTCTAAGTCATTGATTTTAAAGAAGGCTGCCAAATGCGAGGAAATTGTCACAAATGTATTTAAAAAAAAAGCCGATAATGCTTTATGGGAGCAATGAGTCATAACTGAACTCTGGAGTATTTTTCATGTGCGACGTTTGTAAAGCAGAAGGACTAGATTGGCATTTTCACAACGGTGATAAAGACACTCTACATACTGGCAGGCTTTATAGAGTTTATGTCGGACAAGTGGCCAAGGTTCGCTTGTGCCAGATCCATGCTGTGCAACTATTTAACCTCGGGGAAATGCGTTTTCTAAGAGAAAATTTAGCGCTAGCGCGTGAAGTGTCAGAGAAGAAGTCCTCCTTTCTAGAGTAAAACGATGAGGGTATGATGCCTTCATGAAAACTTATCAAAACTTAATTGCCAATCATTTTCAATCTTCCAGCTCCACATTAAATGTTCATGACAAATGGAATCAAGAAGTCATGCTCAAGATCAACTATGCAACCGATCAAGATATTGAGAGCGCTGTTTTTAAAGCCAATGAATGTAAAAAAAGGTTGGCCCATATCTCTCATGGTAGAAGAGAGGCATGGCTTTTAGAACTTCATCACAAGCTTAAAGAGCGCTCAGATGAATTTGCAGTATTACTCTCTAAAGAGGCAGGCAAGCCTCTTTCTTACGCTAGGTCAGAAATTGATCGTTGCTTAGCGACACTTCGCTTTGCAGCCGAAGAGGCCAGACGACTTGTTGGAGAAAAAATCTCCATCGACTTTGGAGCAGGAGCAGGAAAATCAGCTTTCACTGATCGCTTTCCGGTCGGTGTCGTATTCGGTATTTCACCTTTTAATTTTCCATTAAATTTAGCTCTGCATAAGTTGGCTCCGGCGATCGCAAGTGGCTGTCCAATTATTCTTAAGCC
>CAYGQW010000099.1:0-10093 GCA_964352175.1 uncultured Halobacteriovorax sp.
GAGGTTGTAAGTAGTGAAGAAGCTATTATCGACTGCCAGAGAATCATCAATCTTCTTCAAACTCAAAACTTTTTTGCTCAAAAAAAATCTATCAATCTAACAGCAGGTAAATGGAGCGAACTATCTAATTATCAAAGCTACAACTCACCTGTTGGAGGCCTATTTGAACCTATAGTCAAACCGGGTTTGGAATTTGAAATAGGAGACCTCTTGGCAAGAATCCATCGACCACGAAGTATAGAATCATTATCTAGTATTGAAGACAGTATTATTCAGATTAAGGCTAAGCATAAAGGTGTGCTTATCAACCATACACCGACAACGGCTATTGGTGAAGGTATGGAAATCATTCAAATTTTGACCGACCTCAAAGAATGGTAATCAATTAAAAAATAATTTATAGATTTTACGTTTTGACAGCCAATTCATAATTGGATTTGATTCATTTTCAATTGCTTCTTCAAATTTCTTCTCTTTTATAATGAGCTTCTTCTTCATTTCTTCGATAAGTTTTTGTTTTTCTATTTGCTCATCTATTTCAGATTTGTCTTCAGATAAGTTATCTATTTGACGAACTTCTGGAATCTGAGCAGTTCCATTCATAAGTATTGCTGTCATGTAAACATCTTGTGACTCTAAGTTTGAGATAGATAGACTTTGAGTAAGATCAAACTTTATTGTTTGAATAGGTGGTGCCACTGGTTCTTCTGGGTTTATTGTTGGATCAGCTAGTACTACTGCCTCAATTAACCTTAATTCTTTTTTCTCAATATTCTTAGGCTCATTATTCGGTGCAGTCTTTTCTACAACGGGCAGAGATGTTTTAACCTCTGCTTTAGTTAAATAATTTAAAATTAGTCCTCTCTTATATATAGCTACAAACAGAATTGCAGCCACAATCAGTATTATTTTTTCATTATTTTTAACTTTAACACTTTCACTGCTATGGTCTGTAAGTTTATCAGTCTTAGCTACCTTTGCCTCTTCGCGAGAAGCCAACTGAACCATACCCATGAGTGCTTTTTGAAGATTATCTTTTTTCTTTTTAGACTTCTTTGTCTTTTCAGATTTAGTTTGTGTTTTATCGATAAGACTTGTTTCTAAAGCTGTAAAACCAAGGTCAAGGTTAACAATATTTCCTTTAGAGTCTTCTTGGTTTAGTAGTTTTTCTTGATATTTCTTATATTCATTAATTTTAGACTTGATTTCATCAATCTTGTATTCACCAAATGTTAAAAATGTTTTTAAATCTTTTTCAAAATCTTCCTTCCACATCTGTTTCATAAACTGACTCAGATCTTGCTGGTTAAGACCTGGTGCAATTTTATGAATAAGACTAGTAACTTCACGATTTAATTCTGATAAATCGCTATACCGATCAGCCGGATTGCGACTTAAAGTCTTCATTACAATTTTTTCAATTTCTATTGGAATTTGCGAATTCAGTAAAGAAGGTTTTCTAGGATTACAATCAAATATGGCCTTAATGGTTTTCATTTGATCTTTCTCATCAAATGTTTTCTTGCCAGTCAAAAGCTCCCAAAACGTAAGACCTATCGCAAACTGATCGTAGCGGTGATCAATACTTAATCCTTCCAAGTATTCTGGCGCGAAGTAATTAATTTTCCCTTTAACTGTTCCTTCTTGTTCTACTTGCTCATTAGTATCCGCTTTAGCAATACCAAAATCGATAACTTTAACGTAGCCATCATAACTTACCATGACGTTATGGGGAGAGATATCTCTATGAACAATATTATAATTTTGCCCTGTTAGCTGGTCAGAAAAGTTATGGGCGTAGAATAGTCCCTCACACATCTTAGAAATAATATAGAGGGTTATCTCAAATGGTAATACTTGTTTTTTTGCTGCAAGTTTATCAACTAGTAACTTCAGATCTTTACCATGGATATATTCCATCGAAACAAAAAGATTATTTCCTATTTTTCCATAATCAAATGTGGTTGAGATATTTGGGTGCTGCAAACCAAAGGAGACTTTAATCTCATCAAGAAACATAGTGGCGTACTCTGGATCATTAGAGAATTTTTCTTGAACCATTTTAAGTACGACCAGCTTATCAGCTCCATCTGTTGCTGAATCTGCTAAATATCTGGCGCGACAAATCTTCGCCATTCCTCCATCTATCAGGTGATCGAGTAAAAAATAATTTCCATTAATTTGCGGATACAGATCTCCCTTATTTGTAAAAAGCGGATCCTTTGCAATCTCGTCTACTAAACTTTCATATTTCTTTACGCTTTCAAAAATCGTTTCTTCAATTATTTTTTTCCCACCGACCGCCCTAATGCTACCGCTAGTTTTTGTATCCTGAATATTTTTTAAGTGCTCATTCTCTCTATCAATGTCTAGATCGTCTTCGGATTTAGTGAGTCTTGGCCCAGTAACTGGCTTATTATTTTTAATGGCTTCTTTTAAAAACTCGTTCTCTCGATCTAACTCAAGCCCACTTGCATCTAAACCATCATCAGAAATATCTATTTCATCTTCACGACTAATCTCTGTACTTGTAGAGTCCTTCTTGAAGAAATCTGTACACTCCTGAGCTGAAGCTAACGTTAGCTGTCCAACGTTTTCATCATCGATATCTTCTTCGAAAATTTCATCTTTTTTTACGGCCTGACCCATAACTCTCCATAGCGGATTAACATGACTTTATCGGCTTATAGAGATTAATTTAAACAAAGGCGGAGTTTATTCGTTGGTTTTAGATAAACGAGATAATGCCTGAGGAGTAATACCTAAATAAGTAGCAACGTACTTACGAGGAATATACTGATCGAGATGGGAGTAATAGTTTAAATACGACTGATATCTTTTGGCGGCATCGTATTTTAAAAACTCATACTCACGATTTTCTTTTTTTATAAAATGTTCTTCTGCCAGCTTTCTCCACAAATTTGACCATTCAGGCTTCTTCATGAGCTTTAACTGAGTCGCTCCACCCTGAAGGACTTTCATTGGTGTGATGGCCTCAATAAAAGTTCTAGAAACTTCGCTTTGTAACATTTCGGCATAGGCACCCAAAAGATCCCCAGGCCCGGCAAAGGATTTAGTCCATTCCTTACCATCGTCTCCCACATAAAAATGTCGACCAACACCATCAAGTATAATTGCAAAAGTAGTAGAAGCATCTCCTGGACGTAAGAAAATATCTCCCTTAGTTAGGCTCTTAGCTTTCATTCCATTAGTGACTTCATCCCATAATTGTCTTTCTACTGGAGTAACACCTTGATATCGCTTAAAAAAATCCTCATACATGCATGAACCTAGGTTAATGACTCTTGAAAACTATGCGTTACATTAATACTACTTAGGAGGAACTATGCCTGTAAATGTTTATGCTCTACTTACTATACCTATCTTAACTTTAGTCTTGGTCGAGTTCGCCTATTGCTTGATCAAGAAAAATGGCATGTACACTTTTCAAGATTCTATTTCGAGCCTAGGCACAGCAATTCTAAATCAATGTACAAATGTAATTGTCGCTTTAATGTTTTTTCCAGCCTATTCATGGATTAATAACAGTTTTTCTTTTAATCAACCAGAAGCTACTTGGTATAACTTCGCACTTTTATTTTTGGGTGTTGATTTTCTTTTTTACTGGTTTCACAGAGCAGGACATTCGATCAATATCTTGTGGGCAGCACATATGCCTCACCATTCAACCGAAGAGCTTAACTATGCCGTCGCTCTTCGAGCAAGCTTCACTCAAAGAGCTGCTTCATTCTTCTTTTACTGGCCTATGGCACTTTTCTTTCCGGCCGAATGGGTTTTGCCGATGGTTGCCTTTCACTTAATCCTACAACTCATTCCACACACTAGGATTGTCCCAAAGCTACCGTCATGGATTGAGTCTTGGCTTAACACTCCTTCTCATCACCGCGTTCATCATGCTTGTAACAAACACTACCGCAACAAAAACTTTGGTGGCTTTATTATAGTCTGGGATAAATTATTCGGCAGCTGGGTGGAGGAAAGTGAAGCTCCTTATTTTGGTGTCACAACACCGCCAAGGAGCTGGGACCCTATTGTTATTAATTTTCAGTGGTGGCGATTTCTATGGAACGATATGCTAGAAACAAAAAACTGGTGGGATAAGATTAGACTTTGGTTTATGCCAATTGGTTGGAGACCTGCTGATCTTGCGCCAAGAAAAGCTTATGTTAGACCGGAAGCCAATGCGATAACACAGGAAAAGTTTCAATCAAAAGAACTTCCAGGAGTTAGACCTAGTATTATTCTTGGCCTCATCAGTGCCTTTCCACTAATGCTTTTAGTTACTCATCACGAATCTCCACTGAACTCATTTGATAAAGCTCAAATTGGATTATTACTATGGATGAGTGCAACTGCTTGGGCAGCACTACTTGAGTCTAAATCTTGGGCCAAGAAATTTGAATTCGCTAGGATTCTTATTAGCTCGACCGTCATTATGCTTCTTGCTCAAAAATATTTTAATCTCAACTACGGTTTTATCTACCTTGCAGTCTATAGCTTTCAAGCTGTATGGACTGGGCTTAAGATTCAACGCCCACAATTTAACTTTGTTGGATAAACTTTTAGCGTTTTACAAACTTTTTTATCTAAATTTTGCATTGTTAAATAGCCCTTATCAATTTGTCTCGCCATGGCGACAAAGATAGGGGTTAATTCTTTTTGAATAGTATTTGTCACGTAATATGGCTTGTGTTCATTGCCATCACTAAAGCCTTTTTCACACATTTCTTCCCTAAGCACAGTCTCTCTATCTAATCCCTCATCTAGCATTCTAAAAAGTCCGGCCAAAGCACCGGTGCGATCTTCACCAGCAGTACAGTGAATAAATACTCTCCCCCCTTGTTCACGTCGATCACGCATAATTGTCATAGCATCGATAAGTTGCTCACAAGCTAGTTGAACTGAAGAGTAGTCCTTCCAACGAAAAGGAATATGGTGAGATTTAATTTCAAGAGTTTTGAGCACTGCTATCTCTTTAACTACTTCACCGCGAGTATCATTTTTAAAGATAATAACATCTGTAATCGAGATTGAAGGAAGCTCACTAACAAGTTTTCCAGGCTGGCGACCACGATAGATAGACCCTTCAGGATCAACTGAATGGAAGTTTTTGATAGTGATCTCAGCTTTTACAGTAAACGCTAAAAGAAAAATAAGAATGCAAGCTATTGATTTCATGTCTATGCCTTGGGTTTGATTTTTTACATTCTTCAATACCCGACACTTTAAGTAAATTATATAGATCAGATTTTTCCTATCTGATTTTTTGACTAAAAAATGCGACAATTAAGCTGAGGTTATAGATGGCTAAGCTAATGTTTATCATTCTTTTCTTTATGTTACCCTATTTTGCGCAAGCTGGGTTAACTCCTTGCTCACGCGCCTTACTTGAAAGTCGCATGAGCTGTGCCCAAGCTAAAGAACTATGTTCAACACTTAACAAATGTCTTGTTAGAAGAGATACTTGTGCAAACACTATACCTAACAATGAAAGCACCTGCCTCACTATAAATTCATGCTCAATTCAATTTGAAAATACTGCTGAAGACGACGGTTTTCGCTGTCGCTATAGATGGGTTAGAAAAGATAATTCACAGCTATGTGTGACAAAGAAAAATATCTTATTCTCCGAAGCCGGATGCCCAAGTATCAAAAATGATTCAAAAAATATTTCCTGCTACGCTGTTCTTGAAAAAAGGTCTTACAAAGTTCAAGAGTGCCAATATCGTTTACAGTATGCAGATGCAGTTTGTGGAAAAACAATGAGTGATCATAATTATTTCCTTAATTCACTTAATTGTAATGAAGCTGATAATTATGAAAATTACCAGAATCAGGAATTTGCCATTGATCTCAACAAACCTACAAGGGTCAACGATATCTCTAGAAGTGAAGCTGAAAGACCATCAAGTTTAAAGCAACAAAACCTAAATGAGAACAGTAGCCAGAATAGTCAACAAAGATAATCTACGGAGTTTTGATGAAACTACTTTTACTAACTTTTCTTTTTATACCTAGTTTAGGTTTCTCGCAAATAGATCCATGCACTAAAGCTCTCGATGATGTCAGGCTTATGTGTGAAGGAGCTCAAAATGCTTGTGAGGATCTTAAAGACTGCTTAGTCAGAAGAGATACTTGTGTTCAGAGCAAGCCACAAAATGAACACCAATGTAAAGAGCTTGATCAATGTATGCAGGCTTATAAATCAGACTTTGGTGATGTTTCTAGATGTGATTATGTTTGGGCCGTTCCATCATCAGGAGATGGATTTTGTCGTGTTAAGAAGCACTTTCTCTTTTCAGAAGAAGGTTGCCCTGGCCGAACTCACGGACTATTTAATGCCTTGGTCTATGGTCTAAATGGAACTGTTGATAATCAGTATAATTGTGAGTCAGTGGTTGATAAGAGAAACGATAAAGTTGAGTCATGTAAAAGAACAGTAAGAGAAGCTAGACAAGTTTGTTCACAAGGCATTCCTGAAAATTTAAATTATGCGCTAAACACTAGCTGTACAGAGTCTGCAAACTTTGCAAGCTATAGAAATCGTGAGTTTGCCCTAGATTCGTCACTCTCAACTAGAGTCAACGATCGATCGAGAAGAAATAGCGCTTTACAAGCCCCAGGCTCAATAAATACCGCTCCTCATACAGATTCTTCGGGCTCAAATAGATAAAGCTTTTCAATTTAATCAATTGCTTATAAAAATTGGGATGAAAATTTTCATCCCTTTTTTTATGATGCTATTTGTCTTAAATTCTTATGCAATCGGCATCGGAATCGGGACCTATGTACCAACCATGTCTCGCTATCAAGATGATATTGATGGCTCTAGAGACAGCTTTCAATTTAACCCTTATTTCTCGGTCACGACTTACTGGAAAATCTTTGACAGTCATTTCTTAGCACCAGAACTTGGCATGGCCTTTCACACTGGTACCGAAGAAGAGTATTCCAAAAGAACAATGTCGGCTTTTTGGCATCTGGCTTGGCAATTCAATCCTAAATTTCTTTTAAGATACGGCCTCGGTACATTTTGGACACGTATTTCTGGTGATGGAGAAGAAGTTGAGCTGCCAAATGGCTCATCGACGGCAACTTTCTATGCCCCTACTGAAAGTGCCACTTCATTTAATACAACTTTTGATATTGGTGTTGAGTATATTACAACTCAAAACTGGGGCAGTCGTTTTGACCTGTTTATTCTTCAACCCTTTAGCAGTAATCGTCGTGGTGTCTCTTATCTATTATCAATGGTGTATGTCCCATGAAATATTTCTTACTTTTCTTTATTTGTTTCGAGTCCCAGGCTTTCACTTTATTGACTAGAAATCCGGCCAGATATCCCAGTGAAATAACCATAAGAACCAGTGACGCTGATTGCGCTAATGCTGGACTAACGGCCCAAGGGCTTAGAGAATTCATCGAGCGCGCCATCGATGATTATTGGAATAGCGTTCCAACATCAAGAGCTAAATTTAAGCTTGGGCCACCAATTACTATTCCTGCATCTTCAACAACTGATCAAATGATCGCTCTTGGAATTGAAGGCGAAATCATCGTTGGATGCAGTGATAACGCTACGACATTCACCAGTGGTTCAACTCTTGCCAAGGGTGGAATGCTGACCAATACAGCAATCGGAGTGGTTGCCATCAATGATATTGCCACCACACAATTTGATAATGTTGATGAGCTATCACGAGTTTCAACTTTTGCCCACGAACTAGGACATGCCATTGGCATTGGTCATTCTCGTGTTGAGTATTCACTCATGTATTACGCGGTTGTAGCCGGCGTAGTTAATAAATATCTTACTGAGGATGATGCCGATGCCATAACTTACCTTTATCCAAGTGATAAAGAGTTACTCGGCCTTGGCGGTGGATGTGGATCTATTGATTTAGACGGCGGTGATAATACAAAAGGGCCAGGAAGTTTTGTCCTGACCCTTATTTTAGGCTTTATAATTACAGTTGTGGCTCAAAAGTCAAAAGATCTGATCCAATCTTAAGTTCACTTGAAGAGCGAGCTGTACTTCCCTCTTCACGCACAGAAACTTTATAGTCACCTGGCTCCAAAACAATATGGAAGCTTCCATCTGGATTAACCTTATAATCAATTATTTCAGCTAGTGCACCAGCTTCACGCTTTTCAACTTTTACTCTCCACTGACTTGCATTTTCAACTTCAAGATTTCCACGAAGACCAGATTGGCTCATTCTATCTAAAAGCATCTGCCAAGATGGGCGAACGCGCTCAACCGTTACATCTCTCCATTGTGCATAAGAAGGCTGAAAGCCTTGGCGAGAGCTATTAACTTCAAGAACGTATGGCAGAACTTGCTCCACTCCGTACATCCAATCAATATCGCCGCCGTCTACTGAATAAAGAAGTTCCCAGGCTGTACCGGCTTCGTAGTCAACCAAAGACCCTAGTGAAGCGCCAATATTTTCAACAACAGCGCGGTTACCACCAGTGCGAACGCCTTTACAACCCATAGGGTAAATTACGATCTCACTGTATGAGTGGTAGCTGATATCAAAAACTGGTTTAATTTTAGAAACTAGTCCCATTAGAGCTTGAGCTTCTGGCTCAGATCCAGCGGCAGGGCCCCTATAAGTGTCTGACCAAGTTGAACCACTTGAACCATTACATGATCCCCACTGGTATGGGTAGTTACGGTTAATATCAACGCCGTGGCCGTAGTTAGTATTTTTACGCCACATACGTGTTCCAGACCAAACTTTCGCGTTACCATCGACGTTTAACATTGGAACAAGATAGATCTCTGTATTGTTAACCCAGTTAATAGCTTTTTCATTACCTGCAACATAATTTTTAACAAGCCACTCGGCTGCATCTATGACAACTTCTGGAGTCATCACTTCACGAGCGTGGTGCATACCATTGAATAAAACGGCTGACTCGCTGGCTTCATCTTCATTCACATTGTCTGAAATTTTAAGTGCCCAGATATCTCTTCCTTCAGAAGATTTTCCAATACTTTCGAGACGTGCAATTTCTGGATTTGCTTCAGCTAGTTCTCTAAGAATCTGCTCTACTTCAGCTGGATTTTTATATTCATCATCAAGCCCTTTATCATAAAGCTTTTGTGCTTTATCAAAAGAGAATTTGAATCCCTCTTTTGCAAGACGCTCAAGATCCCAATCATTAACAACCACATCAACTTGATTGGCCTTGCGATTAACACCAGCGATATCCATACCCATGGCATTAAGATGCGCTAGATCAACATGTGATTCTGTTAGTGTAATAGTCGCAATAGCATCACGCTCTCCACCTAAAACTTCAGCATGAAAAGCGTCTGATAGACCTTCATGAGAAAAACTTGGTTGTGACATAAGCATGACCGCGGCCAACGTCACAAAACGATTTTTATATTTCATAGTTCCTCCAATGAACCTAAACAAAAAGAATTCCTTCTATAGTGGAACTCCAAACACGATTGGTCATTGGATAAAAACTATCTGTTTCTTACTCTAAAAGTATTTAAATCAACTATAAAAAGGATTAACACTGTACCGTTCAGTCAAACAATAACAATCAACTATTATTATGGGACTTTATAGATCTCTACCATAACTTCGCTAGCTGAATTTTGGGATAAGTTTTTATTTTCGACGACAGCACTATAAACACCAGGCTCTAACGTTAAAATAATGGCAGCATCTGGTGTTCTCTCGATGCGATCAAATGACCCAGGTTGCTCAGCTCCATAAGGAAACGCCCCTACAGATTTTAGTATTTGATAATGCTCAAGTTGATTAACTCCTTCATGCCACTGGTGTTGCTGATTAATTAGATTAGACCCATTAAAGACTTTTAGTGTTGGCTCTTTCATAAAATTTGAAAGTCCGAACGGTTTTAAAGATGGACCAATTGCCCTGATTAAAACTTTCATTGGTGAACCTTCAACGACAAAACCAACTGTTAAACTTTCATTTTTATCAACTTTCTTTCTAGCTGACAAATTAATCAATTCTCCATTTTCTTTATTGGCGTCATACACTTCAACCAAGACTTTCCCTTTTTCATTACTATTATTTTTAAT
>CAYGQW010000100.1:0-10083 GCA_964352175.1 uncultured Halobacteriovorax sp.
TCTTTATACGCATCAATCACTTTCATTCTAATTTGGTTCATACTTTTAAATGCAATTTCCGCTTTTTCAACCGCTAGCATTGTTTCGTGGATATTTTTACTTTCCCCTGAAGCTAGCTTTTGCATTGCCTGGTTGGCTTCAACTTGAAGCCCGTTAACATCAGCAATGCTTTTAGTTAACATTTCAGCAAAAGACTCTCGTGATGAGCCTGCTGATGGTAACTCTAATCCTGATAAGTCATTGACACTAAATCCCTCGATCTGAGTAGACTTGGACCAATCCTTAGCATCGAACTGCTTAAGGATTTGATTCATACTTGTTACATTTTGAATCGCCATTATCTAACTCCTATCGCCCGATCTCTAAAGCTTTCTTCGCCATACGCTTTGTTGCAT
Organism: uncultured Halobacteriovorax sp.; assembly: GCA_964352175.1. Lineage (GTDB taxonomy): Bacteria > Bdellovibrionota > Bacteriovoracia > Bacteriovoracales > Bacteriovoracaceae > UBA4207. The sequence goes on from CAYGQW010000100.1 coordinate 396, forward strand.
TCATGGCATTGATATTAGCTTCATAAGAACGTGTTGTTTGAATCATATTGGCCATTTCTTCCATGACATTGATATCCGGATAAGCTACATAACCATCTGCATTTGCATCAGCATGGTTAGGCTCATACTTTAATACCGGCGGACGGTCTGTAGAGATAACTTCCGTGGCGTGGACGGCCTGCGCTTGTGCATCAAGCTCTCCTTCTAGAATTTCTCCAAAAGTTTCTCGAACTGGCTCTGATCCGAAGACCACTTCTTTGCGACGATAAGGACCACCTTCAGCAGTTCTTGTCGTCTGCGCATTAGCGATATTCGAATTTATCGCTCCAATGCGCTTTTGGTTAGCGCCTAGAGCAGATGAGCTAATTCTAAGACTAGATAGCAGATCCATAATTACCTCTCAGACTGTATCGCATACTTCATCAACGCAAGTTTCTTATTGAGAAGTTGGACAGTCGTGTCATACAAAATTTCGTTTTCGGCCATTAATGCTAACTCTTTATCACGATCAACATTGTTACCATCTTCACTTACGATACCATTAACTTCTTCTTCAATCGTTGGCTGAAGGTTTGAAAAACCTCCGCCTCCAACATCAAAGTGTTTAGGATCATTAGTATTCATAGCTAATTCACCGTCAACATCAAGAGCGCGGGCTAAAGCTTCTTCGAAGCTTAAGCGTTTAGCTTTATAACCCGGTGTTTCGGCATTAGCGACATTCGACGAAATCAACTCTTGTCTCATTTGACGAAAGTTAAGCGACGTTGCCAAAGCTTGTAGGGTTTTATCAGCTACACGCACTCTTTTCTCCTATCTCAAATTTACGAAGTAAGCAGAACCAGTTGTTCTGTACTCATTAATTTTATTGCGTAAAGTTCTGATTGATACACCTAGAATCTTAGCCGCTTGGGTACGATTCTCACTTGTATGAACAAGAGCTTTCTTGATAAGTAGTTTCTCAGCTTCTTTTAATGACATAAGACGAATGCCTTCTGAATCATCATCTGCAATCATCGAAACAGCTTTCTTTTCACCGATTTCAAGGTCACTTTCTGTTAACATTTCACCATCACAATTTTGAATTGAATTTTCAATAACTGTTTTTAGCTCATGTACGTTATGTGTCCAATAATGCTTAAGAATTTTATCCATTGCAGCTTCTTCTAAGTTCACAGTATTCTCTCCACTTTCAGCAAGTAAACTACGAGCGATATGCTCTAAATCTCCAATACGTTCACGTAATGGGCTCAATGTAATAGTGTTCGATGAAACCATCGTGTAAAGTCCACGATAGAAGCGACCTGAACCAACTAGCTTTGAAAGATTTTTAGTTGTTGTTGTAATAAGACGAACATCGATATCATAATCCTGAAGTTCACCTAGAATTTTATGAAGTCTTTTTTGAAAGTCATCTTCTAGACAGTCAATGTTTGCGAATACCACAGTACCGCCATTAGCTCTTTCTAGGATTCCTTTATTGAATCTTCCTGATTCATCACAACGATGACCAAGAATTTCATTTTCAACAGTCTGTGCTTCACTGCTACAGTCAACTGTTAGAAATGGGGCATCCATTCTGTTTGAGTTCTCATGGATATACTTTCCAAGAGTACGTTTACCTAGACCGGCTTCACCTACAATAAGTACTGGTGCTTTAGTCACCGATACGTTACGTGCGATGTTAACCGCTTTTTGAATCTTGGGATCCTTCCCAAAAAGTTCGACGTTGACCGTGTTCATTAGACCTCCTGTCTTTGAATACCCACGCCACGGGTTATAAAAGGGTTCGCTCCTTAATCTTCAACAACGAAAGCTCTGATTTGATCATCTCCTTGATCGTGTCAGAAACTTTCCCATCACTTAACATTTCATTAAATATTTTTACACCTTGATCAATATTCGAGTTATCAATCATGGCCGTTCCAAGGAGGAAGCCAAGACGATCACGAAACTGACTGTTAGGGTAATTTTTCTTAAACTTCAAGATTCCCTTCTCTAACTGTGCTCGAGCAAGATCCGTGCTCTTTCCCGCCATGACTTCAAGATTCAGATAAGCGATTCGCTCTCTAACCTGAGTCATGTACTCATTACTATTTGACAACTTTTCTGTATCTTCGAGAAGGGCCTGTGAAACTTTTTCAAACTTTTTTATCTGATTTGTTTGATAAAGTGAGTCCGTGTAAGCCATGACCATTTCAGCAACTTCTTCGGCATCTAGATCTCTTTTGTTGCCAGAGCTCACTAAAAAGTCTTCCATCCATTTGACTGTAGCTTTAGCGTCGCCAGAAGATCTTGCAACTAGACCGCGGTAGAAAGCATTCTTAGGGTTCTTAGGGTCCAATTTCTCAAAGGCAACAATCTTAGCTTCAACATTCGAATCTTCAGAACGAAGAGCCTTGATAACATCAAGTTCAGCTAGGGCCACTTCGGCACTGACTGCCTCTGTACGCTTAACCCATAGAGGGAAAGTTCTCGTCGGTGTTGTATCAAGACTTCTAAAGCCAGCTGATACTTCTTCATAGCCTCTATAGAGACCAAGCTTTATCAATGATTTTCCAACGAGATGATTTAGGTGAGGATCATTAGCTACTTTTTCAACATATTTTTGTTTAAATGTTTCCCAAGTCTTTACCACTTGAGCGTAATTTCCTTTTTCAAATGACTTAAGCATCATGCCATATACAATTTCTGAACCATCGCCTTCAAATGCTCGACGTTCTGATGGAGGCATTCCGGTTAAAGGAATAGCGCTTAAATATGATAATGCTTTTTCATATTCACCATCAGCTATGAAGATTCTTAACCTTGTTTGCCATAGTATTTTATGAACATATTTATCAAGATCATTATCACCAGTTCGTGAATCAAGTAATACTCTATACTCTTTGTCTTTTTTACTTGGGCTTTTATTTCTAAGATTTGTCACAGCTACATAGCGAATTCTAGCTTCTTCTGAGCTATTACCACTTCTATCTATAGCTTCTTTATATAATTTAGCCACAAGAGGTACTTCTCTTCCTTGCATTTCATAAGCAAGTGCTAGTCTCGTTCGGGCTAATGCAGCATTTGAATGATAAGAATGCTGACTAATAAATGAATCAAATAATTTAACTGCTTGTGAAAATTGTGCTTCTCTAAACATTGCTTCAGCAGCATTAAAAAGTATTGCTTCATGAACTGGCTTTACTAATCCGGGAGCTGCAGCAAGATAACTCTTAATAACGTCTTTTTCATTTCCAAGAGACAATTGTGCATACATTTTATAGCCAAGCATAACTTGAGCTGGAAGGATTTTAGCAATTGTTTTTTCTTTGAGGAGCTCATCAATCTTTTCAACTTGCTTTAGTTTTGCTAAGGCATGAAGAATAATTTTTGCAGCTTCAGCGCTCTCTTCATAGTCATGATTTTCTTTACTTACAACGTAAAACTCTTTAGCTCTTTTTAGAACAGATACATAGTCTTCATTATTAGCATCGAATGCCATCAAGTATTTTGTTGTGGCGCGCTTTAAATCATAATCAGATGTTCTAGCCGAAATATTACTAAACATAGCTACAGCACTTTTAACAGGTTCTGTATTACCACCGTTCATATTTTCTCTGATCATGGCATTGGCTTTTAAGTATTCAAGAAGATCAATTTCATTTTCAGAACCATACTTACGCTGAAAAAGCTCGATACTCTTGGCCATTAAGCCCCATTCTTTCTTCTTATAAAGATTAATACAAAGCTGCAAGTGAGCTTCTTTGTCACCTTTATTGAAATCTCTATCTTTAATAGGATAAAAGAATTCTGGCGTCTTACGTGCTAAGTCGATACCAAGATTGATCTGAGGAGATAAAGCCGGATAATCCCAAACAAACGATGCTCCATATCTGAAGTCTCTCCACTTTGATTCCTTTTTGACTTCCTTTTCTACAATAGCTTTTACAGCTGCTTTGGGAGCTTCTTCTCTGGCTAGGATTTTTGGACCATTCGAAACTTCTTTAGAAGTGCTTGTAGATTCATTAGTTCCACTTTTCACAGGAGTTAATGAAGACAACTTATCGACATCCATCCAAAAGTCGATGACATATTTTTTATCCCTATCTTTATAAAAGCTAAAAACCTCAACCTCGGGAGAAGTTAAAGTTACTTCCACAGTAGAGACATTATTATTTTCTTTTGGTGATAAATAGCGAGTTTCTTTTACATAGCGCTGATCTACTGCCGCCTGCATGATTTCATTCTTGATGTCTTCAAATAATGAAGGATTCAACGTTTTAATCGTAAGTTTATCGCCACGTTTTGCAACAACAACCTGTTCTTTTCCAGCAAAGAGATTCCAACGTAGATGAGTTTTTCCTGATTCTGGATTAAAAATTTGTGCAGATGAAACAGACGCGGCAAAACACACCAGAGTAAGTGCTATTTTCGTCAAAAATTTGATGGTTGATACCGTCATTTGATCGAAACTTCCTGTTTCATAATTAATCTTGATGCCGCTTTTAGATCTTCCTGATCATCCGTCGACTCCTTATATAGTAGCGTGTTTCGCAATAAAGGGAAGGAAATTTTTTCTCTATGGTCACTTTTGCCGGTCGATTTTTTGACAGTGGGAAGTTTTTACTATTTTCCATGGTTTAGGGTTTGCAGGATATAATGTGAATGTCGAATTACAGTCACTTGAGACGCTAAATAAATACTGGAGATAGTGTGAAAACACGTCTACTTTGGTCAAATTTTTTCTTACTTTTATCGCTGGGATTAGTTCTATCTCTCCTAAGCTGCTCCTTTGTATCCAACTCGAATATTGTAGATAAGTCTAAAAGCTTCGAGGTTAACTTCAAAAATTCGCAGTGGACAAAGATTGACTCAGACAAGGCGGACTACGCTTTCAAGCATAATTCAACACCAAGTATTCTAGTCATCAATTCTTTGTGCCAAAAGTACGACAAAACGTCTCTGGAACAGCTAACAGATAACATCCTGGCAGGATTACAAGAGCCAGCAGTAACTGAACAAAAGAAGCTCACCCTATTTGAACGTGAGTCTTTAAGAACCAACGCCTTGGGAAAAGTTGATGGAATTGAGACACATATGCTGATTGAGGTCGTTAAAAAAGATCGCTGTATCTATGATTTTGTTCTAATTACCAAATCTAAGAAAATTGAAAAGAGTCTTACGCATTCATTCTCGGAGTTGTTAGGTTCATCGAAAGTAGGTTCAAAGTGAGCGGTACTACAAGTACAGACATTGAAAATCCCGAGACAAAAGCTTTTACGGACAAGCTTTACGCCGTCGGAATGATGGTTTATTTTTTTTCAAATATCATTAAATGTACCTTTACCAGACCTTTTTATTTCATGAGACTAATTGACCAAATTCGCACTCTTGGCCTTGGGTCCATATCCATCACGATAGTGATTGGCTTAACAATGGGTTTAGTAATGACTCTCAACTTTGGCTATGGGCTAGCTAAATTTGGTGGAGTTCTTTACGTTCCTGCAGTTGTCTCACTATCTTTGGCAAGAGAAATGGCTCCAATCTTCACTTCCCTACTAGTTGCTGGACGTATTGGCTCCGGGATGGCTGCAGAAATCGGCTCAATGAATGTTACTCAGCAGGTTGATGCCATTAGGGCTCTAGGAACTAATCCAATTAGAGTACTAGTGGTTCCAAGGTTTTGGTCAGCGGTTATTTCTCTACCACTTTTAACAAGTCTATCTTGTTTTCTAGGAATTATAGGTGGCATGATCGTTTGTCAGAATGAATTTGGTATGCCGCCAGGGTTCTATCTAAATAAAGTACTTGATACAGTTAAAATTCACGATTTTCTATCAGGTATGGTTAAGAGTGGAATCTTCGGTGGTATTATCGCCATTGTAGGTTGCTGGAGAGGACTATCTACAGCAGGCGGTACTCGCGGTGTTGGTGAAAGTACAACATGGGTTGTAGTTACCTCTTCAATTGCCATTCTTATTACAGACTTCTTTATTTCTAAAATCTTTTTACTCTTTTGGGGGCATTAAGATGGAATCGATTTTAGAATTAGAATCTATTTTTAAGTCATTTGGTGAAAAACGTATCCATCAAGGTGTTAACTTTAACTTACATAAAGGCGAGAGCCTTGGTCTTTTGGGTGGATCTGGAACTGGCAAGTCAGTATTACTTCGAAGTATTATTGGGTTAGAGAAAATTGATCAAGGTAAAATTATTTTTCATGACAATGATGTACAGAAAATTCAAGATGAATTTACTCTCTCAAAGCTGCGCCTAAAAATTTCATATTCATTTCAAAGTGGCGCCTTGTTTGACTCGCTTAATGTTTTCGATAATATCGCTTACCCACTTTTTGAGCATACAAACCTTAGTTATGTAGAAATTCAAATCAAGGTTGCTGAAGTTTTAAAACTAATTGACCTTGAAGGAATCGAAAAACTCATGCCGTCTGACCTTTCGGGAGGCATGCAAAAACGTGTAGGCATGGCCAGAGCGATGGTACTAGACCCAGAGATTATTCTCTATGATGAGCCCACTGCTGGACTTGACCCGGCTAATATTGAAAATGTTATTTCCCTTATGCTTAAGCTTAAAGAGCGTGGACAGTCATCTATACTTGTCACTCACGACATCCCATCTGCAATCCGTTTTTGTGACCGAATCCTAATATTAATGAATGGAAAAATATATTTTAATGGAACAGTCAGAGAGTTCACTGAGTCTGACGACCCCAATATTTTAAAATTTGCCCAAAGTCAGGCAAAGGAAGCTTATCATGCGTCCTGAAGATAAAAAAAGTATTATTCTCACTGGTGCCTTTGTTGTCTTTTTAACATTTGTTACAGCAATTTCACTCTTTTTAATTAGCAAAGAAAATAAGCTTTTCAGTCAGAAGTCATCAATTGTCACTTATGTAAGCAACGCCCAAAGCATAAGAACTGGCTCTGCTGTTCATTTTAAAGGAATAAAAATTGGTAGCATTTCATCTATTGATATTCAAAGTTTAGATAAAATTAAAATAACATTAGAAGTTGAACATGAATTTTTAAAATGGATTAAAATTGATTCCTATATTGATTTTCGAACACAGGGTGTACTTGGAGACAAGTATCTTGAAATTCTTGGTGGCAAAGAAGAAAGTGTTTCAATTCAAAGCGGAGAGATGCTCTTAGCAAATGAAAACTCTCAATTTGATAAATTCCTTAATAAAGGCGAAGATATTTTAACCGTAGCAAATAGGGTTCTCTTAAAAATTGATTCAATTATGGGGCCCGTTGATAATAGTCGTATAAGTAATATTTTAGACAATCTTGAATCTGCATCTCGTACGTTTAGCAGCATTGATGGAAGAAAACTTAATTCGACAATTGATGGACTAAATCAATCCTCAACATCACTAGGAAGGGTCATGACAAGGATAGAAAAAGGTCCTGGCAGCGCCCATTCTCTCATCTATGATCCAACTGTTCATGAAGATCTTAAGTCTTTATTAGGTGGGGCGCAACGAAGCAGAGTTCTGCAATATTTTATTCGTGAAACAATTAAGGATGCGAACAAGTAGCTTATTGAAGCTCCATGAGTCCTTTCTTTTTCATCTTCTCAATCAACGTAGTTCTATTGACTCGTAAAAGCTTTGAAGCTTGATTCTTATTGCCGTCCGTTCTCTCAAGCGCTTGTGCAATCAATGAATCCTCAATCTCACAAAGTACTTGCTTGAGATCAATCCCATCTTGTGGCAGTGAAATCAACGATGATGTAGAAACTAGTCCCGGCCTACCTTCTAAGAATTTTGCGGGTAGATCTCTAGCACCAACAACTCCACCACCACGAAGAATAACTAAGCGCTCGATAAGGTTCTCAAGTTCTCTAACGTTACCTGGCCAGTCGTAACTCATTAGAATCTCTAGAGCTTCATCATCAAAATCAATTCTGTTTCTGCCATCGGCACTTACAAAGCGTCCCAAAAAGTGTGAGATCAACAGAGGAATATCCTCTCTCCTTTCTCTGAGAGAAGGGATCTTAATTGGGATAACGTTCAAGCGATAAAAGAGATCTTCTCTAAAGTCACCTTCTTGTACACGCTTTTCAAGATCTCTGTGAGTCGCCGTCACGATTCGAACATCAATTGGTGTTGTAATCGTTGCGCCAACTCTTTCGATTGTGCGATTTTGTAAAACTCTTAATAATTTAACTTGTAAAAGAAGTGGCATATCTCCAATTTCATCGAGAAAGATAGTTCCTTGATTGGCTAATTCGAAACGGCCTTTACGGCTAGAGATCGCTCCCGTAAATGAGCCCTTCTCATGTCCAAATAGTTCACTCTCAAGCAACTCACCAGGAATTGCACCACAGTTTACTGATACCATTGGGCCTGGCTTTCTTATACTCAGGTGATGGATAGCATTAGCAACTAACTCTTTACCTGTTCCAGAAGGACCTGTGACCAATACTGTTGAATCCGATGCTGCTACTTTTTGAATACGTTCAAATACTTTTTTCATTTGTGCAGATCTACCGATCATGCCACAAAACATATCTTCTTCTGTTGGCTCTTCTAATTTAAACTTGGTTAAGAAAATATTTTCTCTAGTTTTTGGAGCTTTTCTAATTTCGTCGAGACTGGTTTTTTCATAACCAATTTTAGCCAATGCCTTGTAAACCAGCTCAGCCAAATCATCTAATTCAAAAGGTTTTGTTAGGTAGTGAAAGACACCTTTCTTGGTTGCATTAATCGCAGTTTCAATTGAAGCAAAGCCGGTCATAGCAATAGAAACAAAATTATGTCCTTTTTCTTTTAAAATATCGATTAAAAGCAGGCCGTCAGCTCCGCCGTCGTCGAAGCTAATATCAGTGATTAAGCAAAAAGGTTTTTGTTTTTCAGGCGTTTCTTGAGTAATTTTTTCATCAAGTGCTTTAAGTGCTTCAGATGGTCGATCAAAATAATGAACGTTAAGTGCTGTCGACTTTTGAAGATACTTTTGAATAGATTGACCAAGAATCTGGTCATCTTCTACCAAGTAAATATCAGGCAGAACCTCAAGCTCTTTGTCCGAAGCTTGTCCTGCTTGAAATCCTTGGTGTAAAAACTCAAATTCGTTCATGCGTTTTCGCCTTTTTTGCACCTAATTAAAAGTGATAGAAATACTTCGTTTTCTATCTATATTTGATGCTAGCCTGAACGTAGGACCAGTGTCAATTTATCAACACCTTACATTTAACCAATATTAATTCAATTACTTAATGCAGCGCTAACGGAAAATAGTGTCTCTAATAAAACCAGCGGCGTCGTGAGGACTTCCTGCCAACATATAATAGAGAAGCGCTAGAAGACAGAACACACAAATAATGACGAAGAAAATTGTTATCCATCTAACTTCTTTCAGCCAATAAATATGACCAAATTGAGCCGAGATCAAAAATAAAGGGACTGCCCAAAATGGAATGTACCTTACGATAAAATAAATCGAATCTTCCATGGGATTATTCTAACACTAATAGATAAAAAAAAGCCCCCAATTTTGGGGGCTATTACTTTTTAGAATAATGCTTTTAAAGCTTCTAGCTGATCGAGTTTCTCCCATGTGAACCCTTTAGAAGAAGTTCTTCCAAAGTGTCCATAAGCAGAAGTTTCACGGTAAATTGGCTGAAGAAGATTAAGGCGCTCAATATGTGCTTTAGGGCGCTTATCGTATAGCTCATTATTGGC
>CAYGQW010000101.1:0-10075 GCA_964352175.1 uncultured Halobacteriovorax sp.
CAGTACGTCATAAAGAAAAGACTGCTGCTGCTGAAAAACGTCGTAAGAAAACTGCTGTAAAATTTACTCGCGGTTCAAAGATCTAAGACGATTTTTAAATTAAGTATTCCAAAGCCCGGCGAAAGTCGGGCTTTTTTGTATTTTATTTATATAAAAGGTAAAATTTTAAAATACTGTTTATTATCGGAGTTTTAAAAGTGAAAATAGTTTCGTTACTGGTCATATCTTTATTTCTCTCAAGCTGTGCTTCAAACTATAAAGACTTTAAGCTTAAGCAAATTAGAAAAGACGAAGTTGTCGCCATTGGGAAGATTAAAATTAATTACAATGGTATGGACTTCACTGAAAAATGTCATATTTGCATCATTGGTTCAAATGATTCTTGTGGAGTTATGACTGAACTTTTAAGTGATGGAATTTTCTTTCAAAATATCAAGAAAGGAAAAGCAAAGCTTGCAAGAGTTCAATGTATAGATGTCTCACCACAGCTCTATATTATTGATGGAGCAGAACTTAATGCGAACGATGAAGTTCAATATATAGGCGATATTCAAATTGATTGGAAAAATGAAGGTGGGTTTAAGTTTAGTACACTGTTTGGAGTTTTTGGCGGACTTTATGATGAGGCTAATAATGATGGCGAAATTAGAATGTCGGTTAAAAATAATGGCTCGAAAGAGTTAGAAAAATTATATTCGAAACAGATTCAGTCTAAAGCGACGAAAGTTACAAACCAAATTATTAAAGTCGGTAAGTAAATCGTTCACCAACGCTTCATAATAACTTTTAAGACATTGTTCCAACGATTATGCATCGTCTCTACAATTTGAATGACTCCGCGATCAACATCTTTATTCGACTTAGCAATCTTCATATGAAAAGCATTCCAATTATTATTATAGGCTTCAAGTCTGTTCATTAAAAAAGCATCATCATTCGTGAGAAGAACACGCTTTTCAATTGGAGCAATAAAAGATTGCCAGGCAAATTCAAAATCAGTTGTAATATTTTTTGGTAGCAAGCGAGTAAACGTAATGCCAGTGATAAGAGTCGCTCGGTGAAGGGCTTGGTCTATAGCATGCCCAAGAGTTCCCGGTGACCAGTAGGGCGTATCGATTGTTATCAGCATCTCTTCCATCGCATGAGTAATCTTAGTGTCGAGCACTGCTAGTTCACTGATATCTTCGTACATAGCTAAAACAGTATCGACAGTAGCAGGTCTTGATTGCTCAAGATTTGAGAGCGAACCACGTAGAGAACCAACATTTTCTTCTACACCCACAAACTCAATATAGATTTTTCGAAGTTCTTTAGAACATCCTTCAGCCCCAATAAGACATTTTGATTTCCAAGCATCCCATTTGATTGATAACTTTTCATAAGACTTTTTTACTTCGATCATATCGCTTGAAAGTGGTTCAACTTTTTTAATCAAAAGATAATATTCGTTAGTAAGACTTCGAAGCTGTGGAATGACATAGCGTCTAAAACTGTCGCTTGAAATACGACTATCAAGAGAGTTGAAATGATAGATAACTTTATCTTTAGGCATCAGAGGTTGCTTAGGTTGTGAATAACCTAGATTCGGCAATAGAAGGCATAGAAAGGCTACAAAGAAATTCATTCTCTAATGCTGCCACTAGTGAAGTGGCCAGGCAAGTTGTGGTAAGTGAGTTCTAAGCAGCCGCGCGTTGACGACGACGAGACTTAGCGCTCATATGCGATGGTAGCTCACAAATTGTTTGAAAACGGCTAATCCAAGAGTTTTCCTCGGAATAGACATTAATATCAACATTATGGGGCATCTCAGTACAAACAAGTTCTTTAGGGAAAAGCTTTACAGGAATATCTTTTAGCTTAAATGAAAGAGTAATGTGATCTGGAAGATCACCAGAGTAGATAGCGGCTAAGCAAACATAAGCGCCAACATCACTGGCTGAAATAACAACTTCAGATCCAGCACGAATCTTTGATACAGCTTTTAAGAATTTTGTTGCATGTTTTTTGACATCATTACTTTCAAGATTTCTAAAACGACAAAGTTGTTCACGATCACGACGAGATAGGTCTCTTTTTTCATGACTAGCAAGTCCAAGAGGAGTGAATTCACTCATCAGAAGATCACATAAATGGGGGTCAGAGATTGCAGCGCTAAAGCTAATGGCCTCAGGTTTGCCGTTATGATGGAGTTCGATTTCACAGCGTTGTTTTTTAGGCACGGCTATCCCCCAAGGATCAATTAATTGTCATGACTTCCTCTACAGTAACCCTGTCGGCGAGATGTCCAAAATTATTGAGGGGTTAAAGGCAACTTATTAGATAAGGCGTTGAAAAAACAAGAAGGGGACTAAGCCCCTTTTTGTTTAGTTGATCTTGGAAACTGACAACCCTAGTTGCCACTGTTCGATTTGATGCGATTCAGATGCTTTTCCAGCAATTAGCTCACTCGCAAGAGTTTCTCCGCAAATATATTCTTTATGCTCGTTGATTGCCTTAGCAAGTTCATCATCACATTCAAATAAAACCTTTACGCGATCATCGACTTTTAGTCCGATATCCTTTCTAGTTTTCTGAATACGGTTCACAACTTCTCTGGCGAGACCTTCACGAATGAGGGAGTCATCAAGATTGCAGTCAAGATCAATTGAGATCAATCGATTTGATAGTGCCGATGTACCTGGCTTAGCTTCTCTGAAAATTAGGAAGTCATCAGTACTAAATTTTTGACCTTGGATTTCAAGTTCACCGTCCTGTTCGAGCTTCTCGAGATCAGCTGCGCCAAGACCTTGGATGGCTTTCATATAGCGTCCCATCTCTTTTCCAAGTCGTTTACCTAGAACTGGAAGGTTTGGTTTGGCATAGAGATTAATGAATTTCGCTTCATCAGTTTCGTAGACGATTTCCTTAACGTTAAGCTCACCTTTTATATAATCTTCAAGCTTACTTATCTCATCGAGAAGAGCTTTATCTTTATGGATAACACTTAGGCGACGAAGTGGAGTCTTAACTTTAATATTCTCTTGTACACGCTTTTGACGTCCAAGCAGGATAAGCTGTTGCATACGCCCAACGGCATCTTCAAGCGCTGGTTGAATAAGTTTCTCTTGTGCCATTGGGTAGGTACAAAGGTGAACTGACTCAGGCTGTTTTTCGCCAGCAAAGGCGGAAAGCTCCTGGTAAACATGCTCAGATAAAAATGGTGCAAATGGCGCCATGGCAATCGAGAGTTCACGAACCGCTGTGTATAAAGTTGAGAAAGCTTTCTTCTTATCGTCGGTAAGGCCTTCACCCCAGAAACGATTTCTATTGAGACGGATATACCAATTGGTTAAATCCTCAATAAAGTTAAAGAGTGCTGGGACAACGTTATAAAGATGATAAGCTTCCATCTCGCGCGCAATATTCTTTTTAAGAGTTTGCAAGTTTGAAAGCAGCCACTGATCAGTAATATTATCACTTAGCATGTAGTGATCAAGAGCATTCCAGTTATCAACACCAGCGTAGGTGTGTAGGAACTTAAATGAATTCATCCAAGGCAATAATGCCTTACGAACCATCTCTTTTACACCGGCATCAGAAAAGCGTTGCTCTTCAGCTTTAACCAGACCTGAATTGATCAGATAAAGGCGAAGCGCATCTGCCCCGTAAGTTTCCATAAGTTGATCAGGCGCCGTATAGTTTTTAAGACGCTTACTCATTTTCTTACCGTCTTCGGCCATCACGATGCCGTTAACGATGACATTTTTAAAAGCTGGCTTATCAAAAAGTGCAGTGGAAAGAATTGTTAAGGTATAAAACCATCCACGTGTTTGATCGAGTCCTTCGGCGATAAACTCGGCCGGAAAACCTTGATCGAAAAGTTCTTTATTTTCAAATGGGTAGTGAAGTTGGGCGTATGGCATTGATCCACTCTCAAACCAACAGTCGAGTACTTCTGTAATTCTCTTATATGTACCAGCTTCACCGTCGACTTTAAATTCAATGTCATCAACGCTTTCACGGTGAAGGTCATCAACTTTAACGCCTGAAAGTTTATCGAGCTCTTCAATCGAGCCTACACATTTAAAGTTGCCTGACTCCTCATTTTGCCAAATCGGAAGTGGTGTTCCCCAGACACGGTTTCTAGAGATCGACCAGTCGCGAGCTCCTTCGAGCCATTTACCAAAGCGACCATTTTGCAAATGATCAGGAACCCAATTGATTTGTTGATTGGAAGCTAATAGACGATCTTTGATTTTTTCAACACTCACATACCAAGAAGGAATTGCCTTATAAATTAAAGGTGTGTCCGAGCGATAACAAAAAGGATAGCTGTGAACGAGAACACCTTGTTCAAACATTTTACCAGCTTCTTTAAGATCTTTCATGATCTGCTTATCAGCTTCTTTTACTTGAATACCTTGGTAAGGAGGGACTTCACGAGTGAACTTACCTGCATCATCGACTGGACAAACAATTGTGGTGATACCAGCTTCTTTCATGATGCGATTATCGTCTTCACCAAAACCAGGTGCTGTATGTACGATACCTGTACCAGCATCAGTACTTACATAATTATCATTTAAAACAACGAAGCATCCGTTGTCGGCTTCATTTGCAAAGCATGGAAAGAAGGGCTGGTAGCGTTGGCCTTTCAGTGGGTTGCCTTTGAATTCTTCAAGAATCTTCATCTCACGCTTTTTGCTATAGGCCTCAAGGCGATCTTTAGCAAGAATGAGTTTTTCACCAGCTTCTTCAACTAATACATAGTCGATATCAGCACCAGCACAAAGTGCTAAGTTTGATGGAAGTGTCCAAGGAGTTGTAGTCCAAGCCAGAAGATATTTATCTTCGCCTTTAATTTTAAACTTAACTGTAACGGCAGGGTCTTGAACATCTTGATAGTTTTGACCAGCTTCAAAGTTTGATAAAACTGTTCCAAGGGCCGTGGAGAAAGGAACGACTCTTGTTCCTTGATAAACAAGATTCTTTTCCCAAAGCTGTTTGAAAACCCACCAAACAGATTCCATGAACGTAACGTCCATTGTTTTATAGTCATTTTCAAAATCAACCCAACGACCAATACGTGTAACTGTTTTTTCCCACTCGTTAACATAACGATCAACGATGGAGCGGCATTCGTCGTTGTATCCCTTAACGCCGAGTTTTTTGACGGCGTCTTGGGCAGACATCCCAAGTTTTTTATCAATTTCGTGTTCGACCGGAAGGCCGTGACAATCCCAACCAAAACGGCGAGAAACATAACGTCCTTTCATGGTGAAATATCGAGGAATAATGTCTTTAAGTGTTGAAGCTAAAAGGTGTCCGTGGTGAGGAAGTCCAGTCGCAAATGGAGGACCGTCATAAAAAATATAAGGCTGCTTCGACTTTGTTTGTTCTAAAGACTTTTTGAAAATTTCTTTTTCACGCCATAGTTTTAAAACTTGGTGTTCGGTATCGACAAAAGAAAAGCCAGAATCACTATTTTCACTCACAACACTACTCCCAGAAGGCCATGCACACGGCCAGTGTTAGACCAAGGGATTCTAACAGGTTAGCGTCATTTTGGCCTGTTTCTGATTCATTTTAAGGAAATTCTTTCCTCGGACTTAAAAAATGATCGCCGCCTTGAACACTCTTGATCAAAAAACCGATTAGCATCCATGAAAAACTTTCTGATATCAGTAATTTACCTCATTTCGATGCAGCTTTTAGCCCAAGATAATCTGGCGGAAACAAAAGAACAGATACTCTCAAGACAAGACTTTTACTCCGGTCAATCTTATTCGCTCATTGATTGGGAGCGTTTGGACACTGTGCAATGGCTTGATCTTGATGAATGGAAAGACGATATTGCTTTAAAAGATCAAGAGCCGCTGTGGCGCAGGAATCTTCGCGAAAGAGGACTTGTTGAGCAGGTCGCTCTAGGTTTGGAGTGTGTTGGAAATTGTAAAGTATATCGCGGTAGTGGTGCCTCTCAACTTCGTTTTAGATCAGAAATCAATGAGGGAGATGAAATAGTAACGGAAAAGGATTCTTACGCTTGGATCTTTATGATGGATGGAACGATGCTTAGAGTTTCTCCAAATACTTCAATTTCATTTAAAGAGATTAATATTTCGCCTAAAGTTGTTTTCCATCATGCAAGACTAAACTTTGGACATGCTTTATGGATTGCAAGACAATCACAAACATTTGAACCTAATACTCTAAAAGAAACCGATCCTCTTTTTTTACCACTAAATTATTTTACAGCGAATCTCTTTGCAGAGGATAAAAAAGTTAATGAATCAAAATTCTATGTAGACATAAAATCTTCATCTGTTTCACAACTGCAATATGAGCGACTCAATAAATTGATAGAAGCGAATAATGAATGGTTTAAAGGAAAGGAGACAATTCTCTTCTTAGTCATGCCTAATGGAACTATTGTAAGTAAAAATCCAATTCTTGAAGCTATTGCCTTGAGTGGTAATGAAAGTTATGTGAAAAATAGGACAATTAAAGAAATTGGTTTAAGGGGGGAAAGGGAAACCTCTGCGACGGCTTATCTGCGTGGCTTTGAGAATACTAGTTCAGAATCTATGGAGACGGGAAAGTGGTATGAATATGACAGACGTGGACGAAGTTTTTCGATGGTTAATGATTCAGTAAAATTTGCCATGGCTGAATATATCACTCTCAGGATTCCTACAATTTATGTCGCAAGAGAACTTTTGTTAGAACAACGAAGTAAGTTTATTTACGAAGAAAAAACACGCCTTCAATTGGCAGCAGAAAACGGTTATCGACAATGGACAGGGGATTTAGAAGAAGGCGAGATTTCTGCTCGATCGAAGTTTATGTTGGAGTATGCTAGAAGATCAGAAACAACACAGTTGATTGAAACAGATAAATTTAATCGAACAATGAGTGAAAAAGGAGAATCTATCCCTTCTCAAAAATGGGGAGATTCGTTTTATCTTAAAGCTATTGATGCCTACGCCCTTGCACCAGCGAGGACGAAATCAGAATCTAGTGAAGGTGTGATACTGAACAGTACAACTAAACCTTTATGGAAAGTAATGAATGCAAGAAAAAATTTTTAAGCTAGTCTTAGGTAGCCAAAGTCCAAGAAGAAAAGAGCTACTTTCATATCTAAATATTCCCTTTGATATTGTGACAGCAGACTTAGACGAAGTTTCGTCTCATAAGGACCCGGTTAAGGTTGTTAAAGACTTGGCTGAGCAAAAGGGACAAGCTGTTTTAGCTGAATGTCTAAAAAAATATGATAAGGATATTACTCCACTAATTATCTCTTCAGATACGATCGTTTGTTTAGGCGATATCATTTTTAACAAACCTGAAAATACAGATGATGCTAAAAGAATTCTCATGCAGCTTTCAGGTAAAAGCCATATTGTCAGAACGGGGGTAACTTTCACATGTCCTCAGCGTGAAGCCTATTCTTTTGTAGTTGAAACAAAAGTTGAGTTTGATCATATTTCACCAGAAATTCTTGAAATCTACATTGCTACTGGTGACTCTCTTGATAAGGCTGGCGCCTATGGTATTCAGGGTCCAAGCTTAACCTTTATCTCAAAGATATCAGGTTCATACTCTGCAGTTGTTGGTTTTCCGTTGTCTGATGTCGTTCGGGAGTTAAAGGGATTCCTGGCTGACGAATCAGAAAACTGGCGAGAGCGCTTTGTCTGAGCGCTATTTGCCAACTTGCGCAGGTCCAGTCATGATGAAGATGAGATAAAAAGTATTCGAGATCCTAGTAATGATTAAAAAAGTTATATTTCTTATCATGTTTAGTTCAGTGCTCTGGGCCCAGACAGAGAATACAGTCTCCGAGACTAGTGAGAGTTCCGCAATCTTAGCGAAAATTAAGGATCTGGAAAATTTAAAGCCGGATCAGTTCTCACAAAATGTTGAATCTTTGCGTGCTCTACTCGATCGTTATTTTGATAATAAAAAGAAAGTTTGTAACGGCGAGTATTCCACCATGGTGCTTGGTGATGTCGGAGAAATTGGTAAAACTGCAGATGAAGGACGGAAATTATCTAAAGATGAAAGAAAAGTCTGTTTTCGGGAAATGAAAAATCTTCAAGTTAACTATATTAATGCGATTTATGAAGCTAGAAAAAAATACGTCGTATGGTTGCAAGAAAAGCAACTAGATGAGTTAGGAAAAGTTAAAGACGAAGCCATTAAGCGCTTGCAAACCAATTTCGCTCGCTACTTAGATTAGGCGTTCGTCGACTGTTCATATAAATCATTACTCTTATTACCAGCCGCTTTTATAGGGCGAAGGCTTTTTACACGAGATAATGACTTGCGTGGACGAAGACTAAGCTTCTTCAACGACATGTTTGGCTTGACTGCAAGTGTTGGCACACCTTCAATCGTTACAGTGTCCAAATTAATGGACTTGTTTTCTAAAGTCTTCATGATGACTCCCAAAGTTAAACTTTGAATGCTTTCAAGCTTAACCTTCCGGGAGTAGAGCCTACGGACGTAAACTCATTTTGGAAGGCGCCTTACTCGTATGACAAAGCGGCCAATAGCGTCTCCTGTTAAGGGACTAAAAAAAAGTACCTACTCTCTTCGGTTAGAAGAATAGTCGGCCTTAGCGGGACAATACCCGGTTAATTGTCATAATAACATGACTTGAAAATATTTCCATACTAGGTAAAGGTGGATGGTTTTCCCTACATGGTGCACAATTGTAACTAGTTGAAATTGAGGGCATCCTAAATCTTATCCAACGGTAAACCCTCGATTTCTTAATGGAGTTTGTTCATGAAAATTACCCATTTTGTGTTGGCACTCGCCCTCATTATAGGACTTTCTAGCTGTGGTGGTATTCAAAAAATGGCAGTTGGAACCACTGCTGGTCTTCTTTTTGACGCTGCTTACGAGATGGAAACAGAACCAGTTTGGGATCATTTAAAAGATGGTGTTGGCCCGAATCTAAAAGTTGTTGAAGGACTTTATTCTCTTTCGCCGGAAGATGATGACCTCTTAGTTGCACTTGTTAAAGGTTATACCGCCTATGCTTTTGCAATTCATGAAACAGAATATTTAGCAGATCAGTACGGCGACACTGGAAAAACATTGGCTTTGTCTAAAGCACAACATTTTTATTCGAGAGCAGTTGAGTATGGTCTTGAATATATGGTTGAACAAGGAATTACTTGGGATGAATTAGTAAAGTCTCCTCGAGAGGAAGGCGGCGTCGAGGGACTTCTTTCGAAAAATTTATCAAACGATCAAAGAACTCTAGAAGCAATCGCATTTTTTGCTCAATCAATGGGTGGTCTCATCAATCTTAAAAAAGATGATATGGCATTGGTCGCTCAACTTGGAATCGTTAAAGGAATGGTTGATTGGGTTTGTAAAAAAGATCCAAATATTAACCATGGAGCCTGTCAACTTTTCTACGCTGCTTATGAAGCAGGACGTCCTCGACTACTTGGTGGCGATCCTGAAAAAGGGCGTGAGATATTTAAAAAGGCAATTGAACTCAACCCCCATAATTGGTTAGCTCATATCTCTTATCTTCAGTACTACGTTATACCAATGGGTGATGAAGATGAGTGGAATGCTATGAAAGTAGTATTGAATAATGCTGAGAAACTAAACCAAGAAGATCTTGTTTGGAGACCAGGTAAAGAAACCAATCAAGCATTTAAAGACCAGGGAATCAGGGCTTTTCAAGCAGTTGCCTTAAAGCGCTGGTCGATTATTAAAAAATATGAAAGTGAATTTTTTTAGGAGATACAAATGAAGTTCTCATTAATAGCAGCATTTTTTCTAAGTTTTGCTCTACAAGCACAAACAATTAAAGTCGGAGTACTCGCCCCAGAAGGGACAACCTGGGCCAAGAAAATGGATCAGATGTCGAAGGAAATAAAAAAAGAGACTGGAGGAAAAGTAAAACTTAAATTTTACTTTGGTGGCGCTCAGGGGGATGAACCTGATGTTCTTAGAAAAATTCGTGTTGGCCAGCTACATGGAGGAATTTTTACTGGTAAAACTCTAGGTGAGATAGCTGGGGACGTAAGAGTCATCGAATTACCATTTACTTTTGGAGCCGATAGGGAAAAGC
>CAYGQW010000102.1:0-5901 GCA_964352175.1 uncultured Halobacteriovorax sp.
CTGTAGTAATACTAACAAGTGCTGGTACATTGCCTTTCAGCGCAGCCATATATACTTTTAAGCTTCCGAGCACATTGGTTTCATAGGTTTTTATTGGATCATCATACGAGTCACGCACGAGTGCCTGCGCTGCTAAATGAAAAATAATATCTGGTTTGGTATCTGCAACTGCTTTATTTAGAACGTCTTCGTTATTAATATCATCAAAATAATTTTTTATCGGAAGATCTAAAAGATTAAAATGAGATAGTTGATCCGGCTTTAAAGAATAACCAACAACTTGGGCACCAAGCATTTGAAGCCAATAGGCTAACCATGATCCCTTGAATCCTGTGTGTCCTGTTAAGAATACTTTTTTCCCTTTATAAGCTTCATGCATTTTTAAGTTCCGCCTGTATCATAGTGTTTGCAGCTGATAGGGAGTAGACAAACATTATAAAAAACAAGTTTATCCCAAGACCTATTGTTGATTGAGTAAGGCCCCCAACAAAGAAGGCGCAAAGTGCAGCAAGCTCTACTTTTGCCCATTTATCAGATCTCAAAAACAACTCCCGAACCCAAAAACCAATCCAAGTTAAGAAGGCTAAAAAGCCTACGCTACCAGTTGAAGCCATGACTTCTAGTATAGAATTATGGGCGTGCCCTCCAAAAGTTAAAGCCTCGTAGTTGTATTTTTTCTTAATATCTAAGGAGTGATGTTCAAAATTCAAATAGCCCCAGCCAAATATCGGCCTTTCCTGATATGCAGAAAGAGCAGCCTTCCACATACTGAGTCGTTCTACGTTTGAACCCTCACGTTGAAAGTTTTTATAATTAGCAAAATAGCCAGTAAGTCCTAATGCAGCAAGTACGATTGAAGTCAGAACAAGGTTCTTTAAACTTTTTAAGTTAAAGCCAATAACTCCAGCTATAAAAGCAAGTATGGCTCCTCTTGTATAAGTCGTATAAAGTCCAAAGAGAAAAATTATTAACGCAGAAACCAGCAGTATTTTGTGGTTTTTTTTAATGTTTCGCCAAAAAATAATCAAGCAACATGTATAAATAGTTAGAAAGTAAGATAAATTATGAGCATGATTGAGAACCATTCCCATAAGACCTGAATTTCTATCCACGTTTACTGTTTTCATTAGTATAGGATTGAATCCTGTGTGTCTTCCGATTGCCCCAGCAATCACAGCAATCAAGGTACTAATAATGCTTAGGTAGATTAAAGTACGAATTTTTGTAGAGCTTATCTTCGTCTTTAGAATGAAGAATAATGGAACAATTGATAGAAATCCTATTAAAAAATACTTTGTTTTAAATATTGGTTTAAATCCAACTCTCATAATATCAAAGTTAAAAATAAAGCTTAAATATATAGCTAAAACAAATGCCAATAATCCATAAGCGCTTTTAGGTAGAGATTGCCAATTGGTATAAAATGAAAGAACCAAGCATGGCACCAAAATGAAAATATGCGACAGACTCAAGATCGAAATTGATGTTGTTAAACCAATAGAATAGAAAACTAAGCTTCCATATATCAAAGTCAGAATAATTTTTTTGCTTTTTTCAGTTAGATCAATGGTTTTTAGGATCAAAATAACCACCTTATTTGTTTAAGATCATTGTCTTTTACGTCATTAATAACCTATAAATAGTCAGTATAAAAGACACTAAGGCTCAACACGTGAAACATGGCGTCAAAAGATTTATTGCAATTTGCTACGATATATTGGTCGTAGTTTTTGCATTTAACATGTCTTTTTACTTACGCTTAAACGATTTTGCTCTTTTTCCAAACAATATCCTTCAATTAACTATTATTGCCTCAACTATCCAAGCTATAACCTTCTATTTTTCAGGCTTTTACAAAGGCATTTGGCGCTACTCTAGTACCTATGATCTCATTCAGATTATTAAAGGCTCATCAATTGCCATCCTTCTCACCGCGATTAGCCTTTTCATGTACACAAGACTTGAAAATTTCCCTAGATCCGTTTTTGTTATTGATTGGATCCTCTTAATTCTTGCCCTTGGTGGGGGAAGACTGATGTACCGTATGTATCGAGACCGAATCGCTTTTAAGCTACAAAGCTCTGGTGCAAAAAAGGTTCTAATCATTGGAGCAGGCGCAGGCGGAGAACAAGTTTTAAGAGAGATCAAGAAAAACCCTACCCTTGGAATGAGTGTCATTGGTTTTCTGGACGATGATCTCGGAAAGCAAAAGAGATCAATTCATGGCGTTCAGATTCTTGGACGTGTCAACGACATCACGATGATTATGGATGAAATTGAAGTCGATTTAATCTATATCGCAATTCCATCTGCCACAGGTAATCAGATTAAAGAAATTTTTGAAAAAACCAAAGGCACAAAGGCTAAAATTCAAACTTTGCCAAAGATGAAAGATATTCTTCACGGCAATATTGAGCTCTCGCAATTTAGAAATTTAGATGTTGAAGACATGTTAGGCCGAAAAGAAGTAAAACTAGAATTTGATAGTATTGCCAAAATGCTCGAAGATAAGATCATCATGATCACTGGTGCAGGTGGCTCAATTGGCTCAGAAATCGTTAGGCAAGTATGTCAATTTTCACCAAAACACCTAATCCTAATTGATAATAGTGAACTTAACCAATATTTACTTGATCAAGAATTAAAGCAGAAGTTTCCTGATATTTCATATGAAATCCGCATGATCGACATTAGAGATAAGATGCATATAGAACCGCTCTTTAAAGGCTCAATTGACGTTGTCTTTCATGCCGCTGCTTATAAGCACGTTCCCCTTGTTGAAGCGAATCCACATGCTGGAGTTGACACGAATGTTAGAGGTACATGGATAGTTGCAAATCTTGCAAATCATTACAAAGTTAGTCGCTTTGTGATGGTCTCTACAGATAAGGCTGTCAACCCAACGAATATCATGGGAGCGACCAAAAGAATTGCCGAACAAGTATGCCAATATGTTCAAGGACATAGCACACATACTAAATTTATGACTGTTCGCTTTGGCAACGTCCTTGGAAGTAGTGGCTCGGTTATCCCACTATTTAAAAAGCAAATTGAAAATGGCGGCCCAGTTACTGTCACCCACCCAGATATTCGACGTTATTTCATGTCAATTCCAGAAGCTTCCCAGCTAGTCATTCAAGCTGGATCGATTGGTAACGGTGGAGAAGTTTTTGTGCTCGACATGGGAGAACCTATCAAGATTGTCGATATGGCAAAACAAATGATTAATCTTGCTGGGCTTGAAATTGATAAAGACATCAGCATCGAGTTTGTAGGTCTTCGACCAGGCGAAAAAATGTTTGAAGAACTTCTTCTTGATAGTGAATCAACGCTTCCAACAATTCATCCATTGGTGAAAATTGCTAAAGTTTCTAAGCATAAAGATGTCTTCAGGGATCGATTGGAATTTTTACTTAATTTACCTACAGAATCTGACGTGAGCACTTTTAAGCAAGTTATTAAAACACTAGTGCCAGAATACACAAACGAGTCTCTTGAAGAAACTTCAGTTCACTGACTTAAATATGTCTTCAAGTTGATTAATCAGCTTCTCTCGATCAAAAAGTTCTTTGTAACAGCGATATGAGTTCTCGCCCAACTGACTTAACTCACTATCGGTTGATTTTTTTAATTCCATCATCGCTTCGGCCAATCTCTTAGGTGTTGATGCAGGAACTGCTATGCCGCATTTCCAAGCTTCTATGAGATCGGCCCCTTCTCCATCCATTGACGCTAGAATGGGTTTACCACTCGCCAAATACGACTGAAGTTTACTTGGGAGCGTTATCGTAAATATATCCGTGCTTATAAGACTCAAATATAAAACGTTTGCTTTTGCATAATAGTAGGGCATTGACTCAAGTGGTTTTCGTCCTAAAAATCTAATGTTTTTTACATTTAGACTCTTTACCATTTCCTCACTTTCCCTACGCTTTACTCCGTCACCCAAAACTACTATTTCAATATCCTTATCATCAATAAGTGAAGCTGCTTTTATCAAAGTTGGCATATCTTGGGCGCTGCCAATATTTCCAGCAAATAGAATCACAAACTTTTCGTTTGGAAAATCTTCATCAAAATAATCTATACTGATTTTTTCTTCAAAAAGATTTTCGGCCCATTGAGGCCAAAAAAGGACTTTGGAGCTCGGAATATTATAACCAGTCACTCTGGGAATAAAGCCTTTTGATGACGTTAAAATGCGATCTATATTATTATAGGAAAATTTAACAAAGAGTTTGATTGGCATTAGCAAAAGATTATTTTTTGTGACACCTGTAGCAATTAAGCTTTCTGGCCATAGATCTGTAAGCCATAAAAAAACAGGTGTTCTAGTCTTCCATTTTTGAACAATTGCTGGAAGCACACAAAATATCGGTGAAACTTCGAATATAAAAATTTTATCGAACTTTTCTCTAAGCTGAAAAAGAGATGCTAAAGCACCAAAAAATCCAAAGAAAAGAAAGTTCACAATAAGTTGTAAGCCTCGACCTTCCCCCCTTGGAATAATTGGACATCTAACGACTTTGACACCATGGTAATCTTCTTTAAAAGGGCCTTGAAAGAAACTATACCCTTCAAAAAATTTACCTCTAGGATAATTGGGTAGTCCGGTATAGACAGTGACGTCATGTCCACGACGTAACAACTCTAAGGCTAGGTCATTGACCTTAAATGTCTCTGGCCAGAAATACTGGGTTACTATTAATATTTTCAACTTAGATATCCGTTGATTTTCGAAGCATCAATTTCAAAGTTTCCAAATAGCTTCACTGCAATCTTTTTAGGTATCAAGTTAAAGACAAACTTAGGATAGTTGATAAATCGTGAACTACCTGTAAGCTTAAATATTTCAACTGTTGATATTGTTTTTTCACTTAAGTTATAAATCTCATTTTCAGGAATTTTATTTTCAAAAATATTCTTTAAAACTTTATATATATAGTTTGTACTGCACAAGCTTCGCTTATTATTTATATTCTTTGGAAGCGGTAATCCAACTGCCGAAAACTTTCTAACAACTCCTAGGTTACCCTTTGGA
Source organism: uncultured Halobacteriovorax sp. (assembly GCA_964352175.1). Taxonomy (GTDB): domain Bacteria; phylum Bdellovibrionota; class Bacteriovoracia; order Bacteriovoracales; family Bacteriovoracaceae; genus UBA4207. The sequence continues at coordinate 5,042 of CAYGQW010000102.1, forward strand.
GCGTTACCCATGACCAGAGTCGGCCTCAGGATAATGTAGCGAAGATCTGATTTTAATATATGAGTTTCACAAATAGCTTTGCTTTTACCGTAGTCAGTTTCAGAACCCAGTTGATCTTGTTCAGTAAAGCCTTTAGCGCCACTCTCCTCACCGTAAACTTTACTAGTCGAGAAAAAGACTATTAACGCATTAGGTGAATTCTTTTTTAGGTTACTTATAATTTTTTGGGTTAGTTCAATATTGTCATTCTTAAAAGTCTCCCATTGAGCCGACTTATCGTGAGCTTTTCCAGCTAAATGAATAACAATATCAAATGTACCAAGATTACTATTCCAATCAGTTGATCTATTAGTGCAAACCAGCTCACAATCAAGAAAAAGATTCATCTCGATCAAGCTTTTACCAATAAAACCTGATGCTCCCGTCAACAAAATACGCATTAGTGAGTTACACCTTTACTCGAGATGACTTTAAACGAGGTTAAAAAAATGATTTTGAGATCAAAGTAAAACGACTGTCGTCTAAGGTATTCCACATCAAATTCGACCTTAAGAGGAATCGGTAGTTCGTCTCTACCATTAATTTGTGCCCATCCAGTCAATCCTGGAACAAGTCTATCTACACCTTTTTGTGTCCTAAGCTCAATCAGGTCATCTTGATTAAAGGTTGCATCTGTAATAAAGCGATCTAAGGGCTCCAAAATACCACGGTCAGCAAAAATACCATAGCGAGTAATTTCAAGCATGACCACGTCAGGTAGACGTCTTGAGACAACAGCTGCTTGCATGCGTGTAATCATATCGTTATAACTACCTGCATTTACAAGTTCAACAGTAATATCGCTATGTTCAGCATTAAAG
>CAYGQW010000102.1:5911-9396 GCA_964352175.1 uncultured Halobacteriovorax sp.
CATCCAGTCAACCCTGGAGCAAGTCTATCGACACCTTTTTGAGTCCTAAGCTCAATTAGGTCATCTTGGTTAAATAGTGCAGGACTAGGCCCAACAAAAGACATATCTCCATTAATAATACTCCAGAGCTGAGGCAGTTCATCGATACTAAGCTTGCGTACTAAGCTTCCACCATTTATTAAAAAATTTTTTCCGTTGATAAGATGGGTAGCAACTTGGGGAGTATCTCTTCGCATTGTTCTAAACTTTGGCATTTTAAAAATAATATTATTTTTACCAACTCTCTTAGACCAATGAAGTATTGGGAGTCCATCTACTATTAAAATATAGAGAGATACGACGAAGAAAATTGGTATTAACAATACTGTTAGTAAAAGTGAAATTAATAGATCAAATATTCTTTTCACTTTTTTTCCATACAACGCGATCAATATAGTCAGTATAACTCTGTATGACCTTCACAACTTGGGCTGAAACTTGATTAGAACTATAGTCCTCTATGTCTAGAATCTTCGAGTTATCTAACATTTTCACCGTTATCTCAATGGATTCAATGACTCTATTCGCATCTAGACCGGACATGATCACAACTCCAGAGTCCATACCCTCCGGTCTTTCGTGGGCCTGACGAATCATGATAGCGGGGAATTTAAGAAGCGATGACTCTTCTGTTATTGTACCGCTATCTGAAATCACACAATAAGCCATTTTTTGTAATTTATTGTAGTCCAAAAAGCCCATAGGTTTCATAAACTCAATCAACGGATTGAATTCGTGACCCTTAATTTTTTCTAATTTTTTTCTTGTTCTAGGATGAGTGGAAACAATAATTCTTTTTTTGTATTTATTTGCAACAGTATCAAGAGATTGAAGGAGACTTAAAAAGTTTTTCTCATAATCGACATTTTCTTCTCTATGAATACTTACAAGGAAGTAATCTTGATCCTTTAAGCCCAATCGAGTCAAAACATCACATGAATCAATATCGTTAGCATAAGACTCTAAAACCTCTCTCATAGGAGAACCGGTTTTAATAATTGTTTCAGGGCGTATGCCTTCACTTATTAAATATCGTCTTGCATGTTCTGAGTGAACCATATTTATATCAGCAAGATGATCAACAATCTTTCTATTAATTTCTTCAGGAACCCTTAAGTCAAAGCAACGATTCCCCGCCTCCATATGAAAGATTGGAATCTGTAGACGCTTTGCTGAGATCACTGAAAGACAACTATTAGTATCACCATACAAAAGGATTGCATCAGGTCGCACTTGTTGCATAATCTCGTCAGACTTAGCTATTACCTGAGCAATTGTTTGTGCCGCGGTATCTCTAGCGGCTTCAAGGAAATGATCCGGCTTCTTGACTCCCAAATCTTTAAAAAAAACTTCATTCAATTCATAATCATAATTCTGACCAGTATGTACCAATACATGGTCAAAATATTTGTCCATCAAAATTGATATTCGGCTTAACTTGATTATTTCAGGTCGAGTTCCAACGATTGTCATTACTTTCAATTTCATAACGTGTTTCCTAGCGTAATAATTCACTCGAATTGCTTTCATCTTGCTTTGAAATATCCATAAGCCCATGCTGAGTTAGAAGTGATATCGTCCCATCTAAATCTAAAACCGTATCGCCAGAGCTGTATTCTTTTTCTAATATTGATTTCTTAGACCCCTCAGAATTTAGTTCTGGAAGCATTGAGCGAATCGCAAAGTAATTTCCTACTTGATGTGAATGATGAATCTCTTCTTCAGAAATCATTATTTCGTGAAGTTTTTCACCAGGTCTAATTCCATTAATTTTAATTTCGATTTTTCTATTTCCAATTAATGCTTTAGCGATATTTTCCACTGTTGCTGAAGGTGCTCTTGGTACAAAGGTATCTCCAGCTTGACCATCTTTGATTACAGCAAAAACTGTATCTACGGCTTGGTCTAGACTGATGAGAAATCTTGTCATCTCTGGAACTGTCAAAGTGACGGGTCCGCCCTGTCTAATTTGTTCATGAAACAAAGGAATAACGGAGCCACGAGAAGCCAGAACATTTCCATACCGAACACAAACAAAACGAGTGTTTTTATTCAGTAGATTAGCTGTTGTAAAGATTCTTTCTTGAACCGCTTTTGTCATGCCCATAACGTTAACAGGCTTAGCCGCTTTGTCCGTGCTAATCCCAACAACAGTTTCAACGGGGAGATTATTTTCATTGATGGCACGAACAATATTCTCTGCACCAATAATATTTGTAAGAACTGCTTGATATGGGAAGTACTCACATGCAGGTACTTGCTTTAAGGCCGCGGCATTAATAACAATATCTACATTTCTTAAAGCAGAGCAAACGCTAGCATAGTCTCTTACGTCACCGATCCTAAACTCTAGAACATTTTTAAAATTATTATAAATGACTTCGTCTGTACTCACTTTTTTGTGAAGATAATCTAGACGCATATAATGCTGTTTACCTTCATCGCGAGAAAAGACAATTACTTTTTCAGGTATGCCATGTTCCCCAGAAAGAACTCTCTTTACAAAAGTTTTTCCCATTGAACCAGTTCCACCTGTTACCAGAATTCTTTTACCACTAAACATTTTGATTCCTTATATTCTCATAAATATTTTGATCGACTTCTAAATCTTTCATCATCTCTTTCCAAGATGGAGACTGGAAGCCAGTTAATTTGTTAAATGCATTTGAGTTAAGACTTCTCTCAATAGTTACTTTGTTATCAGCTAAAATATCAATTGGAAGTTTAAAATGATCCTTGATCATATTCAAAAGTGAAAACTTATCAATTGGTTGACTTGCGATATGGACGATCCCACTAAGCGATGTACTGGGAATAACATAATCATTGATGATGTTTGCCAGTCGCTTGGTAGGAAATCCAGAATAGATCGCTTTTGTGTAACCTTTAATTTCTTGTCCCTTGTTGGCCAAAAACCATTCAATCAATCCACCGTGGGGAAAAACTTCACGACCGATAGTTGAAGTCCTAATGGTTAAGACGTTTTCCATATAGCCGACTTCTCCCAGGGCTTTAGATCTACCATATAAATCCTGAGCATCGGCGAAATCGCTTTCAGTATAATTACCTTTCAAACCATCAAAAACACAATCACTACTAAATTGAATCATTCTGCAACCAATCTCAGCGCAAGCATTGGCAATCTGGTGTGGCAACAGTGCGTTAACAGAGATAGATTTCGAGTAGTTATTAGAATCTTTATGTTGTTTAACGATACCAATGCAATTCAACACGATATCAGGCTTTGTTTTTAGGATGGCTGCCGGGATATCTGTAATCTCGACACCAAGCAATGAGTTTTTTTGACTAATTCCAGGGATTGATTCTAGAGCACCAAGCTCACTACGGCGTAAAACACCAATAGTTTCATGTTGCGCTCCAAGGGTCGCCCACATGCGGTGCCCAATCATGCCGCTAGCTCCGAGAATCAGCACTCTCAAAATAGG
>CAYGQW010000102.1:9406-10065 GCA_964352175.1 uncultured Halobacteriovorax sp.
TAGGTTCTCCTTCTTAAAAAGCTCGGCTATTATTGCACAAATCAAAAAATATGAACAACTTTTCAACTCTCATTTGGTCCCTAAAACAATGAAAGAGCACTTTATTATTTACGCTCCAGCAATAAACCCAAGCACGGGTGGTGGTCACTCCATTCTCGAGGGCTTTTTAAGCTCAGTTGGGGATAATTTAGCTGCAAAAAGTTGGAAATTTATAGGGCACAGAGACTACCAAGCCATTTGTAAACAACGCAACATTGAGTTCATTGAGCTCAACCTAAATAGACGATGGTTTAAGCGTATTCTTTATGACCTGCTTTTATTTAAAATAAAGTTTCTAAGCAAAGAAGTTCCTGATTCAATTATTGTCAGCATGCAAAATACGACACCTTTGATTCGAGACGGCGATTTAAGCCTAACTTACTTGCATCAAGCCATCCCGTTCATAGAAGATTTTCATCCCAACCCATTTAAGCAATTACGATTATTTCTTTTGAGATACTTTTATATCCTCTTCATAAAAATAGGGATTGTAACAAGAAAGTCTTTCTTCATCGTTCAAAGTGAATGGCTAAAAGATCTCATTTCTAAAAGATTCAAACTTAAAAATAATCATATCTTTATTCATAGACCAAGTCCCACTGATATCAATCCAACAGGCC
>CAYGQW010000103.1:0-9993 GCA_964352175.1 uncultured Halobacteriovorax sp.
CTGCTACTCCACAAGATGATGGCAGCTTTCACATTAATGGATCGAAAATTTTTATTACTAATGGTGGTGGTGGAATTCACTTTACTCTGGCAAGAATCAACGGAGCTCCTGAAGGACTTGATGGCATCTCGATGTTTCTTTTAGAGCAAGATCTTGGTGATGGGAAAAACAATTTTGCAGTTGTTAAGAATGAAGAGAAAATGGGAATGCATGGATCGTTTACGACTGAAATTCTCTATGAAAATAGTAAAGGTCACCTAGTTGGAAAAGAGGGAGAAGGCTTCAAGATGATGCTTCACCTAATGAATGAAGCTCGTATTGCTGTTGGGATGCAGTCTCTTGGGATCATTGAAGGCTCGATTGGTTATGCCGTCAACTACGCGAATGAAAGACAACAATTTGGAAAACCAATTTCAGAGCTGCCACTTTTAAAGCGACTGCTTAGTGATTTTACAACCGAAAGAGATGCAATTAGGGCCCTAATGGTTGATACCATCTCTCACTTTGATATTTTTCAAAAGCTCGATCTTAAGCAACGCCATACAGGCGACTTATCCAAAGAGGAGCAAGTTCTCTTAGAAGAAGCAAGACTTTGGACTAGAAAAAGAACACCACTTGTTAAGTACTACGCATGTGAAACCGGTGTAACACTTTCTCAAAGAGCAATTCAAGTTTTAGGTGGCTATGGCTTTATGCATGAATATCCGGTTGAAAGACAGCACCGCGATAGCTTTGGGCCACTTCTCTATGAAGGAACATCACAGATTCAAGCTCTTATGGCGCTAAAAGATGTTGTGAAATATGCTATCAAAGATCCCAAAAGATTCTTTCAAAACGTTCTATTTAAACACCCTGGTTCTGATCTTTTATCAGGCTCTGAAGAATGGGCAAAAGAATTTAAAAGTATTCATTACCGCTTCAAAAAGAAGATGCTTGGACTTCTGATTTCTTCACTTAAGCCCGCAGGCTCAAAAGTCTTTAATGCAAAGTCATGGCAATCAGAAGCAGGTGTGGACAAGCTTATGGTTCATGCTGAAACACTAACTCAAGCCCTCTCCTATATGGAAACACTAAGAGTACTTTGCGAGCATGCAAATAAAGACAAGTCTAGATCAGACTTATTCTTTAGATATAAAAAATTAGTAACTCCAAGACTTGAAGGTATCTACGCTGATTGGAACTAAGCTAACTCCCCGCCTTCAGCTTCGCTGGGGGCGGTTTTTGCACTTGCGCGCTCAATTCCGATATCAAAACCTGCCACAAAAGCTGATACCATAGGGCTTAGATAATTAAAGAAAGCATAAGGCGCATAGTCTAAAGTTGCCACTCCCATAACCCCAGCCTCATAAGCCCCACATGAGTTCCATGGAATTAGTGGTGAAGTCACTGTTCCAGCATCTTCCAAGGAACGTGAAAGGTTCTTTGGATGAAGTCCATATTGATCATATGCTCCTTTAAACATTCTTCCAGGAATAAGAATAGCAAGGTACTGATCTGATGCAGTCATATTAAGAAAAATACTGCTGGCGAGGGTGGCACCAATAAGAGAGCCTACGCCGCGAACCGTACTTAAGATGGCCTGGGCAATTCTTTGCAGCATTCCAGTTCCTTCCATAGCACCACCAAAAATCATCGCCATCAAAATAAGTGTTACTGTTCCAAACATTCCGCTCATACCACCTCTATTAAAGAGATCGTCCATGAGCTTGTTGCCACTCTCAAAACTAAAGCCACTGTAGGCGGCACCCATTAAAACTTTGTAACCGCTGATTAAATTAAACTCGCCACCAATCATCTTAGCGATAAGATCTTGTTGGAAAGTTAAGGCGCACAGTCCGCCAAATACAGTACCCAGGATCATTGCTGGCAGTGCAGGAACTTTTAAAATAACCATCGCAATAATTGAAGCTGGTACAATAAATAAGTGAATTCCAATATTAAAAACTGATTTAATTTGCAATAAGACTTCAGGGATCGATCCAACTGCAGCTCCATCATGATTTTGAAAAAGTCCAAGAATAGTAAATAAAACTAGTGCAATTACAAACGCTGGAACTGTCGTATAAACCATGTAACGAATGTGAGTAAATAGATCAGTTCCGGCCATAGCTGGAGCTAGATTGGTTGTATCTGATAGAGGAGACATCTTATCGCCAAAATAGGCTCCAGATACAATCGCTCCTGCCACCATTCCTAGAGGAACACCCATTGCTTGGCCAATACCAATTAAGGCAACACCTACAGTTCCTGTTGTCGACCAACTAGACCCTGTTGCCAAAGCAACAATGGCACAAACAAGAGCGCATACAGGAAGAATTACAGCTGGATGAATTAACTGAAGACCATAATAAATCATTGCCGGCACTACTCCACTCAATATCCATGTTCCAATAAGTGAGCCAACAACGAGTAATATTAAAATCGCTTGAATCGCGACTGAAATAGACTTTACGATTTGATTTTCAATATCTTTGTAAGCAACCTTTTGGACGAAAATACCGATAATAGCTGCTAGAGCTCCGGCAGCTAATAGAGCAAGTTGATTTGGACCACCTGTTGCGTCATCTTTAAATAAAACAATATTGAATATTAAGAGTCCCATCAAAAATAATACTGGAACGATAGAAAGTAATAATGATGGTTGTTTTGAGTCGGTTTGGCCCATGTGAAGAAACTCCAAAGTAGTTGAAAATTCATCTTAGCGAGCTTCAAGTAAAAAGGTCAAATTATGGGATATAAGTTTGTTTGATTGTGGCAATATCACCACTGCTGCAGACTTGTGAACTTCGAACAACTTTCTCAAGTCCCTTAAAATCGCTAGAAGCAAGTCCAGTTGTATCGATTGCTATCTCTACAACGACTTCTTTCCATGATGTGGTTTCACCTGATCTAAAGTAATTGGCACTGTAACCATCAAACCCATTTACGCTTTTTTGCTGAAATGAAATCTGAACCTTCGAACCATCCGGGTTACTCAACGTGTTAGAAACATCATCTCCGCGAATTAAAGCTGGGCAAATTGATGCAAGCATCCCCTCAGCATCTGTTTCAACCGCTCCAAAAGCAATTGACTGGCCTGGCTGTGGATCAAAGTACATAGGCAATGAATTGATTGGGCCCTTTAGAGTTGTCGACAAAGTTTTAACTGCTAGTGGAGATTCATCACACCTAGATTCTTCAACGTCAAAAACAAACGTCGTATTGGCTCCTACTAAACTTGATCGCCATTTAATATTTTTATTTTTCAAATCGAAGCACATATTTAATGCTAGGTTTTTTTGATTGCCAAAGATTGTTTGAACACCAAGCTGTTGCGTGCCAAGCAGACTCGATGGAGCTCGACCAGTAGGACTTCGCCCACATGAAGATAAGATTAAAATGAATATGGCCAAAATCGACAAGTTCATTGATAACTTATCGAGATAAAAAGAGAAATCTTTAAGGAAATGGAATGTCAGAGTTTAATGGTCAACTTGGTCGTTACAAGATAATAAAAACTAAGGATGACACTAACACCCTTTGGTCAGAATACTTTGATGAAAATTGTCACTCAAGTGCCGGCGCTTATGATGAAACACTCTTTAACTACGTAAAACCTTGTATTCCTGACCCTCAATTTCTAGTATCTCCCTATAAAATCCTGGAGGTTGGTTACGGCCTGGGGGTCGGACTAAAAGCAACAATCGAGTACTTGAAACCAACCAGTAAAAACCCGATTCATTTCATCAGTCTTGAATTGGATGCAGATTTGATAAAATGGAGTCAAGAAAACCAAGCCATTAATGGAATTGATCTAAGAAATTTCAATTTCAACGATAATAAGTTTTACCTGAAGACGGATTCGATAGAAATAGAGATTTATATTGGAGACGCTAGAAAAAGTATTCATGATCAGGCAATACAAAATATCCATGCAATCTACCAGGACCCATTTTCACCTAAGAAAAATCCATCATTATGGACAACAGAATGGTTTGAAGATCTAAAAAAGTATAGTGATCCTGCTTGCAAAATGTCCACCTACAGTGCGTCCGTTAGTATTAGAAAATCAATGCTAGCGGCTGGCTGGCATCCACAATCACTCCCAGGCTTTGCCAACAAGCGCGAAAGAACAATGGCAACTTTAAGTGGTCCTATCGACCTTAAGCTTGAAAAAAAATTAAGAGCATCCTCTGCCCTATCCTTGCATGACCACCAGCTATGATGGACAATAATAGTAGAGTCATAAAGACTGGGAAGGAAATTTGTGAGTCAAATCATATTAGTCGAAGACAATATTGCTTTTAATGAGCTTCTATCGCTAAACTTGTCAACATATGTTGGCGCACAGATCATTCCGAGAAAAGATGCAGGTGAAGTAATAGCACTTCTCTCAATACTCCCAGATGTAGATATCGTTATTTGTAAAAGCAAGATTGGCAGTGAACCAACAGCTCAAATTGTTCTTGAATACCTTAGAGAAAGCCTTCAAGAGATTGCCTTTATTGTCGTAGGTGACGCTCCTCCTCACCAAGCAGGAGAACTTGTAAATATTCCAGATCAACAAGACTGGGACAGCATCGTTAAAGTTTCGGCTAAAATTCTGGGCGTTACTCCTGAAATGATTGAGAAACAACCAAAGCCTGAGTATGTTCCAGTCAATCTACAGAACTTCTATCTGATTGATCGCACTCCTTGTGAAGTCTATATTAAAATTAAAAAATCTGCCGAAGATCATCAATTTGTAAAAAGGTTTCATAGTGGTGACACTTTTAATAAACAAGTCATCAAGAAATATGAAGATCAAGGCTTAAAGCATTTTCATGTTCACCGTGACTTTATTAAAAATTTTGCCAACTTCGTAAGTGATTTTTTAGTTTTAAAGTTGGATCAGTCCCCTATCGAGTCACCTGAAATCATCGATGCGATGGGTGACTCTTTTGAATACGTATCAAGAGAAATTTTAAAATTTGGCTTCACTTCAGCGACACTACAGTTAACTGAAACTGTTATTGGAAAAATGATTCAAACCGTTGAGAGTTCACCAGAAATGTCCTCTCTTTTAAAAAGAATCATTAACTCTAAAACAAGTTATATCTATCAGCATTCTCATATGACTTCTGTTGTGGCCGCCGAGTGCTTAAAAGAATTAGGCATCGGCAAAAAAGAAGCATATAACAAACTAGCTTACGCTGCATTCTTCCAAAATATATCACTAGTTGATCATGAAGACTTTGCAAAGATCTCAAGTTACGAAGAATTAGAAGCAGCCAATCTCTCTGAAGGAGATTGGGACATGGTATTTAACCATGCGATTGAAGCTGCTCTTTTAATTTCTAGAAATCCAGATGCGCCAATCGGGGTCGATGAAATCATCAAGGCGCATCATGGAGCAACTAATGGTAAAGGTTATACCAAGACAAACTTAGATTCACTGCCGGGTCTTACTCGAATTTTTGTTCTGGCCGCTGATTTTGCAAAACACTTTTTAGAGTACCGCGATAAAAATAAAGATGGAAAAGAACTCGTTCCCGTCATCAAAGTACTATTTGAAAAGTACCCAACCGATGAAGCTAATAAAATTTTAAAGATTATTGAAAAAACGCTTAAGAAAAAAACTATCTAATGCTTGAAAAATCTCCTTTAAATAAAGTTTTAGGCACAAAATTTGCCATTATCCAAGCTGGAATGGTTTGGGTTTCAGGTGCTAATCTTGCGGCTGCAAGTTCAAATGCTGGATGCTTGGGATTAATTGGTGCTGGCTCTATGAAGCCAGATCTTTTAAAGCTTCAAATACAAAAAGCAAAACGCCTTAGCACAAACTCTTTTGGAGTTAATATTCCACTTCTCTACAAAGATGCTGATTTACAGATTAAAGTTGCTCTTGAAGAAGGCATTAAGATTTTTTTCACTTCTGCCGGAAGTCCCAAAAAATTTACAACATTGTTAAAAGATCATGAAGCTATAGTTGTTCATGTATGCTCCACACCCGATCAGGCCTACAAATGCCAACTGGCTGGCTGTGATGCAGTTGTGGCCGAAGGATTTGAAGCTGGTGGACATAACGGCATCGACGAAATCACAACTATGGCACTAATCCCACAGGTTGTGGATGCTACCAATATACCAGTTATTGCAGCCGGGGGAATTGCCAATGGAAGGCAAATTGCAGCGGCTTTAGCACTAGGTGCAAGTGCCGTTCAAATTGGAACAAGATTTGTATGCACTCAAGAATCAAGTGCCCATGATAATTTCAAACAACAAATCATCCAAAGTCATTTTAGTGATACTCGCCTCGTGATGAAAAAATTAGTACCTGTAAGACTCATGAAGAATAAGTTTTTTGAAGAAGTTCAAGCTCTTGAACAAAAAGGTGCAACTAAAGAAGACCTAACCAAGCTTCTTGGCAAAGGCCGCGCTAAAAAAGGTATGCTTGAAGGTGACATGGAAGATGGAGAGTTAGAAATTGGACAGGTATGCTCTCTTATTAAAAACATACCCTCTGTCCAAGAATGTGTTGATCAACTCATTAAGGAGTATCAACAAACAATTAAACGGTTATCTTAAAGCTGCAATTCTTTCTTCTAAAGGCGGATGAGATGAGAACCATGCCATCACAGCTTTCTTTGAAGATATTTTCATCGATGCCATCGCTGGCTCTTCTTTTATTTGCTCTTGAAGCTCGTAATTTTTCTTAAGATTCTCTAATGCCGCGATCATTTTGTCTTTACCTACAAGCTTAGCACTGCCAGCATCTGCTCTAAACTCACGCCATCTTGAAAAACCCATAACGACAGGGGCTGCGAGTAATCCAAAGACCATTTGAAATAGTTGTACCAGCATAAAATGAGCGAAAAAGCCTAAGCCACGTCCATCATCGTTATCTCTTTTCGTCGCTTGATCAATTGCAAAAACAGCTATCCTTGCCAAGAACATGACAAAGGCGTTTACTACACCCTGTATCAATGCCATCGTTACCATATCTCCATTAGCGATATGGGCAACTTCATGGGCCAAAACACCCTCTGTTTCTTCGTCGTTCATGCGCTGTAATAGACCAGTTGATACTGCGACAAGTGAATTGTTTTTAGAAGGACCGGTCGCAAAAGCATTAACATCCGGAGATTCGTAAATAGCAACTTCAGGCATTGTTTCGATGCCTGCTTTTCTAGAGATCTCATGGATTTTTCGTACAAGAGATCCATACTGACCTGTGGCTGAAACAATCTCAAGCCCCATCATCCTTTTTGCCATCCACTTTGACATTAGAAGTGAAATGAATGAGCCGGCCATCCCCCAAACAACACATATAACTAGTAACGACTGATAGTTAATTCCCTGAGCCGTAAGATATGACTCAATTCCAAAAACCTTTAACAGAATAGTCACTGCTGAGATCACTAATATATTGGTGAGAATAAACAACATTACGCGCTTCATTATTAAACTCCATTAAATATAGAACAACCTACTAATATAATGGCAGTCGCTAAAAGACTGTCAATAGTGCTTAGGATTGGAAATGTCAGTTATTGGTCAATTTTCAGGTTTGAAAACAATTGTAATGCTTGTGCCATGACCATTTGGGAATTCATCAAATTTTTTTGATTTAACCTTGCAGTTAATGCCGAACTCTTGAAGCTTACCAGTCGAGTAAAGATCATTAAATTGACTCTCTTCCATGCCTGGACCATTGTCTCTAACTACTAAGACAAAATTGGAATCGACAGAGCCGTAAACGACTTTAACATCAGTGCCACGTAGTGTTTGGGTGAGAGCATTTCTTAAAACTATATCAAGAGCGCGACTAACTAGCTCTAAATCACACTCTAGCTCTACGTCACAGCCCTTACCATGTTCCAAAATAAGTTCGACTTCTTTGTCGTTATAAAGTTGTTTTATTCTAGGCCATACCTGAGTAAAACAATTTTCATAAATATCTGTTGCAATCATCCTTAAATTTTAACTCGACAAGATGATCTGTGCCAGTAAATAACGCATTCACCTTGTTTCAAGTAGTGAAATTGACGTAAAATGCTACTTCCTTTGGAGGTATTCATGTCCCTAAAAATTAGCCTATTTGATCCACAGAGTGCCAAATCAGTCATCGATTATGGTCTTTTTCTGGGAGCTGATTTCGTTGAACTTTTTGTTGAAAAAACACAAAACCAATCAATAAAAATTCTAAATTCGCAAGTCGATGATATTGGTGGCGGAGTAGATTTTGGTATTGGTGTTCGTCTCGTTTACGGTACCAAAGTTCTTTACGGCTATACAAATAATCCAAGTGAAGAAGAACTTAAGAATATCTGTGCAACTCTAGCAACTAGCGACAAAAAAGAAGGAAGCAAAAAGGCTCAAGACTTTACAATACCTAGTTTAAAAAAAATTCATAAAGCTTCTTTAAGCTTGCATGATCCCCACCCCTTAGATGCTAAAATTGAGTGGCTCATGCGTCTTGATAAAGCTACTCGAAGTATTTCAGATAAAATTGTCCAAGTCGTTTCAAGTGGGATGCAAAAATGCCAACAAGTAGAAATTTTCAATTCTGAAGGACTGCACACTTCAGAGGAGCGAAACTATATTCGCATTATGGGACAAGCTGTGGCCAAAGATGGCTCGGAGCAATCAAGTGGCTATGATGCTCCAGGGGCTTTAAGAGGATGGGAGTTTACCGATTCACTTAATCCAAATCAACTAGGAGAAATAGTTGGTAGACAAGCCATGACTAAACTTAATGCTGATCCTTGTCCGGCAGGAAGAATGCCTGTCATCATTGATAACGCTTTCGGTGGAGTGATTTTTCACGAGGCCTGTGGCCACTTACTTGAAACAACTTCAGTTGCTAAAAAAGCTTCGGTATTCCACGACAAGATGGATCAATTGATCGCTAACCCATGTGTTAGTGCAGTTGATGATGGCACAATCGATAATGAATGGGGCTCAATCTCTATTGATGATGAAGGAATGGAAACACAAAAAACTCAGTTAATTAAAAATGGTGTTTTAACCAGCTTTATGGTGGATAAGATTGGCGCACAAAAAACTGGTTACAAACGAACTGGTTCAGGCAGAAGACAAAGTTATCGCTTTGCTCCAGCCTCAAGAATGAGAAATACCTTTATCGAAGCAGGAAATTCAACTCTAGAAGAAATGATTTCTAGTGTTGAGAATGGAATCTATTGTAAAAAAATGGGTGGTGGCTCAGTTCAACCAGGAACTGGAGAGTTTAATTTCAATGCGCAAGAAAGCTACCTCATCAAGAACGGAAAAATTGAAAGACCAATTAAAAGTGCAACTCTCATTAGTACCGGACCTGAAGTACTGAAACAAATAAGTATGGTTGGCAATAACTTTGCTCTTGCAGCTGGAATGTGTGGTTCAGTATCAGGTTCAGTTCCAACCACTGTGGGTCAACCGGCGATTAAGGTCGATGATATTCTCGTAGGGGGTCGTTAATGAAACAAACAGCAGAAAAAATTATTGATCTCGCCCTCACCATGGGCGCCAATGAATGCGAAGTTATCATCAGTAAAGGCCGCTCCCTATCTTTAAAGGCCAATGAAGGATCACTAGAAGAACATAAGGTGTCTGGTACACAAATTGCGGGTGTTAGACTAAAAAGTGCTGGAAGACTCGGTACCAGTTATAGTGAAAGCTTTGATGACGAAAGTATCAAAACGATGCTTAAAACTGCACTTGAAACAAGTAAGTATTCAAAAATGTCTGAGCATGAAACGATTGGTGCTAGTGATGATGGAGCTAAAGAAGATGCTACAAGTGAATATACTTGGAGAGAAGATCATACTAGTGACCAGGAAAAGGTTGATGCCGTTCTAAAACTTGAAGGTGACGTACTGGCAAAAGGAAAGCCTTTTAAGAGTGCTCCTTACAATGGTTTTTCAGAAAATGAAGGTGAAAAGATTATTGCCAATCATCTTGGTTTATTTAGAACAATCAAGCGTCGATATTTTTCTGGATACACCTCAGCCCTTGCAGAACAAGATGGTAAAC
>CAYGQW010000104.1:0-9932 GCA_964352175.1 uncultured Halobacteriovorax sp.
TCAACCGCCAGAACAGGCTTCCACCTTCCTGTCATTTTATTGGTCAGTTTTTTTATGACACCATGAACTTGAACAGCAGTGTCTGAGCATGGAGCTAAAACTAAACCTATCTTATCTTTGTTTTCTGCTTTATCGAGTAATGAAATTAAAGAGAGGCAGTAGGCCATGGTTTTTCCAGAGCCACTATTTGCTAATCCAATAATGTCATGACCTGCTAAAGAGTTATCTAAAGTTAGGCTTTGAATTTGTGTTGGTGTGACGATTCCTTGTTTTAAAAGGGAATCTCTCACTGGACTTGGGATGGCCCAAGCTTCAAAAGTTGTTACAGCGTCCATGCATCTCCTGGCGATTAAGAACTAAGCGGGCGCATTAAATTTTTTGGATAGATTAGTAAGGACACTGTCCTTAAATAAGTATCCTATTGTTAACACGCGATTAAGCCTATGGGCAAGCAAGAGTTGTTGGGCGATGCAAAATTTACTCTGTCAGAAGTATTGAGAATTATTGACTATGTAAAACTTGAACATATAAGTATGTTAACGATATTCATCATGGAGAAATTATGTTTAAAACTCTTTCTTTGTTTATCGCATTAAACGCCTCAAATCTAATTGCGGCACCGATTCATCTTGATATTGAATCAAGTTCTGAAACCTATAGAAACCATCTTCAAAATTATAATAAGAATCACAAGAATGATAATCCCTCTATTGAGAAAGCACTTTCATGGGGCAATCGCCTCTCAATGTGGCTTGAAACTGAAAATTCTAGAAGAGCAGATGATAGGCAGTTACGTTTAACATCACAGGGTACACGAAGGGGGATTCCAATTGATTCACCTTCAATTTATTCTGATAAAACTGTTGCAAAGCAGATAGAGAATTTAAAGGTTGAGTTACCAACTACAATCTTAGCAGTTCTTGAAGGAGAAGAGTTTCCACCAGAATTACCAATTAATGATGCTGATTTTGTCGTGCTTGCTAGAAAAGTAGATCGTAACTATCAAAGTGCTGCAAGGTACAAATCACTTTTGCCTTATTTGTCTTACTATAAACAAGCTAAAACTAAAGACATAAGAGCATTTTATTATTTTAAAGAAAATAATTGGACACCTGAAAAATTTGAAAACTTTGACAATTTAAATGCCGAGCTTAAAAAGGAACTTAGAACAAACTTATCTCAATTATGTTTGAATTCAGGCGAAACTGAACTTGGATGTTTGAGATCAATCAATAATGCTGAATCTAGAAAAAAATTGCCGAAGCTTTTTTCAAAGCTCTTTGAAGCGGGAGAAACAACTTGGAATGACTTTTTTGTAATTCCAGCAGATGCGGTGAGAAAAGATATTCGTTGGAAAACTCCAGATCATGCAGACATTCCATTTAACACCCCTGAAGCTCAAAGATTTATTCCATACCTAAGAGATAATATTCAAGATGAGTTTAAATTTAACGACTGGAGCCTTAAACTACGCTTTGGTGTCTTTGCTAATGGCCCAAGGTTAAAGTTTGAGACTGGTACAGTTCCCCATGTTGATCGCTTAGGCGGAAATAATATTGTTATGGATTCTAATCAGTCGATTGAGGAATATGAAAGCCAGTGGGTTATTCGTCATGAATTTGGACATGTTCTTGGTTTACCTGATTGCTATCATGAGTTTTATGATACGGGGCTTGAAGCTTTTGTGAATTACCAGCTTGATACAACAGATCTGATGTGTTCTCGCGCTGGTAACATGAATGAAAGAATCTATGTCGAATTAGAAAAAAATTACTTTAACCCTTAATAAAACTATATATTTCACTATTGGCAAAATTTATGAGCAACTTTCAACATTGATTTGACCTCACCCTTTTTGCCAATATAAGGAACAAAGTTTCCAAATCCACCATAGTCAAAACTTTCCATTCCATACTCATAGGCAACTTTATAGGGATATAGATAATTAGAATCAACAATATTTAATTCATAACCATTACTTCTTTTTTTCATTCCTATAACTAGCCAAGCATGGGCCACAACTCCAGGTAATTGCAATTTTTGATAAGCAATTTGTCCTTCAATTTCAACATATTCATAGAGTTCATGCATCTTCTCTTGAAGTTTTTCCGCATCAGTAGATGTTCTACCGGCTAAACCAACGATCCATTGCTGACGAATGAAACCATCTCCTTTTTGCCAGGCATCCAACTCGTCTTGAATCTCAGCGCTGAAATAGCGAGAGAAGTGCCTAAGGTTGGAGAAGCCCGGAATAATGACTACGTTGTCGGCTTTTCTAATTTGCTTAATAAGGTCTTGAGCTTCTTCAGATGTTGGTTTTGGTTGGTTAGGTTTATAGATTGTTAAGTAAGCTGCATTTCGAGTAAAACGTGAGTGCCACCAACATACACCACCATTCAACAGCCCTCCATGATTTGTAAACGAAAGTAGGTTTTCACCGTTTTGCAATAGATCTTGAACATACGACTTCTGCTTTCGATTGCTGCAGAAACTAGCTTTGCTGGTTGAGCTGGATGCTGCTTGCGCCGACATTGATATACTAACTATAAATAATGCTAATAATTTAAATTTCATTTGAGTCTCACTCTTTATTTGTAGGTAGGAGAGACTTAACTCTTTGATGCATTGCGCTTCAAGACAGGTTGTTTATATTACAGGGTATTAAACTAGTAGGGCTACTTTATGCAGAGTTAAGATTGTCCGTAAGGAGTCTTAATTGGAAAATAAACCTGTAATTTGAGCAATTAATAAGTCAAAACCCGCTAAGTCGCAAATCACATGATCTGCGTGGCTCATGCTCGGTTGGACAAACTGATCGTGCATAGGCTTAACTTGCTTTTCAAATTGTGCCTTAACTCCTTCTGGAGTTCTTCCACGTTCTTCAACATCACGTTTAAGTCGACGATCGAACCTCAATTGCTCAGAAGTATCTACGAAAATAGAAATATCAAAATGTTTTCGTACAAGAGGTTGAGATAAAAGCAGAATACCGTCTACTAGAATTACTTTTTGTGGTTTCTGTCTTATGGTCTGTGATTGTCTAGAGTGAGTTACAAAATCGTAAACAGGAATATCAATAGGGTTACCATTTTTCAAAGACTTAAGGTGATCTGCTAGAAGATCAAAATCGAGACTGTTAGGGTGGTCAAAGTTAACAGAGCCACCATCATGATCAAAGCGAGCTGATTGATCGATATAGTAATTATCCTGATAAATTATGGAACTAATTTCTTTACCAAGGGACTGATGAAGTGCTCTGGCAAAATATGTTTTACCAGAACCTGATCCACCAGCTACACCAATAATTGTACAACTCAAGACAAGCTCCTACTTAGTTTGAAATAGTCTGTCTCCAGCATCTCCGAGACCCGGAATAAGATATCCTTTATCAGTAAGGCCTTCTTCTTTTTGAATAGCATAGACTTCAATATTTGGATGAAAATGAAATAATTTTTCGAGTCCCTCTGGACTAACAAGTAGAGATAAAACTTTAATCTTTCCAACCTTGTAGTCTTTTAATCTATCGATCGCAGCAATCATTGTATCTGCTGTTGCAATAAGTGGATCACACAGAAGTATTTCTTTTCCTTCAGCATGCTCCGGTAATTTAAAGTAATACTCAACAGTATTGCTGATGAATTTATCGCGATAAATTCCAATATGACCGGCACTGGCAAAAGGAAGCATTGATAAGACTGCTTCTAATACTGGATTACCAGCTCTCATAATTGCAACTGCAATAGGCGGATTTTTAATTCTTGTTGCTGCAGCTTTAGCTATTGGAGTTTCAATTGAAATCGTTTCCGTATCTTTCCAATCTCTCATTGCTTCGTAGGCAAGAATTCGTGAGATTTCTTTTGTAATCTCTCTGAAGTCATGGCCTGTTGTATTCTTGTCTCTTAAATAAGAGAGTTTGTGTTGCAAAAGGGGATGATCAATTTGTATAAATTTACCGCTCATAATAAAGCTCCTAAAAGACTGTTCCGTCGAGAATAATGTTTAGTGGTGGAGTTCCACCAGATCTTTTTTGAGCAGCGATTTTTCTTCCTGCCCACCAAGTTCCACCTTCAAGCACTTTTGCTAAAGGGAATTCGCTTGGAGTTTTTCCTAATTCTTTTTGAATTTTTGCTGCAAGTTGGTCAAGTAAGATAACAGTACTTGCACGCCATTCAATAATAAATGGATCTTCTGCACTCACTCCACGAGTTAAGTCTTCAGGATTTACAGCCTCCATCATACCTAAATCTAAGAAGAGACCACCGTTACGATATTCTGGAAGACCTGTTAGTTCTTCCACTCCAATGACCTCAAATCCACAGGTTTCCATTGCGTCCAGTATTGAATAAGAGAGCCACTGGGATAATTTATGAAATGGAACTAGGGACTCAAAGCTTCCTTGTTCACCTAAAGCAGGGTGAGACCAAGTATCCCCAAGAGGAGTATTATCTAATGTTAATCTTGAAGGCCAAATAGGACCTAATCTTTTTAAGACAGTTGCCAGAACATCTAATGCTTTTACTTGGCCATTAATAAGGAAGTCATCGACTATATCGCTTGGACGACCATCTCTTCCAAGCTCTTTTCCTAGCCCAGCGAGAAGTTTTAAACGTCCATCGACACCCAGAAGTGGATTGTTTGCTGTTACTTGAAAAGCTTTTTCTAGTTGAGACTTAGTCAGTCCCATCAATGCTTTTCCATCAGTCTTTATTTCTTCATTTGAACTAAATTCTCCAGAAAGAAACATGTGAAAACTTGCAACACCAAGTCCTTCCGAGCGGTTGAAAGTTTGGGCAGTTCTCTCTTCAAAGAAATTCCAATCATTGCCTGCACCGGCATCTAATAAAACTGAAGGAATGATGAGATCAACTAAAGCTTTGGCCCTAGTTGTTGCATCTGCTGTTTCGATATAATCTTCTAACCACTCAATACGATTGACTTTGCCTGGTCTGAAATGACCAAGTCTTGAGTGAAAAGGAATTTCAAGTGAAGGATAGTTTTCTTTAATTGTTTCTAATGTAAAAGAAACGACTTCGTCCCATTTTGATTCATGAATTTTAAGCAATCCTTTGCCATCAAGATTTCTCTGGTGAAGAAGGTTACATCTTTCTCGAATCGCAGCTGGAGATAAAAGCCATTGAGTTCTTTCACTCATTTCTTGCTCTCATCAATATCTCTGCCTTTAACATTTTTAAGGGCATCACCAGTCTTAACTTCACCATCAGTAAAATAGCCAGCGGCTTTTTTTGCTTCCATTTCTACTTGCGCGTCAGGTGGAATCAATTCATCTGGAATCGAGATACGATTGACTATTTCAATACCACTTTTAACAATGGCATCAAATTTCATATTCGACATTGAGTGAATATTGTGGATTTTCTTAATACCAAACCATTGTAAGATGTCTGGCATAAGTTCTTGAAAGCGTGCATCTTCTACACCTGCAACGCATTCTGTTCTGTGGAAATATGTTGCAGCCGAGTCACCGCCTTCTTGGCGCTTACGAGCATTATAAACAAGAAACTTTGTGACTTCACCTAAAGCCCTTCCTTCTTTACGATAGTAAGCTATTAGACCTACGCCACCTTTTTGTGCTGTTCTTGCGGCGTCTTCGATTCCATACATCAGGTATGGTCGACAGGTACAAATATCAGAACCGAAAACATCAGATCCATTACATTCATCATGTACTCTACATGTTAGCTCGATTTCAGGATTTGAGAGGTTAGCCGGATCTCCAAAAATATAAGCAGTAGTTGAACCAATGGGAGGCAACATGACTTTTAAGTCGGGGCGTGTCACTAGTTCTGGGAACATTCCTCCCGTTTCACTGAAAAGGATTTTTCGAAGCTCTCCTTCATTAATACCAAGTCTTTTGGCAATTCCAGGAAGGTACCATACTGGCTCAAAAGCAACTTTTGTAACTTTGATATCGCCTTTTTCATTGATGAGCTTTCCATCAGGTTTTAAGCGACCAGCTTTAATTGCTTCATAAATCTCTGGCAATTGTAGTCTAGCCTGAGTGACGGCAATGGACGGTCTAACATCATATCCTCTATCCATGTACTCTTTGAAGTGAACATTAACATCTGCTCCCCAAGGATCAATTGAGACAAATTTATCCGGATCGGTCCATGAATCAAATGGCCCAATTGTTGTCGTACTTTCTGTATTTTTAAAATCAGGAATATGTTGTTTGGGAAATTGTCCTGATGCAATTGAAAGTGCTCTGTAAACTGTATAGCTTCCTGAGTGACTTCCAATCGCATTTCGATGTAGAACGTTTGATACCGATGCAACGACGGGGCCACGTTCTTTTGGATTTTTTGCTCCCCAGTGGATTGGCAAAGCGTCTTTGTAAACTTCGGAGTTATGTGATGTTAAAATAACATGTGATGACTTTTCCATATAATTTCCCTTATGACATCCAGTTTTGGTCGCTTTGAGGCTCCCACTTGGTTGTAACTTTTTTTGTATTTGTCCAAAAATCTAATGAGTGCACACCAGTAATATCTCCATGGCCAAATTTAGATGCGTTGACTCCACCAAAACTAAAAGGCTCTCTTGGTACTGGTACTCCAACATTGACACCAACCATTCCGGCTTTTGCCGCTTGAATGACTCTCTCAGCGTGAACTCCCGAAGATGTAAACACAGAACAGGCATTACCGTATTCAACTTCATTTTCAATCTTCATGGCTTCTCCAATTGATTGACAACGAACGATAGAAACAACTGGTCCGAAGAGTTCAAATATTGCAGCTTCGCTTCCTGGCTTTACTTGATCAAGAATCGTTGGTCCAAGCCAGTATCCTTCTTCCATACCTTTTGGTGCAGGAGTATTTCTGCCATCGAGTAAAACTTTAGCACCATTCTTTTCTGCACGATCAATTGCTTCTTTTAGAAAGCTTACCTGTTCTCTGGTAATGATCGCACCCATGTCTGTTCCGAGAACTTGTGATCTTGCACGCTCAACAATTTTATCAATATGCTTATCGACGTTACCGACAGCAAGGATTACAGATGCGGCCATACAACGTTGACCGGCACAACCTGTAAAAGAATCAGATATACCAGCACCGCAAAGATCTAAATTTGCGTCTGGTAAAAGAACGATATGATTTTTAGCGCCACCAAGAGCAAGTGCTCTTTTGCCTAAGGCAGTTGTACGTGCGTAAACAGCTTTAGCAATTTTAGTAGAGCCAACAAAGCCAACAGCTTTAACTTGAGGATGATCAATGATCGCTTCAACTGTATCTTTTCCACCTTGTACAACTTGAAAGAGTCCACTTGGAAGTCCAGCTTCTTTTAATGCTTTTGCAAGATATTGAGAAGCTAGTGGAGTTTTTTCTGAAGGCTTCCAGATGTATGCATTTCCTAAAGTTAGCGCGATAGGTATAGTCCACATTGGAACCATAACTGGAAAGTTAAAAGGCGTAATATTCGCGATAACACCTAGAGCTTCACGTCTGTATTCACATTGAACACCTCGTGAGACTTCCATCTTTCCACCGAGGTCTAAGTTTTGAAGAGAGATCGCATACTCTAAAACTTCAACACCCTTCATGACACCAGCGCGTGCCTCAATTGGAGTCTTTCCGTTTTCGGCTGCAACGATTTGAGACAACTCTTCTAGGTCTCTTAATAAAATTTCCCTAAAGCTAAACATGACTTTTGTACGCTCTTTCATTGGAGTTAGTCCCCATTGAACTTGAGCAGTACTTGCGGCACTCACAGCGGTATCAACATCATTCTTAGTTGAAAATCGAACTTCGCCAATTTTTTTACCATTCCATGGGGAATCAATGGCAGACAATTCTCCGGAAGCTGCAACAAATGCATTGTTGATAAAGTTTGAACAATTTTGTGTCTCAGTTGGTAACTGAATCTGCATAATAATATCCTCTGTAAACCAAGGGTAAATCTTAGTGATTGTAGCAAGGGGCTGTTAAGCCTTGGGGCGTTAATTATCTAAATTAAGTGTCATATACGTTTTGTGTCATTAAGAATATTAATGATAGAAACGCTTCAGAGATCCACAGCTTATAATGATTAACCCCAAACTAATACTTAGTATAAGCAGCGAGTTATTTAGCGAAATTTTCGAGTCTAACATCAATGCTAAAATTGGTGGACCAGCTGCTGTGCCAATAACCCCAAGAGAAGATAGCCAGCTCCTAATTTGAGCTAGAAACTTTGTATCGTAGATCTCTGCCCACAGTGCTGTTTTAATTGGTGCGCCTAAACCTATTGATACTCCGGCCAAGGCTAAATAAGTAGGAGCTGCAAATTTATTTTCCCAAAGCGCAAGAATACAAATAGCAACTGCTAAGGGTATTAAATGCCATGGATATAAGTTTTTCGCCTTAAATCTATCTACCAGAGGTCCACCTATCAATGAAAAAGTAAACCTAGTTAGAGCAAATGCGACAAATGAACTTGCCATCCACTCGAGACTCCAGCCTCTAAGTTCTGCTATAACTGCATTGTATAAAAAAAGTGAAGTGAGTAAAAAAGGGGGCATCAGTGTAGCCGATGCCCAAACCCAAAATGAGAAATTTATTAAACCGTTAAATTCTTTTCCTTCAACCGCCTCAATGCTTGAACTATCATTTTCATTTTCTCCAGGTGAGTTCGCGAGAAAATTAATAAATGGAATAAACGAGAAAATACAAGTTGCGACAATCAGCCAAGTTACTTTAACGCCGTAGTTAGCTAGTATCCAAACAGCTAAAAGTGGAATAATTGCTTCACTGGATGGGTATCCTAGACCGGCCAGACTTAAGGCCTTACCACGATTAGGACCAAACTTCTTTGCAGTTATAGTATCGCTGGTATGACCAAATAATCCTTGACCAAAAAATCGTAGTAGAAATATTGCAAACGAGAGCAGATAAATATTATTTGCAAATGCTGTCACAACTGAAGCGGTTGTTAACCCAAAAAAAACAATTTTTGAATAAGTAGCATCATTGATATGATCAAGTTGTCTGCCGGCCCAAGGAAGTGCAAAGCCGCTTAGCAGTGTTGCAAAGGCGTAAATTGTGCCAAAGGTTGTATTCGAAATCTTGGCATTTTCTAGAAATTGAGGAATAAATAAGGAGATGAAAAAACTTTGACCAAAACCAGATAAGAAAGTTAAGGCAAAAGAAAAAAAGATGATGTGTCGGTAACGCCAGAGGGGATGATTCAGAAATTTCTCCAATCAATTTGGTCAGTATTATAGGATTTAGGAAGAATATTGAATACCAATATCTCCTTATCCGATTAAAATACTCGAGTGTTCACTTAGTCACCTTAGTTAGTCTTTGCGCTAGATGCATGATATGGATATATTAAATAAGAGGTTTTTATGAAATTGATTCTGTTGATGACGTTTTTAGCCAGCTTTCAGGTTTATGCCAATGACTCTTTAGAAAGAGAATATATTGGAGCTACTGATGAGGGACAAATTTGTCGAATCAATATAAGAGACTCTAGAGGCAGTGCCAGTTTTCATTACCGAGAAGGCGGAAAAAGTAAGTCTTGTGCTTTTGCATATGATCTTTACTATCTCACTGGCCAAAGAGATGATGGCAGATTTTTTTCTACCATAAGCTCTAAGTCAGGATTTAAAACTTGCAGAATGCAGGTCTTTTTTGAAAATCGAGAAAAAGTCTCTCGTATCAAAATGGGCATAAAATCTATTTTTAGTGCCACAAGGTACGAAGAGTGCCACCTCTCTTTAGACCCGCTCTAAAATTGCAGCAATCCCCATTCCGCCAGCTGTACAAATAGAGATCAAGCCTCTTTGTTTGCCTGAAGTTTTAATCATCTTTGCCAAAGCAGCAACGATTCTTCCTCCTGTAGCAGCAAATGGATGACCTATCGCCAGTGAGCTTCCATTAACGTTCAACTTACTGAAATTAATATCTCCTAGTGGAGCAGAGGTGAGT
>CAYGQW010000105.1:0-9915 GCA_964352175.1 uncultured Halobacteriovorax sp.
ACCTAGGGGATAGAATTAAAGGCAGGGCTCCGGCTTCAGCCAAGAAAGCTCACTTGAAAAATCTATCTCAACGAGTCTTTCAGGCATTAAATAGAAACTCAACAGATTCAAATGGTGCAATTTTTCTCAATGACGCCAGATCTAAATTTGGTAGTGAAAAATTAAACCTTCGTAACTTTAATAAGGTTGAGAATAAAGCTGAGCCGACAAGAAAACCTGCTTCTAATAATCCATCTAATGTTAGACCTATGGACACTAAAGTTCCAAGTAAAGCGATTGAATACTCAGCTCCATCTAAAGAGAAAGAGATTGTATTTATTAAAGGTGCTCCAATTGGAAGCACTTCGATAATTAAAGCAGGCCCCGGAATTGTTACAGATAAAGTGGCGCCTGTTTATAGGGGAGAGCCAATTAGAATGTTGCCACCAACAACAGTTGGAACAAAACTAGATCCATCTGCTGGTAATATTGAGATCAAAAATACTATGTTGGAAAAAATGAATAGAAACGTAAGAGAAAAAATCCAAACGAGTGTAACAACGTCGACTGCAGCAGAACCAATTAGGTCTCCTGCTAACACTGGTGTTATTAATAAGGTTTATGATACATCTGGGGATGGATCAGTCTTTAAAACCAATATCATCAATCCAAATACTGGCCAAAAGATATCGCTGCCTTCAACTAAAGATGCTGATAGAATAGGTAATTAAATTCTTATGGAAAAGCCCAAAGTCGTTTGATATTCCCTATCACTGCCTTTGGGTCTTCCGGTAAAGATGACAGTATAACCTGCGTTGAGAGAAAAGGTTCTAAGTAGGTTGATACTAAGACCGGTCCCAGCATAAGGTGATAAATAAATAGCTGGCTCTGTCGTAGTCGTGATGGAGTTCTCAGTTCTGCTTAATTCAGTTTTTCTAGCATGTCCGCCAAAACGTAAAAACCATCTTGCTAAATTACCTATATTAAAAGAGCTTCTTACTCCCAGCATTCCATTGGTGACAGTCTCTTCAATAGTTAAATTTCTATCGGGAAATGATTCATTATCCTTTCCTTGAGTAACCTCTGCTTCCAAAGAAAAAATAGGTGGACCATAATTAGCCCTAATACCGTAAATCAGCCTGTTCTTGGAGTGAGGAGTAGGTTCGATCTTCTGCACGCGCTCATAACCAATGACTGGCTCTATCTTCAGATAACCCTTAGTTCCAGCGCTCTGTGCCCAACTTGGAGTGATAAATAGAGAAGCCATAAAAAATAAGATTACTGTTTTCATCCTCCTATAGTCTCAAAGCTTGATAGAGCAATCTAGTCGGTAAAATATGTCTAAAGTTTGGACACCTGTACTGTCTAATAGCTAAACACTTTGGCTAAACACTTAATATTCAGTGCCCCCAATTTGGCATAATCCTTGTATCTATTAACCATGAATACTTTTATTTTGTTACCCAATTCGGGCGGAGGATTTATGAAAGCATCATGGTGGAAATATGTATTATTAGCCTTACTAACGGCCGGTATTGTGGCTTGTGGTAAAGACAATAAGGCTGCTAATAATGGAGAAATTACAACTGCGAACCCACTTACAAACGGCGTTTCAACAGCTGTGACAAGTTCAAGTTATGAAGAATTTAGACAGCAAGTCGTTAACGGTCAATTTGTGACTCAACAATATTCAGCTGTGACCTATTATTTTGTAGATGTTTACTACAGCTCGCAAAATAATAACTGTAGTAGTTGGTGGATCTTCTCCGCTTGTTCAAGCTCACAACAAACTAGCGGATCATTTATGCGTCGCTATGACAAAGTTAACAACTTCACAGAGCATGAATATGGTAATGATATCAATGCTGTCCATGGTCAGTTGGTTAGCATTGTGAATAGCCCTGCAGGAACATTTGGTACCAACGGCACAAGACAGATCTCATCAACTGCTTGGGAAGTTAGAAACTCTTCAGGAGCTTATTATGTGATCGATGTAGCTCAGCCAATAGTTGCCAACCCTGTATTCTATCGTCCAGCTAATGTTCAAAATGAAGATGGCTATGCTTACAGTTACAGAATGATAAATGTATTTTAAAGATATAAACATTGTTTAACTTTAAGGCCCTCTTTTGAGGGCTTTTTTTGTTTTAAATTTCATCTACATGCATACGGTCAAGCTTAACTACGTGCTAGAATATTCAGCATATATTCTTAGTTAGGGGAGCAAAATGGCCAAGTATAAGACAGATCTTCAAGATATTAACTTTAACCTCTTCGACGTACTAAACTCAGCCAGGCATATTGCTGACTATGAATCAAATGATCTGGCGGAAATTATTAATCAATTTGATAAATTTGTTGAAAATGAAGTTTATCCTACAAGACAAGCAGGTGATGAAGAAGGAGTTAATCTTGAAAGTGATGGAGTCAAGGTTCCCAAAAGTTATCATCAAGCTAATCAGTCATTTTATGCTAACGGTTGGTACGGACTTGGTTTTAATGAGGAGCTAGGTGGAATGCCTTGTCCTGAATCAGTTACCCTTGCTTGTACTTCTATCATTAACGGCGCCAATGTCGCCTTCTCAATGTATTACGGTCTGACCAAAGCCGCGATGAACGTCATCATCAAAAAAGGCAATGCTGAACAAAAAGAAAAAATGGTTACAGCAATGATGTCTGGAGAGTGGGGCGGAACAATGTGTTTGACAGAGCCAGGTGCCGGTAGTGATGTTGGAGCAGCTAAAACAACAGCAACACCTAAAGGTGACGGAACTTATGCAATTAAGGGTGTAAAGATTTTCATTTCATCGGGTGACAATGATCTTTATAAAAATATTGTTCATCTGGTCCTAGCTAAAACTCCTGGTGCCGCTGAAGGAACTAAGGGACTTTCTTTATTTACTGTGCAAAAAAATAATGATGATGGTTCTAGCAATAATGTTAAGTGTACAAAGATTGAAGAAAAGATGGGAATCCATGGCTCAGCAACTTGTGAAATGACATTTGGCGGTGAGGGTGAATGTCTGGGAACACTTCTTGGTGAAGAATTTGAAGGCATGACCAATATGTTTATCATGATGAATGAGGCAAGACTTCTTTGCGGAATTCAAGGAGAATCTCAAGCCAACTTGGCCTATATGCTAACTGAGCAATATGCGAATGAGCGTTCGCAGTTTGGTAAAGAAATTATAAAACTACCCGATGTAAAAAGATTGATGTTAAAGATGCGTGCTGTTTCAAGAGGAATGCGAGCTTTAAGTCTTTACGTTGGAGATCTTTTTGATCAAGCACATTCATCGCAAAGTGCAGAGCTAGAGGCAGAGACTGCAATGCTAACTCCGATTTGTAAGGCTTACTGTTCAGAGGAAGGCTTCAATGTCGCGGTAGATGCTATTCAGGTTCATGGAGGCTACGGTTATTGTAGTGAATATGGAATTGAGCAATTCGCCCGCGATATAAAAATTGCCACAATCTATGAAGGAACAAATGCTATTCAAGCAGCAGACTTTATTATGCGGAAAGTTCTAAAAGATAAAGGTCAGGCATTCTCAAAGCTAGGTGAGAAAATACAAAAAACCTTATCTCAAGCTGGAGGCTTCAAGTCCGAAGCAACAGTTATGGCAGAGAGTTTAAAAGATGCAACAAAGATACTTGAGCACTTTGCAGCTCTGGCTTCTAAAAATAACTTCGATGCAGTGCTTTATCATTCTCATGAGTTTTTAATTTATTGTGGAAACCTTGTCGTTGCATGGAGATTACTTGATTCAGCCGTGATCGCTAAAGGTAAAATTGAAGGTGCAAATGCAAGTGATAAAGCATTTTATGAAACTAAGATTGTCGACTTTAAAGTTTTCTGCCAACAAGTTCTGTCTAGTAATAAAGGTATAACGCAAAGTATTTTAGAGTTTGAAGATTTATCCTCATTGGCTGTTTAATCTGGCTAATGCTAAGATATGTTGAATTTTGTTTTGAATTAAATTTAGGATACACAAATAATGGACTTAGAAACACTCTTTAGAGTGATTAAGGAGTTTTCGCAGACGCCTCACGGTAACACCGATTATGATCAAGATAAGCTTTATGTAAAAGGTAGTGAGCTAGGTGAATACGCTCCACTCTCTTTTTTGGTGAAGAAGGTCGAAGGTCTAAAGGATGCGAAAACTTTATTAAAAGCCGGCCTTGTCATGGACGCTTTAGAACTTTTTGGAGATGATTTATTCTCTGATTGGTATGAAAAGCAGTTTTCCAAAAAACTATTAAGAAAAATTTCCAAAGAGGTAACCCTTTTTCAGTTGCCTGAAAATAAAGCAATTTTCGGTGCGATCGAGCAAGTGCATCGCTCTTACAATATTTTAAGAAATCAACAAATCCTAATGAACGGAAAAAACCTTCCAGTTCAATTGGGTGAGTGGTACGCCAAATGTGTCTTTGGTCTAGAGCAAAGAAAGTCTACTTCCCAACGTGGCTTTGATTTCTTTTTGGATGGAAAGCGCTGCGAGATCAAGGTTCACTGGGCAGATCACTCATCTCCAAAAGGCGTTAAGCTTAGAAAGTCTTTAGTTGAAATGAGCGATTACAGCATCATCATGTATATTGGTCGAAACTTTATGATTCGTGAGATCTGCTTATTAGATTCTGACTTTGTACTTCGTAAGTTTTCGACAAAGGGACATACTTTATTTTTGAAAGATCCTGACGTCTCACCTTATTTCTTTAGTAAATCCAACAAGCATATGGACAAAGTGGCTAACACCGGTGCCATGATGAAGTTTAGCAATCCTAGTTTTGCGATGAAGCTTACAGAGTTTTTAAGCAGCTAAAAAAGTTCATAGCGTAGTAGACGACATTCGATCTTACCATTTTGAAATGGAATTCTGGCAGATGTCTGAAGCTTAATACTTTTTCTTAAATCTAAATTGCCCGTGAAAACGAAGGCGCGCCATCCTTTAAAATTTGCTTTAAAATTTTCGCCTAAGTCATGATAAAGAGATTTTAGCTGATCAACTTCGCCCATACGTTCGCCATAAGGAGGGTTGCAAACTAAAACTCCTGAAGCAACTGGTGCTACTAGTTTGGCTGCATTAACACATTCCAAATGAACACGATCATCTGGAACACCTAATCTCTTAATCGCCGCGCGTGTCACCTCGACCATTCTGTCGTCAATGTCATAGCCATAGAATTTATTAGTAGGTAATTCTTTTAATGCTTTTATCGATCTCTCAACTTCGGCTTGAGCTAGTTTATTGAAGGCTTCTTCTTTTGAAGCGTGACTTGTAAACCAAGCATGATCTAAGAAATCATAGGCCAATGATTTACCAGATAAATATTCACTGACGCGAATAAACTGGGGTGAAACATTAGCTGATTTCATAATTGCTTCAATTAAGAGAGTTCCGGAGCCACACATACCGTCAATAAAGGGTTCACTGAGATTCCAATCAGTAGCGCCAACAATTGCTGCCGCCAGGTTTTCTTTTAATGGAGCTTCTCCTACACTTTTTCTATATCCACGTCTTGAAAGTGGGGCGCCAACAAGGTCAAGAAGAAGCTGTGCTTTATAACCACGACGATCGCCTTCTTCAAGTCGAAGATATAGACTTACGTCCGCATCTTCCTTATCAACATCTGGTCGTACATTATACTTTGCTCTGAAAACATCAACCACGGCATCTTTTAAATTTTGTGAAACATACATAGCGTTTCCAAAAACTTCTTTGGTTGTTAAATCGAATAGAGTCGTAATTTTAAAAGTTTGCTCTAGATCAAAAACTGCAGTCCAATCAAAATCCAAAAACTTCTTATAAATATGTTTAGCATCTTCAACATGACGTTCCGCTAATCTTAAAAAAACACGAGATGCAAGTCTGGTCGATAAAATTATCTTATAGAGAGCCTCGTCTTCAGCTTCAAAATCAACACCACCTCTATAAGGAATAAGACCACGACAACCAGCTTCGTGAAGTTCTTTTGATAAAGCAGCTTCCATACCTCGAGGACAAGAGGCAAAATAATTACTCATGTATATTCTCTTCTTTAAAGGCTATCGCCTTATTTAATAAGTCTTTATAGGAATCTTTGAGAACGGGATTGAGTCCACCTTCTGTGAATCTCTTAATTCTCCAAAGAGCAATTGAGAAAAGTCCAAGGCAAATACCATCTATGAGATTTTCTTTTTCAAGTGACGTTAAAGTTCTAATCTCTTCGTAGCCTTTTAAGTAACTTTTAATTAAACCGTCATGGAGCAAACCTTTTTCTAGACATGTTCCAGAAATAGAAATCCCAATATCGAGAAGAAACTCGCCAGTTCCGGCCTGTTCAAAATCAAGCACAGCTGCAACCTGTTCGTTCTGAAAGAGAGTATTATCATAATATAAATCCCCGTGGATTAGACCACTTGGAAGTCGTGAGTCGGCCAGATGATCGACGCCGCTTGGGAATACTCTTTTAAAACTCTCTAAAAAATAAGATTGAGCTTTTTTAGATTGAGCATATTCCTTAATTTTGATTGGTCCGTAGCCAACATCTTCATGCGATCTAGCCTTATGGATAATAGAGTCAAAACTTAAATTATGAAGTTTAGCCAGCGCCTTTCCAATTTCGCCGCAGGTGACATCACTGGGACCAGGAGGAATTCCATCAATGAACGGATATAGAACTCCAAAATAATCTTGGTAATTGTAGATCGCTTCATCATTCTTGGTTGTTAAAGAGCGTAGAGAGTAGGGGTATTTAAGTTCTGCAAGTAGTGCCAGGATTAATTGCTCTTCTTGAAGTTGTGACTGATTCTTATCATTAGAAACTTTAAGGAGAAGTTGTTCTCCACCTTGAAGAATGATCTTGTAGTTAGAATTAGAGATTCCCAGAGAGAGCGGAATGAGCTCCAAAAGTCTTTCGTCGCGGTAAAACTTCACGATTTCCCGCGCTTGTTGCAAATCTAGTCTTGTATAATCACCCATGACGGGTAAAGTGTAGGATTTAATCAATTTTGTCCAGCGTTAAAGTGCTTAGAATGCTTGAGGGCATGGAAGTCTCCATGCTAAAGTCCGATGAAATTATATAAAGATTAGTCAACGTGCGTTATAAACGTACCTTTGGAGGATTTATGAGTTTTACTGACTACAAAGTCGCCGATATCGCTTTAGCCGATTGGGGCAGAAAAGAAATCACAATCGCTGAAGCAGAAATGCCAGGCTTAATGGCTCTTCGTGAAGAGTTTGGAAAATCGAAACCGCTTAAAGGTGCTCGTATTGCTGGTTGTCTCCACATGACAATTCAAACAGCAGTTCTTATGGAAACCCTTGTTGAGCTTGGTGCCGAAGTACGTTGGTCTTCATGTAATATCTTCTCAACTCAAGACCACGCTGCTGCTGCAATGGCCGCTGCTGGTATTCCTGTTTTCGCTTGGAAAGGATTAAACGAAGAAGAGTTTGATTGGTGTATTGAAAAAACACTTAAATGGGCCGATGGCTCAGCATTAAATATGATTCTTGATGATGGCGGAGATCTAACCAATATGGTTCTTGATCGTTTCCCAGAATTATCAAAAGACATCCGTGGTCTTTCAGAAGAGACGACTACAGGTGTTCACCGTCTATACGAAAGAGTTAAAAAAGGCACTCTAACAATGCCAGCTATTAACGTTAACGATTCTGTAACTAAATCAAAATTTGATAACCTTTACGGTTGTCGTGAATCACTAGTAGATGGCATTAAGCGTGCTACTGACGTGATGATTGCTGGTAAAGTTTGTGTTGTTGCTGGTTACGGTGACGTTGGTAAAGGTTCTGCTGCATCACTTAAAGGTCTTGGTGGTCGTGTTATCGTTACTGAAATCGATCCAATCTGTGCACTTCAAGCAGCAATGGAAGGTTTCCAAGTTATGCCAATGGATGAAGCTGCAAAAATCGGTGACATCTTTGTAACTACTACCGGTTGTGTTGATGTTATCAATAGCAAGCACCTTGATAGTATGAAAGATGGCGTTATCGTTTGTAATATTGGTCACTTCGACAGCGAAATCAATATTAAACACCTTCACCAAAACTTTGAAGCAATGAATATCAAGCCTCAAGTTGATCAGTATACTTCAAAGTCAGGAAATAGAATTGTACTTCTAGCTCAGGGCCGCCTAGTGAACCTTGGCTGTGCTACAGGTCACCCAAGCTTTGTTATGTCGAACTCGTTCACTAACCAAGTTATGGCGCAAATGGAAATTTGGGATAACCATAAAAACTACGACAATAAAGTTTATATGCTTCCAAAGCACCTTGATGAAAAAGTTGCTCGTCTTCACCTTGCCAAAATCGGCATTCGTTGCGACCAACTCACCTCTACTCAAGCTGAGTACCTTGATGTACCTGTAGAAGGTCCATATAAGCCGGAACATTATCGCTACTAATAAGGTCCTTTTATGCAAATCGTTCTTGGAAGTGATCACGCAGCTTTTGAAGCTAAGGAAGCCCTCAAGGCTTTCTTAGCTAATCTTAAGCATGAGCCAATTGATGTTGGAACACTTTCAAGTGAGAGTTGCGATTATTCTGACTTTGCAAAACTTGGAGTCGCTGCCGTATTGGAAAGAAACTGTTTAGGTATCCTTCTGTGTGGCTCCGGCCTAGGTATTTCGATGGCGGCAAATAGATATGCTGGAATTAGAGCAGCTGTTTGTCGTTCAGTCCTTGAAGCCCAGCTTGCGAGGCAACATAATGATGCGAATATCTTATGTCTCGGTTCTCGAATTAATACTCAAGGTGAAATGGAAGTCATCTCCAAGGCATGGTTAGATGCCTCATTTGAAGGCGGTCGTCACTTAGGTAGAATTGCAAAGTTTGATCAATGGGGCGAAAAGCTTTGAAAATTAGTGAAAAACTAGCCTTTGTTTTTATTTTTGCAATTGTCTTCATTGGAGCATGGCTCTCTCATAATGATATAGAAATTTATACCAGTTGGTTTGCAGGTGCTCACGGCTTGTTAGAGTGGCTTACATTAGCTGCAATTCTTAGCGCCATCATCGCAAATTTTTATAGAGCCTCAATCTTGGCGCCTTTTAGAAAAACAACATTTCTTATTGGTCTTTATGTAGCCTCCGGGATCATGATTGTTTTCGGAGCACTGGAAGGATTTAGAAGATGGGGTATGGTTGATGATTTTTTACCCGGATGGTTTGTTGCATTTTTATTCTTTCTTTACCTAGTTGTTTTACCATTATGCTATTTGAAATTTCCCAAGGTGAAAAAGCGTGTTGATAACTGGGGAGTTCCTCTTCCAAGATTTTATCATATCGTATTTTATGTCATTTTAGTTATCGCTCACTTCATGACGAATAGCCTGGCCGAAAGACCAGAGCAAATTCAATTTGGAGCTTGCTGGTTATTTTTTATGGTGATGATGGAGCCCCTTAATCGGGTCGTTTTCAGTCGAACTACAATCGATCGCTAGGTCATTAGCGTCCGGATGCATTACTCCTAGTTTCTTCCAAAATTAAATTACTATCTGTTGGAATCTGATTAACGGGAGTTCGAGATGAAGAGTTGTTAGAGTTTAAATCAAATTCTTTAAACCTTTTTAAACATCGATCAAGTTCTTTAATTGTTTCACAGGTTGAATGCAGCTTATAAATAGTATCATCTTTCTCAATACATGGATTAATAGATTGTCTCAATGCATTTGAACAATTTCCAGCGCTGGGGAATTGTTGCGCTAATGCTTCAAATGATTCGGACGAGATTGCTTGCATGAAAACAGCAGTGTCTAGTTGTCTGGGATCAGATCCTTCCTCAAGATCAATTATGTCCTCGTTGCAATTATTTAAATGTTCAATTAGTTTTGTATTTCTGTTAACAAGTTTAGAGCTGCAATGTGGTGTGTAACCAGATAATTCATATAATCCCATGATTAAAAAAAAGACAGCTCCGATAACAATTAACTCAAGTGGAT
>CAYGQW010000106.1:0-3612 GCA_964352175.1 uncultured Halobacteriovorax sp.
TACTCGACTAATAAAATCTAACTAGGCTGTAAGTATCTATAAATTGGTCCTTTTACCTTGGGCCCGCAAGGCCTAAAATAAGAGCATTATTTTCTTTCCTTCAGATTTATCGGAGTTCTGAATGTCTATTTCCCGTTTAATTCTCTTTCTCTCACTTTTGCTTCCGTTGTTTGCCTTTGGACAAGGGAGTTCTTCTCAACAGTCGATCCCAGAAGCTCAAAAAGATAAGCTGGTCGGTAATATTTTAAAAAATACACTTGAAACTTATCATTATAAAAAACTGAAAATTAATGACGGCGTTTCATCAATGGCGTTTGATAAGTTTGTAGAAAAAATTGATTTTAGTAAGCAATTTTTAACCAGAGCTGATGTCGATAATCTATCAAAGTATCGCAAACAATTAGATGATGAGATGGTTAGTGGTAATGTTGAAATCTCAAATGTTGCGGCTTCAATTCTTAAAAAACGTGTCGCTCAGATCGAAGGGTTTAGAGATGATTTCTTTAAAAAGCCGTTTGATTTTACAGAAGATGAAAGTCTAGAAATGGATCCAAAGAAACGTGAATGGGTAAAAAACGACAAAGAGTTAAAAGAGTTATGGCGAAAAATATTTAAAAACTCTGTGCTTGGAAATTATTTAGCTTTAAGAGATGCGGCAGAGGATGATAGTAAGAATAAAACAGACAAAAAGAACAAGAAGAAAAAGAAGAAGGATGAGAAGAAGTTAACCGATAAGGAAATGCTTACTAAAGCTCATAAGACGACATCAGAAAAATATGATAAAATATTCTCTCGCTTAAAAAAACAAGATCGAGAAGATACTCTTGAAAGCTTCTATAATTCAATTACTGAAGTCTTTGATCCACACACTTCATATTTACCTCCAAAAAGAAAAGAAGATTTTGATATTGATATCTCTGGTCAGCTTGAAGGAATTGGCGCAGTACTTCAAGAAGATGGCTCGCAGATTAAAGTCGTTAAAATTGTTCCAGGTGGAGCTGCGTGGAGACAAAAGGACTTAGAAGTTGAAGATGTTATTATGTCTGTGACAGAGGGCGACGGAGAACCCGTATCATTATTAGATATGAGTGTTGATGATGCAGTTAGATATATTCGTGGTAAAAAAGGAACTGAAGTTAAGTTATCAGTTAGAAAAGCAGACGGAAGTAGAAAAATTATTCCAATCGTTAGAGACGTTGTTCAAATTGATGCCTCGTATGCCAGATCATCAGTTATCGAGCACCCAAAGCTAAAAGGTAAGGTTGGATATATTAAGTTGCCTAAGTTTTATAGAGATTTTGGTGACATCGATAGAAATTGCACAAATGATGTTAGAGACGAGCTTCGTCGTCTTAAGTCAGAAAAGGTTGATTCAATTATTCTTGATCTAAGAGATAACGGCGGTGGAGCTTTAGAAGATGCTCGTCAGATGAGTGGACTGTTTATTGAAAAAGGTCCGATTGTCCAAGTTCGTGATCATGAAAACGAAGTTTCGATTTTAGAAGATAATGATCCAACTGTAGAGTGGGATGGACCTTTAGTCGTCTTGGTAAATAGATTTAGTGCATCAGCTTCAGAAATTTTAGCTGGAGCCATGCAAGACTATGGCCGTGCCGTAATCGTTGGCAGTGAGCAAACACATGGTAAAGGTACTGTTCAAGTTCTCTTAAGTCTTAATCAAGGACCTCTGACAATGTTTGCTCCACAAATGGGAGCTTTAAAAGTCACGATTCAAAAGTTCTACCGAGTTAATGGAGAGTCAACTCAATTTAAAGGTATTCGTCCAGATATTGTCATGCCAGATATTTTTAGTTACACAAAATCATTAGAGCAGGATCTTGAAAATGCTCTAGAGTATGACACAATCAATCCACAAAAATATAAAAAGTGGGATGATTTCAAGCCAGATATAACGAATCTAAAGAAACTCAGCATGGAGCGTACGAAAACTAACGAGCGTCTTTCGGCTATGCTTGATTACGCAAAAGTTCTTGAAAAGAGAAATAAGGAAACTACTACTTCATTAAAGATGGATAAGGTCCTTGAACAAGAAAAGAAGAATGATGTTTTGGCGAAAAAGTTTAAGTATGATGAAGCAAACAAAGAGATTAAAATCTCTGCCTTTGAAGCTTCGATTAAATCACACCAAAATATTAAACCTGGTGATGAAAAACAATGGAAGGAAGATCTTAATCAAAGAGGCGAAGAATGGATTGAGTCCTTGCAAAAAGATGCCATCCTAGAAGAAGCCTTATATATCTCTGAAGACTTAACAAATGCTGCTTCTAAGAGCTCATTAAGCATGTCTAAGTGAGTTCATTGTGTTTGATAATAGTGAGATAGAAGAGTTGCTAAGCAAGTTAGAAGAAATGGAAGACGAAGGTCTCGCAGCCAGTCTCCTTAGTGAATTTAATGAAAAGTCTAAGCTGCTTGGGCAGCTCTTAATGAACACTGATGCAAGCCTAAGTCATGATGAGTGGAAAAAAAAATGTGATGATGCTAAAAAAGTATTGGATAGTGTACTCAGAAAAATTAGGGACTATTAGGAATAATTAATGAGCGAAAAAGATGATGACTGGGACTTTAAAGTAGATCGTAGTTTATCAGCTAATGATGAGCCCCCCGCCCCGAAAATGTCTAAGAAGAAAAGATTGGAAGAAATTGCACAAGCCTTCTCTGATGAAACTACAGCGCCATCAGATTTGACGCTCGATCACGCTGGAACTATTCCAAGAAGAGAGAGAATCGAAAACTTTAAAAAATCACATGCCTTGGAAAAGTTTAAAGAGATTAAAACTGCGCCTTTAGATAGAAGATTATTCGCTACGATTGTTGATGTTTTTTTTGTTAGTGCATTGATCTATGCGGGACTAAAATTTTTTCCGTTTATTCAAACGCATGTCGAAAAAGCTCTGCCGCCAGGCTTCTTAGGACAAGTGCCATACCCACAAAAGGTTTTAGAGTTTACATTGCCAGCATTGCTTGTATTTTTCTTTCATCTGGTACCAACCGCTATCTCGAAAAAATCAATTGGGAAAAAGCTATTTTCACTCAGAGTCGGCAACAAGTTTGAAGATAGTGGTACTTCAAAATTTGTAGTTTTTATACGTGAGCTAATCATTAAACCGATTTCATGCCTAAGTATCATTGGAATCTTATGTATGTTTATAAACTTAAAACGCAGAACACTTCACGACTTCATTTGCTCTACAGCTGTTTATGATGAAAACTAGTCAACGACCATCTTTTTAAGAAAATCCGTTTGTGACGTAGCAGCAGAAAGGGCTGTTTCTTTTGAAATGACTCCACGTTCATAGAGATTAATAATATGTTGATCAAACGTCTGTGAACCTTGCCCATCAGGTGTTCTACCTTGAGCAATGATGGTATTGATTCTAGATAGCGGCTCTTTGCCCATGATGCATTCTTTTACACCTGGATTATTGATCATGATTTCTTGTGCAATAACAACTTTCTTTTTATTTGTTGTTTTAAGCATTCTTTGACTGATGACGGCTGTTAAATTTTCTGACAACCGTTTTTGAACTTCTAATTGTTCCTCATGGGGAAACATTGAGATAATTCTTCCAATCGTACTAATTGCATCTGTAG
>CAYGQW010000106.1:3622-9844 GCA_964352175.1 uncultured Halobacteriovorax sp.
CATCTGTAGTGTGTACGGTTGAAAAAACGGCATGACCTGTTTCAGCGGCTTTTAGTGCAATTCCAACTGTTTCTGGGTCCCTCATCTCACCAATCAAAATGACATCAGGGTCTTGTCTTAAAGCAGAACGAAGTGCTGATGTAAAATCATGAGTGTCTCTACCAACTTCGCGTTGACTAATTCTGGACTTTTTTTGCGGATGAAGATATTCGACAGGATCTTCGATTGTTACAATATGACAACTTCTAGTTTCATTAATATGATCTATCATTGATGCGAGGGTCGTACTTTTACCAGAACCCGTTGCACCGGTAACCATGACAAGTCCACGGCGACGATTGGCGATTGTTTTAATGACATTAGGTAAACCAAGTTCGGTGATGCTTGGAATCTTCATACTGACAATTCTGAGAACTATTCCAGTCTTTCCGCTGTAGCGAAAGGAGTTGTAACGAAGTCTGCATAGATTTTCAATTTCATATGAACCATCTGTTTCTGCAAATTTATCAAGCGCATCTTTGGATAAATTTTCTTGCAAAAGGATACTCAAAAGATCTGCAATATCTTCTTGAGCAAAAGACTTTGTCTGAACCGGAATGAGTTCACCTCTAATTCTAAATGCCGGAGATTCGCCCATGCGTATATGTACATCACTTGCACCATTTTCTACTGCGACTTGAATCAAATTTTGAAGATTTAGTTTACTGAAAGCCATAAACCATTTTTCCATGTACAAGGCGCTTCTTCAACTGATTAGAATGAGTTATTCTTATTCTATGAGACAAAAGGCCTTAATCATTCGTTTCTCAAGCTTTGGAGATATTATTCAAAGCTTAAGTTGTATTAATGAGTTAGCCCATGAATACGAGGTGCATTTTCTGACTAAAGTTCAGTTTGCTGCGCTGCCCAGCTTGCATCCTAATGTAAGCAAAGTTGTCGCTTTTGATCGCTTTGATGGTGTGATTGGTTTAATCAAGCTGGCATGGAGCTTACGCCAAGAAAACTATCAACTTATTTATGATGCTCATGAAAATCCTAGATCAAAGATTGTCCGCTTGATTATGACATTGTTTAGCTCATCTAAATTAGTGATTCGTTCCAAAGATAGATTCAAGCGCTTTCTTTTCTTTAGTTTTAATCAAAGAAATATTTTACCCCAACCTTTTAAAGGGATGCTGTCTTATTGCAAGCCTTTAAACCTTATGCCGAGTCAACAAAATCTTAATTTTGAAAAGATCTTATCTAAAGAAAGGATCGATTTTTTAAATCAGTACATCTCAAAAGTTTGCCTTGTTCCATCTGCGGCATGGGAGATGAAGCGTTGGCCCATTAATCATTGGAAAAAACTAGTCACAGACTTAAATTTAGAAACAGTTCTTCTTGGTGGCCCAGAAGATGATTTTTGTGAAGAAATTGCTCTTCAGTCACAGCAATGTATCAATCTAAGTGGAAAATTAAATTTAATCGAGAGTTGTTATATTGCTTCAAAATCTAGAATTGTCATTTCTGCTGATACCGGTCTTCTTCATGTTGCAGATTTGCAAGGAACCCCTGTCATTGCCTTGATTGGTCCCACTGCATTTGGTTATCCAACATTCAACTCTTCTATCGTTCTTGAGAGAAAAATGTCTTGTAAACCTTGTTCTAAAGATGGTCGTGGAAATTGTATACAAAAAATATGGCAGCAATGCATGGTCGATCTATCTCCAGGCGAAGTCTCTCAAAAAATTTATCAGCTTATTGATTGAATTGATTTTTTTCTCATATCCCAAAGTAGAGCACTGATATAGGGTCTTCTATTCTCTTTGGTTGTAACCATCAGTAACTTTGTTATCTTAAGATTTTCAGGATCGGAAAAGAGTAGTAAAAGCATCTCCTGAATATAATTGGTTGAAAGGGTGACATAGTTGTCAGTGCCAACTCCAAGCTTGACCCCTTTTTTCTCCCACCATGAAAAAGGATGATCTTTGTAGTCAGGAAACATACCTGTTAGCTTTAAGTTTGAAGAGGGAAGAGCAATCAGTGATACTTGTTTATTTATCATTCTATTGAGGACATCATGTTGATAGTGTTCTATTTCTCTTGCCGTGTGGAACTTTGTTTTAATAAATGATGTTTCCTCTGCTTCACTTAAGGGAATGCCATTTAGAATCTTTTCCTTAACCGATGAGTCGTGCCAAGCCATATCTTCAAGTTCTTCGGCTTCTTGAGACTTAGGATCTATCGATTGACTTAATTTGTTGAATTCCATGACTCTTTGATACAAACGATGAAAATAAAAATTTGGATTAATCCCAAGAGATAGACCGTGTTCCAGTGTATCGATATGCCAGATATTCATCGCATTATCAACTGATTGAACTCCTTTTCTTAGAATCCTCCATGTTT
The DNA here is from genome assembly GCA_964352175.1 of uncultured Halobacteriovorax sp. Classification (GTDB taxonomy): domain Bacteria; phylum Bdellovibrionota; class Bacteriovoracia; order Bacteriovoracales; family Bacteriovoracaceae; genus UBA4207. Next base: position 6,011 of record CAYGQW010000106.1, read on the forward strand.
CACCGTGGTGTGAGCGAATCCTAAAGCCATTGTACTGAAGTCTTCTTAAGCCTGATCTCATCTCACTAAAGTGAATTTTACGATACAGCTCTTTTTCGTCACCAACAGTATCAACTTCATTGAGAACACCTTTTAATTCTGGAAATTTCTCTAAAAGCTCAAGAATTGTATCTACTTGCTGATTAAAGTGATCTTTCTTCGTTTTATAGTTTATAGAGTCGAAGAAATCGAGCTCCTTTCTAAAACTTGGCGACAGCACGTACTTGAAAAACGGATATTCATTTTGAAATTTTTTAAATCCTTCGTTTAGACCTAAAACAACATCCTCTTCTTTAACGTCTTCCAAACCAGGGATTTGTTCTGTATCCATTTGGTTTGCTCGAGATAATGTGAACTTAAGTCTTATCATCCCAACATTATATTTATGATAAAGCTCACTTGCCATATGATAAGCAGCATCTAGATGCGCTTGTTTGGAATTAAGAATTAGTTTGGGCAAGTAGAGAATTTTCAAGTAGGTCTTAAAAAGTTCACCGTCTTTAAGTCTGATTAGGTTGTCGACATCCTCAACACTATTAATCGGGATGGACTTTTCGCCATAGACATTTTTAATTTTATCCTCATATATTTTACCGTGCTTACCCTCAAGTAGTATCTTTAGCCTCGGCCAAATGAATTCTGCTGTTAAAGAGCCTGTAAGATGAATATGCTCTTCATGGTACGGAAGTGGGAATCTTTTGAAGAAACTTGAAAAAGCATGACTTACTGGATGGCCTAGAAGTGTTTCGATATCGACTTCATCTTGTTGAAAACCAGATAGTAATCGTTGAAATTCTTGTATCAATTTCCCATGAGAAGAGCTTTTTTTTAACAAAGGAGAGTGGGCGAGCAACTCTAATGTATCGGATAGAGAGATACCGTTGGTTTCACTTACTATTTGAACAAGTAGAGCCTCCAGCTCTTTTAACGTTTCTTCACCTTTTTTCATAACCATTGTTTATTCCTGTTCGTTTTTAAGTAAATCATATGCAGCCTTTATCGTTCTAAAGTTCTCATTAACTCTATCCATGACGCTAGAAGGAAAACCTTTTGAAGAAATTCTATCTGGGTGCATGATGCGAGCAAGTTTTTTGTAGCGGCGAGACAGTATGCCCGGTGCTGGTACGGATTCAAAGCCTAAAAGCTCTAGTGCCACTTTTACAGTTAACTCTTCAGCATTCGATAGCTTACTAATAGCTTTTATAGTCGAGACATCTTCTTTTAGGGTTTCTATGACATCTGATGTTTTTCGATTTTTACCTGATTCTAAAATGATGTTCTTCCAGGGTAAACTGTCAATTCCAAACCCGAATAGAGTCATAAGGTCTGTTGCTGCCAAAGGATTATCATACTTGATCAGGTTTTCAATAAGATCATTTGAACTGAGTTTACCTTTTTCGTGAATCCACAGTAGCCACGCTTTTTGGATGGTTACAGGAGATGTATGCCACCTCTTTGCAAGCGTCTTGATTTCACTTGAATCATTTTGAGAAAATGAATTCTTAATTATTTCATTTAAAGAAATAAGAATGATTGACTCAACAAGGTCCTCATGGCCAGTAGATTTATTTTTATCTTTTATGATTGCGGAGTGGATTAAGGCATATCGAATAGACTTTAGAAATAGTTTTTCGTCAGGTGCGAAATCAAAATACTTTTCAAATCTTCTTCTAATTGCTGTAAGTTCTTCAGATTGCCCCCATTGCAATGAGTCTAGCAGCGAAATTGTTTTCTTTAATTCAACTAATTGATCTTGCTCTAAATCTGATTTATGTTGCTTTTGCGAAAGGGCCATAAACTCATTTTTTACTATTTCTACATAATCAGGACGTTGTTCGTTTGTATTTTGCTTGCTTGTACTAGCTTTCTTGGACTGAGTCGTGCCAGCTGCTCCTGTTACTCGTAAGTATTCTTCCTTTCTTTTTATCATTGAGTCGAGATCATGATTTTTTTTTGCTTTATTTGGAGATAGGAAATCGCTAATAAATGGACTTAGAATTTTAGCTAGCAGGTACATCCCACCTATTATCACAAGTGCTTTAATCGCTAATTCATAATTCATCAAACAGTCCAAGAAATATTTGCTTCTATGTATTCATTTTAACAGGAAGTATGGCATGATCAATGGATGCTAGATTGGTCACTAAAAAAGATAGATTTGCCTCTTAAGTTTCCCTGGAAGATTGCTAGAGGTACATCTCTTTTCAAAACTAACTATATTATTACCGTTGAATGTGATGGCAGTATTGGGCAAGGCGAAGTTGCCTTTAATATCCGATATAATGAGTCGGAGGAATTGATTGAACAACAATTTCAAGAGTTCTTGGACCATGGTGCTGAAGAATTAAGCTCTTTAGAGAAATTAATAAGTCTTGTTAGTGAATTGGACTTAGTTAGCTCATTATCGTTTGGACTTGAATCTGCAATGGCGCATCTCAATGCACAGATGAGTGATCGCTCGATTCATCAATTATTGTGTGTGCCTCAAGTGCATGGAATACATACTTCTTTTTCTATTCCGATCATGCCTGCTTCTGATGTTCAAGCTTTTATTCAAAAGCATGATCTTAAACGATTTGCAGCGATCAAGATAAAAATTGGAAACGAAAATGGATTAGATTTGATAAGCCAAACCGCTAAGTTTTATTCTGGCCCTTTAAGAATTGATGCAAATGAAGCATTTGTTGACACAGACTCATTGATGAATTTAGCAGAAAGCTTAAAAAATTATAATATTCAATTTATCGAACAACCTTTTGCGGCCAAGGATTTTGATCTTTATAGAGAAATAAAAGGCAAGTCAGGTTTTGATATTTTTGCAGATGAATCATTAACAAGCGGGGAAGTGACGCCTGAGTTTAAAGATTTATTTGATGGGGTTAATGTTAAGTTAATGAAGGCAGGCGGTTATATGCGAGCTCTCAAGCAATTGAGAACAGCAAGAGAACTCGGTCTTAAAACCATGCTTGGTTGTATGATTGAGACCAGTCTTGGAATTAGCTGTGCAATGAATATCGCAAATAATGTCGATTTTTATGATTTAGATGGCTGCCTTCTTTTATCCGAAGATCCAATGAATGTTGTTCAAGAAGATTGTGGAACTCTAAATTACAACTATGTTGTTTAAAAGAAAAATCTAACTTCAAAATCAAAACGTGTATATGTGGGTGTATTAGTTCCTGCAAAGATAGTTTGCCCCGATAGACTGGCTTGCATTGGAAGCATAAAGGCACCTCTATTATATAGCCCTACGGTACTATAATTGACCCCAAACCTTGCTGTGTGAGCATCTACGGACGTATTCTCTGCTAGAATTTTATTAGCATTAGAAAATTCAGATTCATACTTAGCTTCACCTATATGTCCATAAAGGTATTGTCCAAGTAGTGCCCATTGGTCGTTAAAATTCCACTTAGAACCCAGCATAAGATCAATTTTGTTTCCAAGTTTTTCACTAAAGTTTGCTTTACGATCTGATAATACAAATTCCGAACTTTCAGGAACTCGAAGCTCTTTATCAGCAGCAAATTGATAGGTATAACGAAATGAACTTTCTAGTTCTAGTTTACCTTTTGTAATCCCTCCGCCAATCTCAGCAAAGACATCTGTTTGGCCATCACCAAAGGCAAAGTCCTGTAGAAGATCAGGGTCATCAATTCTTCCTGTAGGGAAGGTCACGCCGTATGTGGCCGCGATGCCTGCATCTTTCCAGTCAGTTAATCTTATGATTGTAATTAGGTCGACATCTCCAAGCCCACGAGCCTGCCAAGAACCAAGAGGCTTATAGCCATAGAG
>CAYGQW010000107.1:0-9828 GCA_964352175.1 uncultured Halobacteriovorax sp.
CTCTAAGGATTGGAGAAAAAGTAATCAAGTTATCTAATGACTTTGGTATGAAACTGAAGTTAAAAAAACCAGGTACGTATAAGTCGTATTCTATGATTGATATCATGGATGGGAAAATTGAGAAAAAAGAAATACAAAATAAAATATTGATAGTATTCTACAATGGTGCCAAATTAGACCTCACTCCAGCAACGAATGGACATTCATATAATCCCGCCGAAGTCGTAGCAAATGCTATCGATCATATCTTGAATTTGTAGAATACAACTGGCATTTTGGTGCATTTTATCTTTAAGGTAATTCGTTATGTTTGATGTCCTTAGGGCAGCTTTATTGCAAGGACCATGGTTCGGTATATCAAAACCTCATTTATAAGGATATAAAATAGATGTTATTTAAAATCGTTAATATTAAGTTCAACGATTAGGGGTAATTGATGATTCTATATGTTTTAAGTATTGTACTAGGTTTAGTCGCTCTTGTTTGGAGTGCTGATAAATTCGTTGATGGTGCGTCTGGAGTTGCCAAGTATCACGGCATGCCACCATTGTTAATAGGCATGGTTATTATTGGTTTTGGTACCTCAGCGCCAGAGTTAGTCGTTTCAGCTTTGGCTTCTTATCAAGGCAATTCAGGAATTGCTCTTGGTAACGCTTACGGCTCAAATATAACCAATATCGCTCTTATTCTTGGAGCAACTGCCATTTTGATGCCTATTTCTGTTAATTCTCAGGTCTTAAAAAAAGAACTTCCGATTTTAACAATCATCACGTTTATCTCAGTTGGTTTGATTTATGACTTAACTTTAAGCCGTCTTGATGCGGTTATATTGCTCGTGATTTTTCTTCTTATAATGGTTTGGACCTTTAGGACGGGAATGAAAAATGGAAAAGATGCTTTTGCAAAAGGAATGGATATAGAGCTTGAAGAAGTTAAAAAGCGACCAATAAAAGAATTATATCTGTATTTGGTCATTGGCTTAATATTATTAATAATAAGTTCTAGGCTTTTAGTTTATGGTGCCGTCGGCATCGCTACAGCTTTAGGTGTTTCTGATATTGTCATCGGACTTACTGTGGTTGCGATTGGAACATCTCTGCCAGAGTTTGCCTCTTCGATTATTGCTGCCAGAAAAGGAGAGCCGGATATCGCACTTGGTAATGTTCTTGGTTCAAACTTGTTTAATACTCTTGCTGTTGTCGGACTTGCTGGCGTTATTCATCCGTTGTCTATTGAAAAAGAAATTATTTTTCGAGATGTCTTAGTGATGTTATTGGTTACAATCTTTTTATTTATTTTTTGTTACGGCTTTAAAGGTAAAGGACGAATTAATCGGATAGAGGGAGGTGCTCTTTTAATTTCTTATGTTGGGTATGTGGGATATCTTATTTTTTCTACCCTATAAGAATTTATCAATAGTCTATTCTCTTCCAAAAATTCAGTGATGTCCTCTCAAAAACAGAAGAAAGGAAAAATAAATGAAAAAGAATGTTTTATTTTTATGTACAGGTAATTCCTGTCGATCACAGATGGCAGAAGGATGGGGAAGGGCCTTAAAAGCTGACTCATACAATTTTTTTTCTGCCGGAACAAAAAAACATGGTTTAAATGCCAATGCCGTCAAAGTCATGCAGGAAGCGGGTATTGATATTAGTCAGCATCAATCAAATACGACAGATGAACTTCCTGAGGTGAAAATGGATTTAGTTTTCACTGTCTGTTCAGATGCTCATGAAAATTGCCCCTTTTTCCCAGGAGGGAAAGTTGTTCATGTAGGCTTTGATGATCCTCCAAGACTTACAAGAGTAATGACTGATGAAGAAGAAATTATGTCTGTCTATCGTAGGGTTCGAGATGAAATTAAAGAAATGGTAATGATTCTTGAAAAATATATGGAAGGTGAAAATGAGTAAAGATATGGAGCAGATGGGATTTTTTGAGCGGTATCTAACTATTTGGGTTGCTCTTTGCATTTTAGGTGGTATTGCTCTTGGTAAATTTCTTGGAAGTTCTATTACAGTTTTAAGTGATATGAACATTGCAAAAGTAAATATTCCTGTTGCGGTTCTCGTATGGCTAATGATCTTCCCTATGATGGTTCAAATTGATTTCAACTCCATTAAAAATGTAGGTAAGAACCCTAAAGGCCTAGCTCTTACACTAATTATAAATTGGCTTATTAAACCCTTTACGATGGCCTTCTTTGCATGGATTTTCTTTGACAAGCTTTATTCAGCGTACTTGAGTCCAGAACTTGCGCAGGAATATATTGCAGGGGCGATCCTTCTAGGAGCAGCTCCGTGTACAGCGATGGTTTTTGTGTGGTCGTATTTAACAAAAGGTGATCCAGAGTACACACTCGTTCAGGTTGCAATAAATGATCTTGTTTTGCTTGTGGCATTTATACCTATAGTTAAGTTTTTATTGGGAGTAACCAATATATCTATACCTTTTGATACGTTGATCTCGTCTGTCGTGATATTTGTAGTTATTCCTTTAGCAGCTGGTTATATTGCAAATAAAGTCTTGATTAAATTACATGGAGAAAAATGGTTTAAAAAAGTATTTATGGCCAAGCTTAAGCCAGTTTCAATTGTGGCACTTTTAACAACGCTTGTTCTACTCTTTGCTTTCCAAGGAGAAAAAATATTAGCCAATCCATTACATATTTTACTGATTGCAATTCCACTAACTATTCAAACGTATTTCATATTTTTTATTGCATGGGGAATTGGAGAAAAAATGACACTGCCTCACTGCATATTAAGCCCAGGCTCTATGATTGGAGCAAGTAACTTCTTCGAACTTGCTGTCGCTGTAGCAATTGCTCTTTTTGGACTCAATTCAGGAGCTGCCCTTGTCACGGTTGTGGGAGTACTAATTGAAGTTCCAATTATGTTGAGTCTAGTAAAGATTTCAAATAAGTGGAGATATTAAGGTGATGATTTGTACCTTGTTTCTAAAAAACAAAGTAACGCTTATAAAATTAAATAATTCTTTTAAGTCCTGTCATCATGTTCAATTTCATTGATTGCACAGTTAAACTCATTTGTTCCGTCTTGAACGCCTAAATAACTTAGCTGTCCATCAGATGTATTGACACCAAACTGATAACTACTGTTGCTTACTCTTCCATTAGATCTAGTATCTTTAAGATCGACATGTAAAATCTTAACACCGTTTTCTGTTATAAAATCACAAGCAAGTACTTCTGTTTTAACTTTTTTACTTTTGTTACCAAAGACAATATTTGATCTTTCATTTGGATTGAAGTCATCATCAAAACTTAAATTGATGTAACTAGCACCACTTCTGTAAATATTGGCGCTGACAAAACCGTTGCAGGTCATATTTTGATTATTGCCATCAAAATAAATAGTATGGCTTTGCAATCTTTCTGATCTGTCTTCAATATCAACATTAAAAGCAAGATGCTGGATGATTTTTTTTGCACATTTCGTTAGCGGCGAGCTCTCAGTCTGTGCCATCAAGCTACTATGAAAACCTAATGTCATAGTTACAGACAATATTGCGAATATGTTTGTTTTCATAAAAACCCCTATAATTTTGATTGAGGTAGTTATAACAAGAGGTGTGACTCGCTGCAATGTAAGCAGGAAAGACATGTAAATATTTTATATGTTCAGATCAAAATTAATGTAAATACAGGCACTTAAGAGAATATCAAATTACGCTCTTCATTCTCGACAATATCCCATAAGGGGAGACCGAGGTGGGATGACATTGTCCTGGAATCGCTTTTAATGGCATCAAATTTTGTGTGCTGAGAAAGAAGGATTCGCTCTTTATTTTTAAGAACAAGAATGAGTTCATAAGAATAAGTATTTTTCATGTTTCCTGATAACTCAGTTATTAATTGAACAGCATGGATCTCATCAAGTTTAATTTCTCTTTTTCCAATCGTAACTAATCTTTTGGCATTATCAAATTCAATCGTCTTTTTCATGTTTCTACTAAAGCTAATCACGATGGCAAACAGAATGAAAAAAAATGGAATTAAAGCATTGAGCTCACTTGGCCATTTCTTAGAATAGTATAAAAGGGTAAGAATTGGGCTCAAGCCAATAACCAGGAAAAATACTAAAAATATTAGCTGCATTGAATTGGATTTATAAGCTAAAACTGAGGAAGACAGACGCACAAGATCCTTATCTCTAAATGGGATTCCACTGTATTCCAAGGCTGTCCACTCTACCTCTAGAGCAAATGGATCGTTAAGAGCTTGAATCTTTTTATCTTTAGATTTCATTTCTGTATTATAAATATATTATTCAAATATTCAATTATTGGCAAAAATGGCACAAAGATTAAGACTTATCTTCTTTCTTTAAATATCGCTCAAGCATTGACTTAAATTTATGCTGATCAATCGGTTTATGTAGATAGTCATCCATCCCAATGGATAAGCACTTGTTTTGTATTTCTTCATCCTTATCTGCTGTTAAAGCTACGATTTTTGTATTTTGAAACTGGGAATATGTTCTAAGTTTTATTGTTGCGTCTGTTCCAGACATTACAGGCATATGCAAATCCATCAGAATGAGATCTGGACATTTTCCTTGTTGTTCTAGCTCTATCGCCTTTTTAATACCGAGCTCACCATCGTCAGCATAATATGCAGTAATACCATATTTTTTTAATATGGCCTTAACCGTAACTTGGTTAATATTATTGTCTTCTATGACAAGAATAATATTATTGTTAGAAAAATTGTAAGTTGATTTTAAGCTTCCTTCATTTCTTTGTGCTTGTCGATTTATAGCGAGTGGAAGATATATAGTAAATTCACTACCCTCATTGATTTTACTTTTAAACTCTATTTTCCCACCAAGTAGTTCCGTAAAATCTTTTACAATACTAAGTCCAAGTCCACTACCACCATATTTTCTTGTGATCGAGCTATCGCCTTGTTCAAAAGAAATGAATATTTTTTCTTTTATTTCATCGCAAATACCAATTCCTTGATCTTTTACGATTATATTAAGTTCGTTAGATTTATTAAGAACTTTCAAATAAACGTTCTTGCCCTTTGGCGTAAATTTAATAGCATTTGTGAGCAGATTTATAATGATTTGTGTAAGCTTAACTTCGTCACTTATTATATTTTTAGGAAGGCTAGGGTCTATCTCATAAATTAGATTGATATCTTTTTGATCGATCTGAAATTTGATGATGTTATCAATCTTTTGGATAAGATCAAAAACATTAATGTTATCACTGTTGATGTCGATTACCTTCGTATCAACTTTTGCTAAACTAAGAAGATTCTCAAAAGTCACATTTAGATTATGACCGCTGACGTTGATATACTTTATATATTCTTTAAAATCTTCTGAAAGGTTAGCTCCCTCAGCTTCATCCATCATGATGTCGCTAAAACCGATAATTGCGTTAAGTGGAGTTCGCATCTCATGACTAATATTAGCTAAAAGCTGTGTTTTGGCCTTGCTGGCATTCTCTGCTAGCTTCCTTGCTTCGTTAAGATTATTCTCCATTTTCTTTCGTTGAGTAATATCGATATGTGAACCGAGCAATCGTATAGGCTCATGCTTTTCATCATGAACAACTGAACCGTGAGTCATGATCCATCTGTAGGTACCATCTTTATGCATCATTCTAAACTCTGAATTATATGAATCTTCTTTGTTATCGATGCAGTTCTTTACTGTTTTTAATGTTATATCTTTATCTTCAGGATGAACTCTGGATTCCCATTCAGTATATTCGTTCGCTATTTCTTCCTCGGAGTAACCAAGTTGTTTCTTCCATTCCTTGGAAAATAATACTTTATCTGTTTTAAGATCCCAGTCCCATAGTCCAGTATTTGATGCTTGTATAACCTCTGTTAACCTAAGGTATGTTTCTTCTAACTCGCATTGTGTTTTCTTTATTTCAGTAATATCAATTCCGGTACTTATAAAGTATTCTCCAAAAGGAATACTTACCATATAAAGCATTTGACCAGTTCCTGGGAAAAAGTCTTCCCACACATATGATTTTTTTTCACTCATAATTTTTTGTACAATAGGCATGAACATTTCGGTTGCATTTGCTCCAGGAAATACCTGATCAGCAGTTTTTCCAACGATATCTTTTAAATCTTTTTTCCAAGCATTAAGTGCTTTTGGATTTGCGTCAACGAGCTTCCAAGTCTTAATTGTTCCATCTTGATTTTTAATAAGTTCCCATATGTGAACTTCGTGCAACATATTCTGAATAATATTACGATAAAGATTGGCCTGTAATAATTGTGGTATAGAATTTTCAGAAGGTTTATCGTTTTTGCTTTCGAGATCTCGAATCTTTGCAACGAGTTCATCGTATGTCGGCTTGTTTTGCAAAGACTTTCTCCATGTCTGCCTATTGGCTACTTAGTTCAACACAGTCTAGCTGAATTATCGAGATTTAGATGAATTATATGATTCTACTAAATAATAAATGTAAAAAGGTGATACTCATCATGATTTATAGCCTGATCGAACTAGTGCACTATTTTCAAAGACACTGCTCGGGCTTCTTAAGGTTCGATCGAATTTGCTTTCCAACCTTTAAGGCTAAAAGATCGACCTTCCAGTCTGGAATATCTTTTTGAATAAGTCTTTCGTAGATATAAGCAAGTGTTCCAACTCTGATTCTGTTTCCAATCATGCCCTGAGTTACATATCCCCAAAAATGATACTGAAACCCTGGTACGTCACTACCATCTACGAGGCGCTCCATTTTATAAGAAACGACTGATGAGGTACCACGACTGACAGTCAATGCGTCTCCACTGAAAATCCAAGGGATAACCCCAAGAGCAACGATAGGATCACCGTAAATCTCAAGCGCCTTATCAAATAGTTTTTCTGGCGTAACCGAAAAGTCTGCTTGGTTAAGTAGCCAGACAAAAAGCGGCGATACGAATTCATTATATCTTTGAGACTCAAACACAAACTCGTCGTACTTTTTATGTTCAGGTTTTCCAATAGCGAGGTGATAGCGATACTTTTCTTTTTTTAATTCACCTTCTTGCTTGATGGCTTCGCCGCTTTCATCTTGATAGGGAAAAGCATAGTTAGCAACGCTTGGAAGGTTAGCCTCAATCTGTTGAAATAGATCTGCTTCATTTCGAAGTTGAAATCTTGGCTCTTTACCATTTAAGTAAGAAACATGGCGCTTTCTGGCCAAGTGTATATAGGAAGCAAAGTAATTTTCAGTTGGAACCTTAAGCTCCATTGTAGGGTTACCATAAAGTATAAAAGCATTTTGAAGATAGTATTCCGAGCGATCCATAGGAAAGCCAGGTAGCCCTGTGATTCTCTCTAGATATCTTGGAAATGAGATGCCTGCAGGAATTGGGTAAGCATCGACCCAGGGATTAATATCTTCTCTTAAAGCCTTAAGAATTCCTTTTCTAAGATCACGCCTGGATTTATTCGGATAAGCTTCTTTAATAGAGCGAGTAATAGTGCAGGCAAAGCTATCGATGCGCTCACTGGGGAAGTAAACTTCCACTGCAAATGCAGACATGCTTGTAAACACAGTTAGAATAGAGAGTGTCAGGGTTTTCATCATAGGAATATATTATTAGCAGCGTTCTCGCGGTGTGTCATTTGTTTAAGTAATACTATGTCGAATCTACATACATCTTAATTTAAGTTACTGAAATTACATTATATTAAGTCTTCTTTGTATACTTTAAATTAACTTATTTCAATTAATTGATATATATTAAATTTACCGAGAAGTTATTTAAACTTAACCTGACTCCAGAAAGCGCGCTAAAGCGTTTTAAATCCTGGAGAAAACATGAACTACTTATTTAAAAAAATGATCTTAGTGCTGGTATTGGCCAGCATGGCCTTAAATGTGTTTGCTGATGTGGTGGATACAGGCAATGGTTCAATTAATGTAGGAAGCCCTGGTGTAAAATATGGACCTTCTGCAACGTACAATCCAAATGGCAGTACAAAAGAAAACTTAGAAAACCTAAAAAAGCGCGCAAAAGATCTTAAAAAAGCGAAGGACGATCTCAAGAAAAAGCTACGTAAAGCTAAGGGCAAAGAAGCTAAGGCGAAAGTTAAGGAAGAGATTGAAAAAGTATCAAAAGAGCTGAAAAAAGTATTTGATGATTACGATTTTGAAGATGACCTCACCACCGATCCACGAAAACCTAAAAAGAAAGCAGAGGCTGATAAGTGGAAGCGTAAAATGCGCTTTGAAAGATTGCAAAAACTAAAAGAAAAACAAGAAAAATGGGAAAAAGAAGAAGAGAAAAAAAGACAAAGAGCGAGAAGAGTAACCGATTTACGTGATTTAGGTGATGTAACAATTGGTGATGTTGCCTCAGCAAATACTGACGTTATCAGTGCCCAAAGAGAGCTTGGCGATATTCTCGATGAAGAAGAAGAGGCACAATGTGAAGAGATAAACGATCAAAACATTGAAATCTGTACCGTCTTAAATAGCAATAGGGTTCAGGCGACGGCAACATTAGAAGAGACTCGTAGAAATTTTGGATCATTGGCCAATGCTTTGCCGCCACTGCTAATCGGCAGAGGACTATATGTTCTTTTTGATAGAATGACTGATCTTCAAGAATCTTATGAAAGAATGAGATCAGTGCAAAGAGAGTTAGTTAACTGTGACGAAAATTGTGACGTTATCGCCCGTCAAGTAGAAAATATTAAATACTCAATCGATCAGCAGGAGTTTCTTGATAAGAGTGCTCTTGATGAAGCTCAAGATGAACTTAAAATGGAAGAAGTTGGTGGACCATTTGCAGCACAGATTATTATCCCAACATATTTATCTGAAAATAATGAAGTACCGTTTGCCAACACTGATGAGCTTCCGATGATCTTTGCTCTTGAAACAGACATAAGTGAAGATGTTGTAAAATCAGCTCATACAATGGTGAATGGACAGCTTGTAGAACTTGTATATTACCCAGAGCGCGGCATATTCGCAGGTAACTATAGTGGTTATGAAGCAAAAGAGGACTTTGTTGGTGAAACACAAATCGAATTGATTGATGGCCAAGTTTTAAGTGGCAACTTCCAAGGAAGAATTAATACGAATAAGCCTGAAGTAAAAATTTCATCCGTCCCAGGAACATTACTTAAGAAAGGATCATTTAAGATTCATGTAACGGGAGAGTTTGATAAGATTGAGATCTCTGGTGAAAATGTGAAGAGTCAAACCGTTAAGTTTGAATCAATGAAGACTTCGCATAAAATGACAGTGAAAGCTCAATCAAAAGGCTCAGCAAGCATTAATGTTGTGGCGACACGAACTTCAAAAAACGTAAAGATGCCAGAATTTGATGGTGAGGTCTTAAGTACTGATGAATTGGGCCGAGTACTACGTGAAAATGATTTGTTTCGATCTATTAGTGTAGATAATACAAAGGATAAAGAATTAGGGTTTTGTTGTGAAGAGGTTGGAGATTTAACATGTGAGGGTTGCATTGATGGAAGACGTACAAGGAAATCTTGTAAGGCTTTAAATAAACTTCCAGGTTATAATATTAAGGCATTCTTGAAATCAAGTGATCTTACTTGCTCTAAACTTTAACAAAAACTGGGGCCTTCAAAAGAGGGTCCCTTTTATTTCGTCTCTGTCCAAGAAAAAAGATCAAAATTCATTTGAAAAACTTCAGTAGACTCACAAGCTTCCACCAATTTTTTAGTCTTAGATAGAAATTTCATAAATTGATTATTGATTTCTTTTCTAAGATTTTCGTCCCCTGAAAAAAAGACAGTAAAGTTATAGGTCTTATTCTCTTCAAGTTGCTTGAGTCGATTCATGGTATTGGTGTAGCAC
>CAYGQW010000108.1:0-7266 GCA_964352175.1 uncultured Halobacteriovorax sp.
AGACAGCTCCGATAACAATGAACTCAAGGGGATTGGCCAAGACGGGGCCGATGATCAAGTTTAAAAAACTTGTTTTTTGATCTAAATAACTTGAATGTAAAAATTTATTAATAGCTTCAAAATCAAGGTTGTTGGTATCAAATATATGGGATTGGCCATTATAAGTGATGGTGCTTTTTGTGAAATCAATTGTTAAACCTAGCGTTTCAATTTTATTTTCACTTCGACTAATGATTATTGGAAATTTATTATTTGAAATCCCTTTTAAACTTTGAATATAAGAATCTCGAAGTTTACTTTTAGGTAAACGATACAAATGGTCTTCAAGTTCCTTAATATTATTAATTTTTGTAGGTAGATTTATTTTATCTGAATTAGCCGTTGCAGCAATGATATCTCGATAGTTTTGCGCCACAGATAGTTGAATGAGCAACAAGTTAAAAGAAACAAATATTGAAATAGCTCTAAACACCCTACACTTCCTGTCATTGTAAACAATTAGCATTTATCTTATCGGAGCAACTTGAAAATACTTGAGTCGTCATGATTTAAGAAATGATAAATCTATTGAAAATAGATAGAGATCGAAGTTTTAGGACATATTTAGAGTTTCTTAAAGTACAAAATAAGGAGTTCCACTTCCAAGACTGTATCATATCGTTTTTTATATCATCTTAATTATTGCGCATTTTATGACGAACAGCCTTTCTGCAAGACCAGAACAACTTCAATTTGGAGCCTGCTGGCTATTTTTTATGGTGATGATGGAGCCGCTTCGTTAGAAACTTACCTTTCACGTCCATTAGAAGATTCAGAATCATCCACAGAAGAACTAACGCCAGAAGTGTTATCATCAATTGAATTTCTTGAAGATGAATTTAAAGATTCTGGATCAAAATTATTAAACTCTACAAGGCATGAGCTTAACTTCTTAATGTTTTTGCACATTAATTCAATGTTATTCTTTGTGGTATCGTTCGTTTCGCATGGCTTAATTTGATCTTCAATGAATTTTTCACAGTTTTGTAGCTGTGCTGATCTATTGGCAATATTGGCATTTTCTAATAGTGAGAGGCTTCTGCTAAAAGAAGTCGTTGCAAGAAGATTTTTACTTTGACCTTGTTCTAATAAGTCTAAATCATTGTTACAGGTATTAAGTTTTGCCAGTAAGTCGCCTGATAAACGTTTAACTTGCGTATCACAGACTGGGTTTTCCAAGAGATATGACATTGTGGAGATATAGAAAAATGTAAGCGCAGCAATTGTCACTATCCATAGCGGGTTAGCGTTTGCAGGAGCTAAGATAAAATTAATAATATGATTAGATAGACCATCATGAGTGTAATGCTTTATTAAAAATGATTTAATTAATTCATAATCAATATTTTTTGGATCAAAATTTAAACTGTGACCATCTACGATAATAGTATTTTGTGAAACGTCGATGACGAGTTTTTTTATAGAAATTTTATTTCCGATTTTAGTTATCTCTATAGGAAACAAAGAATTGTCTAACTTATTCAAATCTTGAATCACTAAAGCTCTTTGCTTGGTGTCTGGAAGACTAAGAATATTTTCTTTAAATTCATTTAAGTTTCTAATTTGTAGTGGGAATTTTAACTTTTGACTTATTGGTTGAGCTTTTAAAGAAGAGAATAGAGTTTGCGTCTCAAAGGCATAAGTGAGCTGTATTAAAAATAAATTAAGAGAAATAAAGATTGCTAATATTAATTTCATTTTTATCCCACTTTCAAGAAAACCCAGTTAACTTGTCGGATAATAAGGATTTTTACTTTAGGTGATATCTTTATTTAATTTCAGTCGCTTACCTAGAGGGTACCAAGGATTTGCTTAAAGCGAAGCTTAAGGACATTAAAAAACGCTTCAAATATAATTCCACCACCCATTTTACTTTGACCATCACGACGCTCGTAAAAAATGATTGGTACTTCCTTAACAGAAAATCCTTTTAGCCAAACCTTATAATTAAGCTCAAGCTGAAAGATATATCCATTAGAAATAACATTATCTAAGTTTAATGACTGTAATGCTTTACGTGAAAAACATTTGAATCCACCAGTAGTATCTTGCACGGGGATGCCAGTAACAAATCTAGTATAGATAGAGGCCAAGTAAGATAGTAGAAGTCTTCTAAAAGGCCAGTTGATGATCCTAATGCCATCAATATAACGTGAACCAATAACAAGATCATTAGATTGAGCAGCATGTAAGAGATCTTTTACCTGAGCTGGATCATGAGAGAAATCACAGTCCATTTCAAAAACAAAATTATAACTACGCTCAAGTGCCCAGCGAAATCCTGTGATATAAGCTGTACCTAAACCAAGCTTGCCTGTTCTTTCAATAATATGGAGCTGATCATTATACCTATCTTTTTGAAGACGCTTAATAACATCTGCAGTTCCATCGGGTGAGCCATCTTCAATGATAAGTAAATGAACTTTCGGATAGAGATCAAAAAGAGTCGTGATCATACGTTCAATATTATCGATTTCATTAAAAGTTGGAATAATAATCAGACTTTGATCAAAGGGTAGCAGGTCACTCAACTCTTGCTCCAGGCTAGATTGATTTTGATCTATTCTTACACGATGGGCATGACTTGATCAATCTTCGTCGCAACTTTTCACTAGTAGTATGAAAAGTTTCGATAGCTTTCTTTGTAGAGTCTTTTTCCATTAACCATGAAAACCTTGCAGCTGCAGGAATTTCTTTAATGATATAGCTCATGGCTTCAGAGCCTGTATGAACAGTCATGTCTGGTAGTTGGACATGAAGATCAGCTAAGAGCTCATTTGTGGGAATGTTTATTATTTTGGATGAATCCTCTTGATTAGCATCATACCATTCAATATTGCCCTTATCTAAAAGCTCTAGAGCTTGTTTATAACGACGACATAAAATACATTTTCCATCATAGAAAACTTTAATCATAAATAACTATTCGAGCTCTAATCTTCTCCAAGCCGATACTTGATAACGACGAGAAATAATATCAAAGACACTCGAATCCTTTCGATTAGAAATTTGAGCACGTGCTTGTGCTTTTTGTGCAAAATTTAGAATTTCACCATTTGAAGAACTTTTTCCATTGCCATTCTTATTCAAATATTTAGCAAATGGGTTGGCAGCGCCTGATCCAGCTTTTTTTGATTTTTTAGGTTTAAGCCCACCAGATGAAGAACGATCAATTAGGCTTGAGTTGAAACTTTTATCTTTTACTGGAGCTGTTTTTGAGCCAGGACGAGATCCACCTAGAGCTAAGGTATTTTTAAATCCATTCTTACTCAATTCTTGAGTGGCCATGGCTTGAGCCAGAGTTTTTGGGACTCCTCTAGACTCAAGAAATTCAGCCTGTTTGATTTGACCTGGTGTTAACGTCGAATTTGGAGGGGTTAATTTCGCAAGCCCATCACTCGCTTTTCTCATTGCAGTTCTGGCAGCTGAAAGATTTCTATTAACAGCAGCAGTATCAAGTGAGCCCGCAACAGTACCAGAAGATAGATTCCTCAAATCTTGTGCAAATGCGGGATTAACTTGACCTGATAAACCATCGAGAGAGAACATGGTATCAATGCCCTTGCTCAGACAAGTATCGTTCGTAAGGCAGGCACATTTGGGATCAGATTCTGCTCTATTTGTTATACAGCTAGTTCGTAAAGTAATTCCAGGATCACGAATTGATCTTTGGTGGGCATAAGGGGCACAGTATTTCGGATCACCCATTGTTGTTGTTTGTGAACAATAACAATCTCTGTCGGTGTGAGGGTTACAGTCGCCTGCACCCGGAAGAAGGTTGGCGATTCTTGCAGTCTCTTTTGCAGCCTTATCAAATCCAGAGACTTGTTCAGCGAATACATAAGTTAGAAAACCTGAGGCGCCAAGCTTTAACAAGTTTTGCCAAGCTGTACCAGAAGCTGCCGATAAAGGTGTATACATCATAACTGCATAACAACCAGTCGTGGCTCCCCAACCCATAAATTGAGTTTGCGCATTTTTTGACCTTTCTTTATATCCACGAGACACACGCATCAGAGCTGCTCGTTGAGCATTACTTTCTTCTGGTAAAGGGATAGTATTAATTTCTTGTTGCGCCATTGTCTGTTGGACCATTGTTATTGTCTCGGTACCAACAGCTATATATTTACAGTAGTCTGTGTCATTTCTTTCATCTTTTTCGCTTTGTTGATCGGCTTCATTTGTTTGCGAATTGGCTGAAGCTTGTTCTGGTTCGGCTGGGGCAGCATCAGTAGTACCTTCACCAGTAGCACCATCGGCAACAGGAGTAGTTTCGGCGGCTACTTCATCAAGTGGCTTAAGCTTCATCGTTCCACCTAGACCACCTAAACCAATAATGGCGGTATAGGCTTTTGTGATAGCAGAGGCCATCTCAGGGGAAAGACCTCCACCTTTGATTTCTTCATTACCACCACAACGAGACATACCTTCTGTTAGTTTATCTCCAAATTGCTTATAAGCAGCAGCTTGATCTTTTTGAAATAGTTCGGCTTCAGAATCACTTAGACCTGCACATTCCTTAAGCATGGTTTGTTGGCTTAAACCTTCATGGACAAAAGTTTCAGACTCACGTTTTTCAGCATCTGTTAAATTTTCAGGATTATAACCGGGTCTAGCTCGACCACGATTATCATTTTGTGCCCAAGCTGAACTAAGGACAAAAAACGTAATGATGAGATAACAGATCGATTTCATGGGACTATCCTCTTTGACTAGATTTTATCATGGTGCCAAGAATTCTCATCATTTCGGCCCTATAGTAAGACTTTCCGGAGTGAAAAAGTCGTGATTTTAGGTACTTATATAAAAGTAAGAAAGGTCGCTAAGTGCAATAAATTGTTGCAGTTTGACCCCAAAACCTCTTACTGCTAAAAATGACTATGACAAAAAAACACGATTTAGATCAGGAATCCGCCGACCTATCCCATTCAATGGTGCATTACCTACTGACCATTCATAAGTTAAAAGAATCGAGAGGTTTTGCCAGGGTTACTGATATAGCTAAAGATTTAAATCTTACAAAAGGCTCCGTGTCGACTGCCCTTAATAATTTAAAAAAGAAGGGCCTTGTTGAAGAAGAAGAGGATTGTAAGTTTCTTATTTTAACAGATGTAGGGCATAAAGAAGTTCACAGAATTCTTTCGGCTAGAACCTTGTTATTTTACTTCTTGAAAGACTTTGTCGGAGTGAGTGGAGAAGTAGCTGAGAAAGATTCATGTCTCATGGAACACCTCATGAGCTCTGAAACAAGTGAGAAATTTTTCGACTTTATGAAAAAGTTAAGCTGCTCATGCGATGAATTGTTTAA
This sequence comes from uncultured Halobacteriovorax sp., assembly GCA_964352175.1. GTDB lineage: Bacteria > Bdellovibrionota > Bacteriovoracia > Bacteriovoracales > Bacteriovoracaceae > UBA4207. The sequence continues at coordinate 5,348 of CAYGQW010000108.1, forward strand.
AGCCGGAAAGCTGCCAGCAGGCTTTGACTTTCAAACAACACTCGATCTTTGTTCTTTTGATTCCGCTAAAGAATTTATGGGAAGCCAAAAAGGTGACAGCTATTTACCTGAAGAAACAACCGAGTCATCTAATTAAGTTTTTAATAATTAGCATTATAATTTTGCCGTTAAATCTCTGGAGCCAGAGCTTTCAATCATATTGTTTTCCAAAGAGTGTAAACCTCAATCAAGCCGAGAAATTTGCAAAAGATGTATTAACCTCAACAGACAAAATAATAAAAAATAAAGTATTAAATTGCTTAGAGATACAAGTCGATGAGTCAAGAGTTGAGCTTGTAGAAAAATATCTCTCTAGTCGCTATCAAGTACATACTAACTTTAAAAAGAATCCTTCCTCATGCGATATGGAAATTATCGAAATATCTAAAATAGAAAAACAAAGAGATACAATAGATATTGGAAGAAAAAGTAATATTTCAAGAACTAATGATTTTGGCGACAATAAAACGGTATCGGTCATTAAGACCTTAGAGGGAAAGTGGTCCACGATACAAATGAATGATACAAGTGTGGATATAAAATGTGAAAAAAGAGGTTCTAGTTTTGAAATTGAAGTTAGGATCGATTCTGAAAAAGGATTTCTATCGACATCGAGTCAAGTTAGAGTCGGGGAAATATTAGATTTAGGAGCAATCGTAAAAGAGATAAATGAAAGAGATAAATCAATTTCTCTTGATAAAGGCCTGTCAAAGTCAAAGACAATAGGTACAGAAAGAAAAACCTACCAACTTATTGTTCGCTAAAAAAACCGGACTTCTTTCGCCATAAAGAAATTTGAAATTCTCCACTTGGTGACCATGGCTGATTTAAAATGATCAGGCTAAGCCATTTTTGAAAGGTAATTTCATTAAAACTAGGCCACCAATAATGTCTAAGCGTTATAACTTCTCTTGTATGAGTTTCTTGAAGTTTTCCTGACCGATTAGAATCGAGTAGTCGATCAAAAATAAAATCATAGTCCTTATGTTTATCGATGCTAGCAGAATAATTCACACCATTATATCCCCATAAAAACCAAGATAAAGGCCAGCCATTATTTTCGAGTACTAAAATTTGAGGTTTGATAGCTCCGACAGGTGCTTGTAGGGTTGCTTGAAGTTTAACAAGAATGTTCTCGTACTCTCTACTCGTGTGTACTTGTGATATAAGTTCCTTCTGACTTCCAGGGTCAACGAAGTTGATATAAAAAGTTTTAAAAGTAGATATATATAGAAAAATTATAATGATGTTAACATATTTAGTTTTTATGTAAGGAATAAGCAGAGTTACCCAAACGGCACAAGCTATAATTGAATAGAGGCTTAACCAGGGGACCTTTTCACCAAGAAATGAATAGGTGAATAAACTTGAGAAGAATAAGTATGATGTAAATGCCAAACGTATGTTTTTATGCTGGATAAGATAAATAGTTGTTCTCAAAGAAATATAGATAATCGAAAAAAACAAAACATAATCGATATTGTTTTTTATTTTTAATATATTAATAAAGAACGCCGGTAATTTGTTTGGAATAAGAAGACCTGTAGTCAAAATGAAGGAGAAAAATCCTATGTCAATAATTCTCCATTTTTTATTCTGAATTTTAATCCATAATGATCCTAAGACAAATAAAGTTGGTAGAATCCAAATTTCGTAGATAGAAATAATTAACGAATTATAAAAGAATGGACCTTTAATTCGTTCTATTTGATGTTGTTCTAGCCAGTAGGAAAAACTTTTCTTGTATAATCCGTCAATAAGTCCAGGCCAATACTGAAACCATCCAGTGTAAAGAGGGATTGCAGCGAAAAAAAAGCCGGAAAAATAAATAAGGATTTCTTTCATTCTTGGGTAATCTAACTTTCTTATCAAAATAAGAT
>CAYGQW010000108.1:7276-9815 GCA_964352175.1 uncultured Halobacteriovorax sp.
AAATACCAAGAAGGAAAACCCAGAATCTTGGTCTATAGATTAAAACAAAGAGAATCCCAGCAAGTTGGCTGAAAATTAAAAAATCATGCCTTAAAAATCTAGACCAAAATGTAAAGCTCGGTGAGATTGATAAGAAGCTTATAATAAAAAAAAGCTGCTTTTTATTTAACTTATCCCTAAACAAAAGTGGAGACAGGGATAGAAGAAAGCCTAGTAAGGCCGGTATAAAACGAACTTCAGCTTTGCTTAAAGGAGATGCAAGCCAGTGCCATAAAGCTTGAAGATGATACAAGAGTGGACCGTGAAGCATCGGATCGTATTTATAAAAGCCAGTACTAAAAGAGTTGGCAAAATATTTCCCATATAGTGCATGTAAGCTTTCATCGTGATGTAGGGGACGATCACCAAGATTGTAAAACTTTAAAGCTAAGCCAATCGCACATAGAAATAGATAAATCCAGTATTCTTTAAAAAAAGATTTTACTTGTTCCAAAGAGTAACTTCCTTCTTGTTATTGAAAATCATGTCAACCCATTCATGTCCTTGCATAAAGGAGTGATCTTGATTGGAGACTTCGTAGTGCCAGTGACCGAATCGACCTCGAGAATAAATATCTTGGGATTGAAGCTTTTCATGGCAGTCTGTAATAATTTTAGTTCTGCCAAGTCCTGGAACCGGATAGCCGTACTCAAGTCTTGTCGACCACTTTGATATGATCTGCTCTTTCGATTCAATGAGTTTATCTTTTAAAAGAGCTTCGATACATTCTTCAATGATGTTTCTGGACACAGACTTATGTTTAGACTCGCTAACCTCAAGCATGAGAGAAAAGTTTTCATCAGCATTTGGTACATTTTGTGGGCTGTACTGAGAAAATAAAGTTATTCTATAATATGGCGAATGATCTTCAGGGAAATACATCCAACATTTACCTGCAAGACTTTTTGATGGTTGACCCTTTAATCCAATGCCGATGACGTGGGTTGATGAGTGTGGCAATGATTTAGACTGCTCGGCTACATTAGCAAAGTCTTCATCTTCAATCATTTTACATAACTTATCGATTGGCATGGTGCTGAAAATTTTATCAAAGGAGATTTGTTGACCATTACTAAGTGTAGCAACTTTAAACTTGGCACTAATATTTACCACTGATGTATTAAAGATAACTCGATCTTGTATGATCTTCTTTCCGAGGTTTTTCCAGATTTGACCAGTACCGCCGACACTTGGAAACCTGAATGTAGCATTAGGTCCCCATGAAACATCTAGCTTATCTTCCTTAATATTATCTTCAACGCGATTAAGATCTACTGTAGCAACACGCTCACTTATCCATTCATGATTCATCATTTCGGGCGGATGTGCCCAAACTTTAAAGTTATATGGGTACATAAATAACTCACACAAGCCTTGGCCGAATTGCATTTTTAGCCAGTCTTGAAAGTGAATCGGACTATAATCCATATCTCGATTTTTTAATCCTGTAAGACAATGATTAACAGTTTCTTTAGATAAAAGATGAAAATTATATTGAAAAGGGTATGGTACGAACTTTTCTTGTATCCATACCCAGCTTTCTCTTTGATGATGTAACCACCCCTCAATTTCTAGAGCCTCATCCATTGCTTGGTCGAACTCTTTGTAGTGAGAGAATTGTACATGTCCACCAAGATCCCATGTAAAACCTTTTTCATCTTTGTAACTTCTAGATAAACCACCAAACTGATCACCAGCTTCTATAACAATGTAATCTTCATACTTTATATCTCGAAGACGATAACAAGCACCAATAGTTGTAGGGCCTGCACCTATAAAGAGGATGGGGATATGTGAAGGGATTTTTTCCATGAATTCCTAGTTTGCCAAAATTGATAGAGTTACAAAAGACATCGCTTACATATTATGAAAAGATTGATTCTATTGATTGAGTTTGTTCCACCTTGACGTTCTACATGAGAAACATGAGCTTGTTTAACTTTGAATATTTTTATCAAAATAATTGATATGAAAATATTGGGAGCAAAAGTTGTCTTTGGTATAAATTGTAGACAAAAGCGAAGTTGACTTGAATTTACAAGACGAAAAGGACAATTTGCATCTTCAACTTTAACAGCAAACAAAAATTGAATAAGAAACTTTAAAATCTTCGAAACTGCCAAACGTTCTTGCGGGTCTTGCCGATTCCTTCTAACACCCAAGACTGATTCATCATGAGACTTGTTATTCCAAAGTGGAATGAGTTCATTAATCGGGATTTGTTGGTCGCTATCAACTTGAAAGATCCATTCAGTTTTGTCTTCTAATGCTTTGTGGTAACCGTTGAGTACCGCATTACCATGCCCGCCGTTAGGCTGATTGATCACATTTAGCCATTTTCTTGATTGGGCATGATGAGTTAATAACTCTTTCGTCTCATCCTTTGATCCGTCATTTATAGCAAAAACAGTAATCGCTGCATCAATTAAATCTATGAACTCATCTAGTTCTTTTATTAGACTGGGAATACAGTCTGCTTCATTATAGAAGGGAATGACGA
>CAYGQW010000109.1:0-9760 GCA_964352175.1 uncultured Halobacteriovorax sp.
CTTTAGCGCCTGGCTTAGAGCAGGAAATCATGAAAGTCGTTATCATTAAAAAGAGAAAAATCCTCATAGGACTTTATCGGTAAATATCCGACTAAAATAAGAAATATTTGTTTAAGTCTTAATAAGTATATGAAATCATTGGACCGACTGTTTCTCGATAGCGAAGAATTCCGATCTGAAAATTTTTTCGCTCAAAATATCGCTGATAGAACTCATCGTTATTAGAATATTTTGCTGCTGCTCTTACGCCTTCACTAGCGAAAGCTGAAAGAAAGAATGAACCAACCACATCAGAGAGATAATGTTTGCGATCATGCACTCTTTGCATTGATGCTACGATCGATAGTCCCAGTGGAATGGCAGACCAAGCTGGGCCATAAAATTGAAGTGTTTTAAAAAACAAAACTTGATATGGAATCACATGACCAGAGGGAAAAGATGAATCTCCACGAAAAGACTTCTCCCAAAAAGATAATTCACTTTTAGAAGGTCTTTCATGCACTTGAATAAAGCTCATCAGACCAGATTCAGCCAAAGCTAAATAAGTTGCAGCAAAGAGTTCTTTAGCAAATTGTACGGTATGTGAATTCTGTTTGTAGTCGCCTAGGAAATAAATAGCAGCAGGAAACAGAGGTTGGTTAAGTACCACACCAAAATCCCCAATCAAATCAATTGTTTTATCTACTTTTTTACCGCGATAGTATTCGGCTAAACGATCATCTTCATTAAAGGCAACAATCAAAGATGGTACAGAGGCGGTCGCATAAGCAAGGTTATTAACTTCGGTGAACTGCTGATAAGAACCATGGAATAATAGTGAAAAAGATTCTTTAAGAGCTAGCAAATGGCGATTAGCTTCTTGAGCCTGAGTATTACTAGAGCTTAATACTAAAAATACAAGAATAAGCCTAAGCATGATCTTCTTTAGGGCCAGTTGTAGTTTTAAAAATATAGTCCCATAGTGGTGACGAAACTCCATAGCGAGCTTTCTCGTGAGCGAAGTGATGACGGATATGCCATTTTTTTAAATAGCGTCCAACCTTAGAGTTCATCTTGAAGTGATGAGTAGCAAAGTGAATATAATCATAAATTAAATAACCTATGATAAACCATGCCATAAAAGCATTAAGTCCCTTAGCCGCCACAAAAAGTCCGAAAAACTTCCAAAGTAAATACATAATAAGAACGGCAGGTACCGGTGGCATTACTAATCTTGTCGGATCATTTGGATCGTCGTGATGAAGACCATGAAAAAGAAACACAAATCGTTTGCCCCATGCATGGCTTGGGTTCCAATGAAACATATATCTGTGCAATGTGTATTCAGTGAGTGTCCAAACAAATAGTCCTAGCAATCCCCAAAGAACAAACTCAATGATTGAGAGTCCGTTAAGTGTAAAAGAAAGGTAGCTTGAATATAAAGCGATTGGAGCCCATAGAACTAATGGGATGATTGGATGAACATGAGTCATCGACTCTAAAATAGGATTTTTAAAGATTCTAATTGAATCAGGGTGCTTCACGGTTACCTCTGCTTACGCGCCTCAACATACGCTTCTTAGGCTTTATCGTCAACGAAACTGACATTATATTAAAGGCTGTTTATGATGTCTTTATGCGTTTAATTTTGTTCATTCTCCTATCTTCAATGACTTGTGTCCAAGCCGCAGTCAGTTTGTCTCAATTAGATCGAACTCAGCGAGATAAACTGTTTAAGGGTGAGACCATTATGCTAGAGGAACAGGTCGAAAATGCGCCATGGCCTCGCTTAAAAATTTTTCGTCTAGTAGATGCAAATGTAGAAGATTTTGCGGCTTTTTTCACTGATTTTGAGAGACAAAAAACTTATATTCCTAATTTAGTGAAGTCTAAAGTTACGAAGGAAAATGGTATCCAAAGTGTCGAAGTTTCATATGAACTTAACCTACCCTGGCCAATATCTAATGCAATCTATTTGCATGGACATGCGATAACGAAAATGAGTACCGATCACTATAAGGTTTCTTGGCATGTCATTAAATCGAGTGTGGCCGATCAAGTTACTGGTCTAAGTGAATTTGTTAAATTTAAAGACAAGACACTTTGGTATTATGAGAATTTTACACTGCCAAAATCAGGTCTTGCAGGGCTTTTCGAAGGGAGTATGAAAGTTGACACTATGGCATCTCTAGATGCAACGCTTAAGGCTTTTATGAATGATAGAATGAATAACCCGGATAAGCTTAAGCATTCGCTTGAAATATGGCGTAAGAGACTTTTAGACTCAACAAAATAAATGTAAGAAATTTTTTTGCTATGAATAAACTCTCTTTATTTATGTTGGAATCATTTTGAGATTAATCCTTTAAAATCAACAAGTTAAATACCAGCATGACCGAGGCCTGCAGTGTGGTTATAAATTGTAAGAAATTATAAATAGGCACAGTTGCTGTAGGCCCTTAGAATAAAATAACAGAGACATTTGAACATATTTGATCGACGGTGCGAGAAGGATTTCAATATACGTCGGTTTTTTATGCTCCCCTAGAATCGTATTTCTTTACAATCTCCTGACATAAACTTTGCATTTCAACTTCGTACTTTCCTTCTATTGCAAAGCGAAGTTCGTCTTGCTTGAATCTCGTTTGGGCATCTAAATCATTTCTCGCCTGGTGAGTTGCAAAGGCGCTTAACTCATCCCCCATTTTATCTAGTAAATCATATTGATCGTTAAGCTGAGATAAAATATAGCGCAAGCGTAAGCAGCCTTCAGACAGATCACACTGCCCTTGAGTGACAGCCAAAGCGACAATGCGCGCACTTTCATACCAATGCTTTTGACGCTCTAGACTTGATTGCATTTGTCTTTGATTGAACTTTCTTAATCGTATGAAAAGATAAAAAGAAAGGGCAGCAAGGAGAATACAAAGCCCTAGCGCTGCCCAAGTAATTGGCCGTACTGAATTTAAATTTTCCATGCCCTAATTAAGCATGAACTCCCTTGTCTTTCATCTGAATTCTCGCCATAGCAATGGTTTCATCTGAGACTTTTTTGAGTTTTCGCGTTAGGCCAACCCAACTCATGGATTTAATCACCCATTTGCCTGGATCGAAGTGGTACCAACGAACACCGTTTCTATAATCTGCTTGAAAAGTATGGTGAAAATTATGATAACCCTCACCAAAAGTGAAGATAGCCGTAATCCAGCTATCGCGCGCTGTATGCTCATCATTAAACGTTCTATCACCTACCATATGGCAAAGTGAATTGATGAAGAAGGTTGTGTGATGAACTAGAACAATACGTCCTAGAGCCCCAATTCCAAGCCCTCCAAGAGGAGATCCCATCCAAGCACCAATTAGTGTTGGGACAATGATTCCGACTAATATTGAAAGAGGTAGATAATAACGGTGTTGCCACATCACCAGCTTATTGCGACGAAGATCTGCCGACATTGGATAGGTCTCAGGTTTTGTTGGACGAACCATAATCCATCCAATATGGGCCCAAAAAAATCCTTTCTTAATATTATATGGATCTTCTTCAGTATCGACATGAGTATGGTGAACACGGTGATCACTACACCACTTTAGTGCTGAGTTTTCAAAACTGGCGGCACCAAAAACCAGTGTAAAAAACTGTATGATTGGATGAGCTTCAAATGATCTATGAGCAAACAATCGGTGGTAACCAACTGTTATAGACATGCCCGTCGCCCAGTAAAAGAAAAAAGCAATCAGCAGCGTATATGGATTAAAACCTTCATACATAACGTGACCAATGATGGCTGCGACTGATGCAATTGGCGTTAAAATCAAAAATAATGAGTTGGTCCAATCAACTCTTTTTAAAACTTGTCCCATAAGTTCCCCCTAAGAAGCTTTCTATTTAACTAGAGTAGCCCTAGGTACAAAATACCGGTGTAAAACAAGTGTAAAAGGAAATATATAGAAAATAACACATATAGATTCTCTTAAAAGTCTATTAAATTCAATGACTTATGATATTTATATAAAAGTAAAACTATTATATTGCCCAAGAATTTGTTTTAGATTAATGATTTAGACAAGTTGGTAGGGTATAAAAGTACTAACAATTGCTAGGAATAATCGTGCAAAATAAAAAAATTGAATGCGAATCTTGTGTCTCACATTTAAAGGGAATATTTTGTGAGCTCAATCATGATCAGCTCATTCCAATAACAAGGCAAAAAATTACCAATCTCTACAAAAAGGGTCAGACTCTCTTTGTTGAAGGAAACCATCCTAATGGAATTTTTTGTGTATCTAGTGGCAATATTAAGCTCACTGAAGTGGGAGCGGACGGAAAAGAAACCCTTATAAAAGTTGTCACTAAGGGTGATATTCTAGGTCATCGTAGTCTATTTAGTGAGAAAAAACATGATACTACTGCAACGGCAATGGAAGATACAAAAGCTTGCTTCATAGATAAATCATTTATTATCGGTTTAATAAAAGAGCGGCCTTCAGTTGCTCTTAAAGTCATCGAAAAGTTAAGCAGAGATATAGGAGCAGCCGAACACCGACTCAATTCGATGCATACGAGAAATGTAAGAGAGCGTTTAGCAGAACTCCTTTTATTATTAAAAGAGAGTCACGGAGTAAGCGAGGGAGATCGAATAAGAATTGATCTTCGCTTAACCAGAGAAGAAATGTCTAGCATGATTGGGACTGCACCAGAGACACTGATCCGTTTTATTACTGAATTCAAAGAAGCTGGTCTCATCGAACAAGAGGGTAAAATCCTTTATATTAAAGATGAGGATAAATTGCTCGATTGGTCTGGTTGTCACAACTAAATTAAGTCTGTGATGAAAATGCAAACACAAAAATTTAATAATCCAATCCAAATCCATCATAAAGGCATGGTTCCTATAGTTGCCTATCTGATCATCAACGGTCAGCTAGAAATCTGTGATAAAAATGGCAAAAAGAGCACAATCATAGCAGGTGAAATGATTGGCTTAAAAGAAGTCTGGCACCACCAACCTCTAAACTTTGATATAAATACGACTCCTGGCACAACTCTACTACCACTCGATAAGACAATGCTTGCAACATTTAAAAAAGTGTTTATTTAGAGATAAAGACAAATCTCAATTTGAATGTCATGATATTTAAATGACACAATCACTGCTTTCAGGATTCACATTTATCAAGCACGGCTTAGATCTTGGCTATCCTATTCGTGAGAGTATCGAAAGCATTGAACCTCTATGCGATGAAGTGATCGTCAATGTTGGCTTTGATGACCCAGAATTAAAAAAAGACGACGGTACATGGGAGTATCTGAATGATCATTTTCAACATGAAAAGATCAAGTTTATAAAGTCCTGGTGGGATCCAAAGCTAAGAAAAGACGGTTTGATACTTTCACAACAAACAAATATTGCTTTAAACGCTTGTAAAGGAAAGTACTGCCAATATATTCAAGGTGACGAAGCTCTTCATGAAGATGACTTGTCGAAAATTCATAATCACGTTATAGAAATGGAGAAAGACCTAAGCATAGATGGTCTAGTATTCGATTATATTCATTTCTATGGCAATGTTGATGTCCAGCTTTATACCCGCAGAATATATCGCCAAGAAATGCGCCTAATTAGAAATTTTAAAGATATCATGAGCTGGAAAGACGCTCAGGGATTTAGATATAAAAATGAAAACAAGATTCCTTGTAAAAAAATCGAGGCAAGAGTTTTTCATTACGGCTGGGCCAGAAAAGAGCAAGTCATGGCAAACAAAGTAAAGGCCATGGATAAGCTTTATCATGAGAATACAGACCAGCAAGAATTCACTTATAAAAGAATGTGGGGTCTAAGAAAGTTTAATCAATCACATCCGAGCGTGATGGAGGAATGGACTAGCAAACATAAAAATGATCTCGATATAATGTCCTTGCCGTTAGAATTTAAAATCAAAGATCTTAATCTCGTAGTGTCAGATGCGTGGGAATCAATCACAGGTCATCGTCTTGGAGAATATAAAAACTTTAAACTTCGCAGTTGACCAATCAATACTCCTAATTTAATGTCAAAATTCAAAGTCTAATAACTGACTGGAGGTAAACTATGAATAGCACTATTGAAAAGCTGATTTCGATCGGAAGAACTGCTATGACTGTTGACTTCTGTCAGGTCAAAATTTAGCAACCCTTCCCTTTAGATAAAATTCAATAAAGTAGATTGCAAAGCAAGCGAGGCGCCAGCTTGTCTTACAATCTGTTTAAACTTCTTGATTTTCAAGAAGACAAGATAACTGTATTTGGAGAAATATATGCAGAATATAAATGTACTAGCAGCACTTTCATATGAGGTAAAAGAGTTTGCTAAAAATGTAAATAAGGCCTCAAACAATATTTTGGCAATAGCTAAAATCAGCCTAAAAAGATCGGCATATTACCTAAGTAATATATTAAGACTTTTCTTTTTAAGCCCTAGATTAAGAAGAGCTCTAAAACCAGGGGTTTTCGAGGAAGTGAAAAATCATCCTCCTCCCAATCCTCCGATACCAAAATTTTTCTAATCAATTAACTAGCAGATCAACTTTTTTTAGCTGGTCTGCTAGTTCTAAAACTTTTTTTCTTTTTTGATTTATTAGGAGTCGGCCTTCTACTCATTGGCTTACCAGGACGATTTACTTGTTGAGGTACAATTCTGGCGGCAACACCAAAAAGCGGGTGATCATTATCTCGAGGAATCGAAGTTTTAATTTGTTTTTCAATATCCTTTAAGAGTCCGTGCTCGGTTTCATCACAAAAAGACAGAGCAATTCCATTTTTTCCTGCTCTAGCAGTTCGACCAATACGGTGAACATAACTTTTTGGATCATCTGGCAAATTATAGTTAATCACATGAGTCACATCATTAACATCAATACCACGAGCTGCGATATCAGTTGCAACGAGAACTTTGATAGTACCAGACTTAAAATCAGCTAAGGCCTTTTCTCTGGCGCCTTGAGACTTGTTTCCATGAATAGCAGCACATTGAATGCCACTTTTTTCTAAAATCTTAACCACTTTATTTGCGCCGTGCTTTGTCTTGGTGAAAACAAGTGCTGACTTAACTTCTTTTGTTTTTACAATATGTTCAAGCAGCAAAGGCTTATTAGTTTTATCTACGAACAATAAGCTTTGCTCTATTCTTTCTACAGTTGTTGATTCTGGAGTGACTTCTACTCTAACAGGGTCTTTTAGTAATTTACTGGCTAGACTTGAGATATCGTTTGGCATAGTGGCCGAAAAAAGTAATGTTTGTCTTATTTTAGGAAGTTTTTCAATTATTCTATTTACGTCGTGGAAAAAGCCCATATCTAGCATACGATCAGCTTCATCAAGGACAAAAACTTCAAGTTGTTCAAAAAGAACATGCCCATCATCCATGAGATCTAAAAGTCTGCCCGGAGTAGCAATTAGAATATCGACACCTCTGCCCATATTAACAATTTGTTGCCGGTGTCCTACCCCACCAAAAATAACGGTAGTAAAAATTTTCAAACCTTGGCTATATGTTTTAATATTATCTTCAATCTGAGAAGCTAACTCTCTCGTTGGCGTTAAAATTAACACGCGAACTCTAGCTGCCTTTATTTTCACTTTTTTATTCGCGATACGATTAATAATCGGTAAAGAAAAAGCTGCCGTTTTACCGGTACCAGTTTGTGCAATACCTAGAAGATCCTTACCTTGTAATAGATGAGGAATACATTGCTCTTGAATTGGTGTTGGTTTTTTATAACCCTTTTCTTCTAGGGCCTTAAGAATGGTCGGGTAGAGATTCAAAGATTTAAAATCAATCATACTAATACTACTTTGTTTTGATTAACTGCTTAATCCGAACACTAGCAGTTAAATAAGCAATATTGGTATGTTCAGATCACTAAGCTATCTATCCGTCACCCAGTGTCTAAAGTCAAGAATCCCCCTCAAATGAGGGGGAAGCTGCTTAGATACAGTCTTCAATGACTCTATCGGGCATTGGAGTACTTAAGAAATGCACGAAATGAAAGCCTCTTATATCTGCAGTGACAGACTCATGCAATGTAACCTTGCAGACATCATCTTGAATAAAAGTTGATCTTGATAAAGTAATTGTAAAATCAGTAGCAATAATTTCGGGATTATCTTGTAGGACATCATCAACATTGAATGTGTCATTAGTAAAAAGACATGGTCCATCTTCACCAATATTTCGATGATTTAAAATAGTAGTAGCTGCCAGCTCAGGAACAATCACTTTGACAAATGAAATGTTTCCATATCCTAAGTTAGTGAATTTAATCTTAGCAGTACTAACATCAACTGGAAGATTAACGATCTTTTTAGATAATTCAAAGTTAGTCGATTGAGCCAAACTAAATTGAGAGGCAAGTAAAAGCATTAATCCAAGTATAGTTTTCATTATTTCCCCTTTGTTACTTGTGATGTGAAAATGCCTGCTCTCAAACCATATGAAAAGACGGGTTGACCTGATACATCCCATAGGGTAAACCCAATACATGAATATCAATGACTTAATGTATTTTCAGAGTGTTAGTAGCTATAGCTCCTTTACTTTAGCAGCTAAAATGCTTGGAGTGACTCAGCCTACTATCTCTGAAGCTATTTCAAGGTTAGAAAAGAATTTAAATACCAAGCTCTTTTATCGAGCAAAGCAAGGTATTACTCTAACACCACAAGGAAAGATCATTCTTGATAAAACGGAATTATTACTGAAAACAAAAAATGAAATAGAATCTCTTGCTGGTATACGGTCTGAAATTAAACTTTCAATAAAAATTGGCTGCCACCCTGTTATTGGTAGGTACTTCCTCTCGAAATTTTTAAAACAAAGTACAAAAAAATATCCCTATATAAACTTTAAGCTCCATCACGACAATTCTAGATCTATTCAACAAATGATCCAAAATGGAGAAATCGATATTGGAGTTGTTGTTAATCCGCTACGAAACCCAGATTTGTTTATCAATAGGATAACTTTTGACAAGGTTATGATTTGGAAATCCAACTCAAACCAATCTCCTACGAGACAACTAATCGCTGACTTCACTCTTCCTCAAACTCATGACATATTAAGGCAGTGGAAATCGGCACCTTCGCAGCATATCCATACGAATGACTTTAATCTTATTGGAGATCTGGTTCAATCCAATATGGCCTACGGTATTTTGCCTGAACGATTTGTTAAGATGGAAAAATTACAAATTGAAAATGAGATCAAAGGAATTTTTATTAAAGATGAATTTTGTGTTGTCTACAGACCAGAGTTTTTAAAAAATAGTTATAGCAAAGAATGTGTACAATTTATCATTAACTCATTTAGCTAGCTTTTGAATCTTGAATAGTTCGTTTCTTATAAAATGTAACATTCCCTATAACCCGCGTAGCAATATCATCTTTAAGACCAAGCATGGTCTCTCCGACCCCCATTAGAATAGCCCCGTTGCTGTCAAGCTGTGAAAATAGAGAGTTTAGTACAATTTTTTTCGTCTCAACTTTATGGTAGATTAGAACATTACGACATAAAATAATATGAAATGGCCCATATACGGCAGAATTAATCAAATTGTTAAATCCATACAAAATCTTAGAGCTAATTTCAGGTGACACCTTCCAACCATCGTCAACTTTTGTAAAGTAATTAGCCTTTCTTTCAGGTGACAAACCACGAGATATCTCGAAATCAGAATAGACTCCAAGTTTCGCCTTTGCTAGAGCTTTTTCTGAAATATCTGTAGCGACAATTGAGTATGGAGGTAT
>CAYGQW010000110.1:0-9724 GCA_964352175.1 uncultured Halobacteriovorax sp.
TAATTCTTTGTATGATATAGTTGCCATTCAAACGGCTCAAGGTGTATTTAAAGAAGTCAATGTGATGGACCCTGCAGGAGCTCCTCTTGATCAATTGGTTGCTCCTTTTCAGTGGGGAATCAAGTTAAAGGCATATAATTTTGTTAAAGATAGTATTCACCTATCATTGGATGGATATTTCAAGGACTCAGTAAAAGGTGAGACAAGTTTTTCTAGTGAACTTCAAGCAAATCAAGAGCCACTTGAGCATAGAGTCTCAGAAAATCACGATTTTGTTCTCTCTATTAACCAAGGCTTTATCAATCGTATCGTTCAACTAAGTTATAAGCGCGGTTACTTCAACTCCTTTGCAACAGATGACGGCGAAAGTTATATTATTTCTAAAATCCCAGAGTTTAAGCTAAAAAGGACAGATGGTGATGTACCTGCACGCCTTGGTGTCGAACTTGAGTATACCGTTGAAGGAATTGGCGCCACTTTGGTTAACAACCCAATCAAGATTAACTTTGATATGCTTTTAGATTTTCCTGTTGAAGAAGGAAAAATCAAAATAATTGCAACTGACATAGATATGGAATCTGTCCATGTAGATAAAAAATATATCAAAAGATTCTTAGGCTTAATGTCTTGGTCTGGTATTGTTATGCCACAAGTAAGAAAACGTTTTAAAGAGGCTCAAAATGATGTTAGGGGAATGGTTTTAGCTGAAGAATTTCCTATTCCAGAGTCGATGGCGGGGATTCCTATGAACGTCATTGATACTGAAGTTGATCCTAATGGACACTTAATGATTAATATCGATACTCATATACAATAAGGGGGACAAAATGAAATTACTGTCTCAAATGAAAAAAATCTTAATTCTTGCTTTGATGCTTGTTTCGTCTCATGCTTGGGCAGATGTAAATACTGACGTTAAAGCTTTTAATGTGACAGGCCTAGATATGTTTGTTGGTAAACGCGTGAGTGTTTATTATGTTTCAGCCAGGCCAGCGACTCTTCAAACTCCTGGACAAATTGCCAAGGTGAGAAAAATTCTTAAGGGTCCACTAACTTATACTATTAGTAGCGATGGTACTGTGGCAGTGCCAGAAGCCTTCGTACCTAGAGACGGTTGGACTACTTTTAATCATGTTATTTTCGTTATTCACGCGCAGGCTAAACATGCTCTACGAAATGTAGATGGGACTTACCCGGACATCCTCGATGTAGAAAACGTTGTTCCTATAAAAGCTGAGAATGCACAGTATCTCTATCGAAAGTCTGTTCAGTATAGTCCGAGCACATTTTTAGGCGATTTAAAGCTTTTTTAGTTCTATATTGAAAGGGTTGATTCCATCATGGGTTTACCCTCATACAATTCTATGAGATTTGATCTAGACTGACAAAAGTCTGGTATTCGAAGTTCGTCTTCTGATGATTGCTTTCGAATATAGATCGTCAGTTTTGGCAGATCTTTACCCTGTCTTCTTTCAAGCTGATTTTGCAGTTGATAAATTTTATCTAAGAAGTTAGCATCCTGACGCTTGGATAACTGAAAAGCATCATTTTCCTTAAGAGCACGCCATAATTGCCAAGGCTCTTGATCTCCCAGCAAAATCATGGAGAGTGTAAGATAGATTACCGGGTCACTTTCAAAATTGTCGCCCATTAAGACCAGTTCATCTGGAAGTCCTGTCATACCTAGAATATCAAGTAGATGATTAAGTTTATAAAGCCCCTGAACTTTTAAATCTTTTGGAGTAAGGTCACCGTCAAGAAATGATAAAACCTTGCGATAATCTTTTAGAAAAATTCCAGCAGTATAAATTTGATGTTGGTAAAGCCAGTCACGCATGGCTTCTTCATAAAAATGTGGAGAGGCAGACAAAATAAACGGATTAAATCCCGCTTTAATTTTATCATGCAAAATTTCTAAACTATGTGAAAGCGTTGGGAAATGCTTTAAGGGCTTTGTAAGTGAAGTATAAAGCTCTCTTGTGGTTGAATATCTGGTATCAACTAATGTTTTATCGAAATCACAAATAATGATTTTACGAGGATTTGGAATCTTAAGCGGTAGTGCCGTTCCTAGCTGTAACTCGAGACCTTCTTGTTTACTAACTTCATAAACTTGAAAGGCCTCTATCTGGCGAGTTTTATCTGTTAGTGGAATTTTGAAGCGAAAGTCACCTAAGATATCTGAATCATAAATTTTAGTAAAAACAACTTCTTGTTTTGCATCTAAGCCCACTAGTTTCATTTTAAATTCATAGGAGCGTAATAGGCGCAGTGCTTGAATCGGCAGCCGAGGCTCTGAATCACTGGTTGAGGAGTGAGAACCAAAGGTTTTTGATATAGGATTCTCTCTCATCGTGATAGCAGCTCTTATACTGATCCATTCATCAGTGATGACGCTTAGAAAATTCAAGAGGTGAGGTCTTTTCATCATCTATCCCTTAACTGTATGATAGAAACACGAGATTATTATTACGATAAAAACAGAGACAGGATAGCCCCAATGCAGAAAGTTCAAATTGAATTACTAGGCCAAGTAAGTGTGTACCTTGGTCTAGGTATAGAAATTGTTACAGCTTTCGTTTTAGGTGGAATTATCGGCTATGACCGCGAAAAAAAGATGAAAGCGGCAGGTATTAAGACCAATATGCTAATTTGTATCGGTGCGACTCTTTACACTGCAGTTTCTCTTTTAGTACAAAATAACGCTGAGGGCTATGTTGATGCTTCTAGAATTCCCGCTCAAATTGTTAGCGGAATTGGTTTTCTTGGAGCAGGTGCGATTATTCAAGGTCGTGGTGGTGTTGTTGGTTTGACGACAGCAGCAACCATATGGGTCGTCGCGGCAATTGGTGTGACCATTGGTTCTGGCTATCCTCTCATTGCGGCCATTTTCACTATAACGAGCTTGATTGTGCTAAAGCTTTTGGGGCCACTTTATAAGCTTTTTGAAATGGAGCGCGATTATTGTCACTATCGTCTCGAAGTTTTATCTAAGGGGCGTGTCACAGAGAGTGTCAAAGAGCTTATTCTAACTGAAACCAATACGATTGATCAGATCAGTGAAGAGATTATTGATATTGAACACAATGAAAGAATATTAACAATTTACCTAACCATTCACCCGAGAAAAATTCGTGAATTGGTTGATTCGATTAAAACAATTATTCAAGTAGAAAAAGTTCATTTCCATCTTTCAGAAAATACTGCGGATGTCATTCCGGATTAGGCTTTAGCAATACGGTAGGTGAGGACACCATCTTCGTATTTTTTAGAGACTTCTTTTGGATCAACAATATCTGCTACTTTGAATTCTTTGGTGAAACTCTCACTACGCTTGTTGACGTTAACATGACCACTTTCTTCTTCAACTCTATCATCAAAACGACGACTTAAAGTTAGTTTGATATTTCGATCATTGCCAGTAAAAACTATACTTTCAGCTTCATGTTCAGGAACATCAATATGGACGAGATAGCTATCGGGCTTATCTTCTAAGCGATGATTTATTTCTTTTAGGTGGTAGAATGGGTCTTCTTTGCGAGCGAGTGTAGCATCTCTTTTTTGGGCATAATCTGAGCTGATTGAGCGTAATTGGCTTCTTAGTTGTTCTTCAGTCCTTGAAATTACTTCGTCATGTTGCTTTTGCAACGTCTGAAATTTTTGTTCGAACTGTTTTCTTTTAGAAGTCAAAAGCTCATTATAATGATCTTCAGTTGATTTAAGATCTTTGAGATAATTTTGTTCTTTATTAATTTTCTCTGTTTGGTTTAAACGTGAAACCTGTCTTGAATCCTTAGCAAACTCATTCTTAAGAGTATTTAGTTTTTGATTATGTTCGATCTCTTTCGTTGTCAGTTGGATTGTTTGCTCTCGTGAACGATCTGCTAACGTAGTGTCATAGGTGCGACTTTGAGAATCAGCTTTTCTTTTTGTATCATAAGCGATTTTTTGAATATCATAATCACTTTGTTTTTGAATCTTGGCTACTTCTTGGTTAGTAGAGTCTTGAATTTGACGTGTTTGCTCGAGTCCTTCTTGGATGACTCTATCTTGCTCAATACTATTGAATATTCTGGTGGCGTCACGGTCTAGTTGTCTTTGCTCTGCTAAAATAGCACGTTCCTTGGTCAACCGATCGGAGTCACTTTTTAAACTATTTTGTAGTTCCTCAAGACGAACAGTTTTTTGTTCAACAGCATCTAAAACTTCTTTTTGATTGAAATCTTTAATCTCAATAACATCTTTTTGACCAACAAGACGTTCACTCTCTTTTTTCATATCATAGAGTTTTCTAACATCCTCAACTTCTTGCTCTTTTGCTGCTATCAAATTTCTTTGATTATTGAGCATCGTTTTAAGCTTGGTTGTTTGAGGATTCTCTATCTTCACGGTTTTTTCACCTCAACTGATGCCATTTCATTCTCTTGTGCAATAGAGCGTTCAGCCGGGCCCAAACAATAATCTTTCATGCCACCGGTATGTCCCTGGCATGTCCACGAGCGCATAAGATCAACGGCAATTGAGGTTTCGCCGCCATGATAGGAAAGATATGAGACTGGATCAAGTGTCGAGGTTACGACATGAGGCTTGGCTTGGTATTCACCTGGAAATCTAGAAACAACTTGATATTGATAAACACGATACTCAGCAAAGACTAGAATTGGAGCTATAGTTAAAAATATTGTTATTAGCTTCTTCATTAGTGAAGCTCCGGAGCATTATCGAGAATTTTATTTTCAACGGCATTCATAAATGCCCTAATAAAAGTTTGTCTATCATCTTCATTTAAAGAAAAAAGCACAGTTCTTTTTCTTTCAAAACTTTTTTGGCCTGCGATTCTTTTTAGGATTGATTTAACCTTTCCTTTCTCGTTGATTGTCAGTGCCTTAAGTCTTGTGCCAGATGAAGTAGTCACCAAACCAAGCCAGTCGCGATCGAAAAGAGGGTAGTGTCCTTGAGCACCCCATTCAATAAGTGATTTCATCGTTTGATCAGGTGTACGCTTGAATAATTCCAAAAGGGCTCCTCCCAATATGATGATCCATCCTAGACCACGTCTATCTATAGTATCTTGGATAGGGGGAGCCTTAGCAGAGGGCAAGGCTTTCCAGTCAGGTAATAATTACACCGAGTAAAAAGCTCGGAAAAGTGCATAATTTGATCTTATTGGGTATCATATGGTTAAATATTGATAAAGGAGTTATGAAAACTCCAAAACTGACAAAGGATTTGTCATGAAGAAGAACCTGCTTTTATTTTTTTCCCTATTTCTTATATCAAAATACTCATTTGCTTTAGTTGATTATACCGAGTCTTCACAAGCACCCGCGCAGGCAACCACTAAAGTTAAACGAATTGCACCTCCATCGGCCACTTCAGTTGCTTCATCAAACAATCTTATTTCTAGGTCGGCCCCATCTGGTATGTTCGAGATTGCAGCTAGATATGGGGTTATTGATGCTCAAGTAGGTGAGCAGTCTGGTAAGGTTAATGTCACTAGTTTTGAAGCACATTTTGAAACTTCTTATAATATTTGGCTCGATTCAAAGTGGGCGATGGGAACATTTGATGATTCTAGCTCTTTAGGAAGTGGTTCTTCACAAAAAGGTAATCCTCAAATTGTTTTAGGGGTTAATTGGCTGGAGTATGGCGGTGCTGGGGACCGGGCTTCAATGGACTTTATTGGTGGCGTCAATATTGGACAAAAGGATTCTGCCTTCGCGACTTCAAGAACAGATAAGATTGTCGGTGTAGAAACAGCAAAGAGATTTGGAACTTTTGTTTTTGGGCTTGGTTATAGAGTCTGGTTGACTGGAAATCCTTCGACAGATAACGAGCTTGATATTGGAAATATTCAACGCTTAAATGCTTCCTTAGGTTGGATGGTTTCACCTGATATAAGATTCGCAGTAGAAGCAGCTACAGTCAGTGTTGGTAGTGGCGAGGGAGTCAATGCGATTCAAGAGAAAATTTCTTTTGGAACGATCTCACCTTCATTACAACTGACTATCTCTCCAATGGTTTCTTTAGATTTAGGAGCCGTCTTTCGTTCAAAAAGACTAAAAGATGAGAATCTTTTAGCTGCACGTTTATGGAATTTACCTGGAAGTTATGGAAACAATATTTATGCTGGATTAAATTTCGCACTTTAGTTTAGGTGGCTTCTTTGAATCGTTCTGTTTATTTTTGTAATCACTGTAAAAAAGCGTTACTAGATGTTGAGGATCTTCTCTTCGTTGAAGAAAGATCTGCACGAGCATTTTGTAGCGAAGACTGCATTGAAAAATACTATCAACCAATTGTAGCTTTTTACGAAAATCTCGAAAGAGAAACTAGATCTGAGTTAAAAATTGGAGATGAAGACTGCCGCACTATGATCAGTGATCCTGTTGTTATGGATAAGTCTCTCACTAGACCTGATGAAATTTGGCGTTGGGAAAATGAAATTGGAGAAGATCTTTTCGTTTTTATAAAATCTTTTTCAAATGAAAGACCATTTCATGTCGTCATTATGTGCCATCTGTTCGAACGTCAACCTAGCTTTATTCTTTTGGCCATGGCAACCAGAAGTCCTGAACTGCTGGACAAATATAGAGGTGGGGAGAAAATCGCTGACCCAGCTGAGTTTATCGCGAGAGAAGACTTGCCTGAGGGAGCGATTGATCTAGAGCTGGAGCAAGATTCTTTAAATGCTATCGAAGCCAAAAAATCATCTTTCTTAGCCAGGCTACTTCAAGATAGAATCGCAGCAGATATTCCTTTTGAACAATTTGATCTCTATGAAAAATATTTCAAAACAACACTAGAAGACCCGGATGAGATTTATCGCGATGAAGATGAAGATGGTGATCAAGTCTTCAATTATATCAAAGCTTATCAACAAAATGGTATTAGCTTCTACTACTTTATAGTTTGTGTAGAGTTAGAAAAGGAAGAAGATGCTGGTGAGGAGATCCGAAAAATCATCCCACTCATGGCGTTTCCAACACTTGATGGTGAACTTTATAAGATGTATCGTACCGGAGTTCTAGTCTCGGGTAATCTAAAGAACTAGAACTGCTTATAAGCGTAAGCTCCAACAGACTTAAATGATTCACAATAACCAGCATAGCCATATTGTGCTAAGTACTGAGAGCAAAAGACGTAAGCATCTGGAGAAAGCGCGTTTTGATTAAAAGGGTAAGGATAGAAATGTTGTTCGTCCTTCATAATCATGACGCTATTAAGTGGCAGTTGTGAGAAGTTTGGACGGTTCTTTACCATGGTAACTTTATAAACACGTTTATTATCATTTAAAAGTAAGCATCGAGCCTCTCCAATATAGACAGACTGATCACCCGAAGCGGAAGTTGGAATTAAACAAACTTGAACATTCGTAATCGGATTTTTAACTTGAATATAAAGATCGAGCTCATTGCTAGTACTTTTGCAAACAGTATAATCACCCAGATGACTGCTACTAGAAGAAAATCCATTGAGTCCGTCTGGTGCCCAAGAACAATGATTAATTTCGGTTGGAATCGTTACAGTTGTTGACCCACTACCAGATCCGTTTCCCGAATCATCGATAACAATATCTCCACCAGTTTGATTTCCAGCAGTAGTGCCTGAAGTTGAGCTAAAAGGTGAGTAATCAAAACGGCTCTTTCTCGACTGTCTCGCTGAATCACAGGCAGTTAAAATGAATAATAATGATATCAATGTTAATGGCACGATTCTCATACTCGGCTCCAATTTCGTTCCTATTCAATAGCTTATCGTAAAAAGGGAGCTCAAAGTTGAGTATTTTCTTAATATCTACCCTAAGTGTCCGATATGGTGTTCATGAAACGCTTGATCATTCCCATTGTTCTCGTCATTGCCATTATTATGACGGCCGGCCTTTTGGCGTTTATGCCCTACCATTTCTATTATGTTTCTTTAGAAAGTGGACTTGACTCTCGTTTTTTTAAAACCGAGAAAGTTGATGAGAAGCTGCTGTATTCAATTCCTTTTGAGGTTAAAAAAATTGATATGGTGAGTACAGATAGCCTAACAAGATGGCGTGAATTTCATGTTGGAAATTATATTTTGCCAATGCCTTTGAGACATCCTTATTTTCTACTTATCCCAAACATTAGCGTTGATGAAAAAGGTAATGCTGTCATTGGATGGGATATTAAAAATCAAAATCAACAAACCGAGATTGCAATAAAATTTTTAAAACCTACGACATATACCTACCCATTTGAAAATAACTTACTCTTCAATCTTCCGATTTTTAAAAACAACTTACTTGCCGTTCCTAGTGATCAGATCTGGGAAGACCTTTTTACTTTAGATTTAAGACTTCCAGATCAATCTGAATTAGGCTTTGCCAATTGGATAATGAAACTAGCTTCAATCAAATATACTGATTTGGCCTATAAATTGTTTATTCTAAAAACAAGACAACTTTTATTCCCGCCTAATGTCGTGAGTTTAAGTTTTAATAGGGCAAAGCGAATGGGTGTGATAGAAGTTAAGCCAAACACAGATGCGCTTGTAAGTGATAATATTAAAGTTGAACATACCTTCTTGCTACGTGAAGGCGTTTTACAGCAAATTGAATTAAGTACTAAAAGGTTTAGCTCTATAGCACAAGCTTATCGTTCTCGTTTGTTTGAGTCCCTAGTTTGGGAGGCGAGTAATCCAGATCAGACCGTAAGGATTTATAATGAATTTAATGAGCTAAGCCTTAAGCAAAAAATCGATCAAGAGGGGATGACATATCTTTTTGCTGGTTGGAGCCATGTACCTATGCAAGAAGAGTTCCTTCGAACCATGATCCAGTTTTTAGAAAGGGATAAAAAAAATAAAGTTCACCTACAAAGTCTTTATAAATATGCCTTTACTGTCTTTGGAACAAGTTTCTCTAGCAACAGTGAAGACTTAATTGAAACGGAACAAAGAAGATTAGAACGAAAAATTTCTGAAGAGTTTAAACAAGAATTAAGTGATGCTGACAAAACTGAAGTTGTAGCTCCAGATGGTAATTTTGAGAATAATAAAGATAAAGTTGATTTCTTTCTAAAAAAGGCAAAAGAACAAGGCTCAAATCAAGGTAGCAATATTTTGGTCAACTAGAGTTTATAAGTTATTCCGGCCCAGATATTGGCACCACTAAAAGTATCTAGAGAGCCAATACTTCCATCTTGGAGTTCGATATCTCCGATGCTACCGACACTGTACTTTCTTAGCTCCACGCCACCAATCACACCAAACTTAGAAAATGGAAAGAGCTTAGCTTGTGCGCCAAGGATATACCCCAAGATCGTTCCGCGAGACTCATTTCCACTGATCGAGTTTTGCAGGCGTGCGTCTCCTGTTCCGACAATTCCAAAGACGGCGTCTAGGGCAATTAGGTCAAAGCGTGCGACTGAGTATTGCAACTTACCTTCAACTAAAATG
Source organism: uncultured Halobacteriovorax sp. (assembly GCA_964352175.1). Classification (GTDB taxonomy): domain Bacteria; phylum Bdellovibrionota; class Bacteriovoracia; order Bacteriovoracales; family Bacteriovoracaceae; genus UBA4207. Next base: position 9,430 of record CAYGQW010000110.1, read on the forward strand.
CTTTTAAAAGCATAGCTGTCTAGCTCGGTACTAAGATAACTTAAGCCTATTGCCCACGAATAATTTCTAAGTTCTGGGCGATGCTCGATAGCAATACCAAACTGACTTAATGATTGATTTTCACTACCCGATTGTAATTCTTGCCATTGAGTGCCGGTTGCCATATTTCCGGCGTGGAAGATGACATGATTGTTTTCTCTAAAATTATCTTCGAAGTTTTGTTGTTCAAATAGGACTTCGTGCTCTGTGACTTTTGGCGTGACGTAGGTTCCGCCGTCGTCTGAAATTTCTTGGC